>NZ_KZ454879.1:0-179100 GCF_002792415.1 Marinomonas sp. BSi20584
AAGAGATACAAGGTCGTGCTTTAGCGCGTCAGGGACTTGGATTTGGTGTTATCAGATTTTTTGACGGCCTGAAGGCCGACCTACATTAGAGCGGTTAGGGACGCTACCGCCGCGCTGCGGTAATCCATTCAAGCACTTGGAACTTGGTATTTTCAATATGAGAGCGGAGCTTGTCTGCGGCTGCATTGACGTTTCGTTGGCGAGCTAGCATTAGTAAATCGCTATGATCTTGCTGGGCGCTTTTTGACTTATTCAACTGATCAATGTGCATACTCACATAGCGATTGGATTGTAAGCTTGCACGCTCTAATAAGTTACTTGTGAGTTTCCTGTCGGAAGCAGCATAAAGTGCACTATGAAACCTTGCATTTAAAGGTCCCCAAGCCGCGACATCGCCACTTTGATAGGACAATTCCATCTCTTTAAGAATACTCTCGCAGAGCTCAAAATGTTCGCCTTGCATCAAGGGGATAGCACGAGTGAAAAGATCCACCTCTAGCATCATTCGTACATCAAAGATTTCAGCGACTTCTTCTAAAGTATGTTTGGTCACGGTGGCGCCACGGTTGTTGGTAAACACCACCAGCCCTTCTGCATCAAGACGCTTCAACGCTTCACGAATTGGCATGCGCGAGACATCGTATTCTTCCGCCAATAACTCCTGACGAATGAGTTCACCTTCAGCAAGGTCACCAGACAAAATACGCTGACGCAAATCTGCCGCAATAATATCGGGAAAACTCTGACGAACCACAGCTCTTTTCTGCGCCAATCTCTTACTCCTTCGTGAGCTAAGCCTTCGCGGCCTAAACACTTCACAATCTAAAGTGTGGAAGATTGGGCTATTATACGCAAAAGCGCCGCTAACGTGAGGTTAACGGCGCTTTTTTTATAGCTCATATCTTAAATTATTTTAAGCCGATCGATGCATTTAGAACGTAAGATTACCTGTCACGCTATAAGTACGGCCTAGGGCAGGGTAACGACCAACAGGACTGGTATCAACGCCGCGGAAGTAGTATTCCTTATCAAATACGTTGTTTACAGCGACATCAATACTCAACTTGGTTTTACCCGCTTCATAAAGATCTTTGCTGACGTTAAGATTCCAAACCGTATAAGACGGAATTTTACCTGTCGATCCATTAGCATCTTCCTCAGTCGTGTTACTCGCATCAGAGAAAGCGTCACTGTAGTAATAGCCAGACACAGTAGATTGGTAACCAGCAAAGTTATAACTCGCATCCCAAGAAAGCTGATGTTTTGAAGCGTCAATCAGCTGATTACCTTTATTCGCACCTTCTTCATAAGTCGCATCTAGGTAGGTATAAGCCAAACCTAAACTCAAGTCAGGCAAAGATTCTGGCCCATAGCGACCGGATAACTCAACGCCTTGGTGAAGAGTTTTACCCGCATTTTCAAAGGTTTGTTCTCCAGCAATCCATTCCAGCTGATCTTTATAATCAATTCGATACAAAGCAACATTAAAAGCGTTTCGTCCATGGGTATAACGCGCGCCGACTTCATAGTTCCAGGACAATTCGCCGTCTTTATTTCCATCGCCACGGATTGATGAAATCTGCGGTGCACGCAAGGATTTTTGTGCATTGGCGTAAGACACCCAGTCATCCGTCAAGCTATAAGCAACCGTCAATCCAGGTAAGGCTTCGTTAATCTGATTGCTTCTCTGTTCCTTGGTCGTACCATTATCTTGATAATTCATATGAACCGATTCAAAACGGACACCGGGTGTGACTTTCAAGCGATTATTCATCAAACCAACTTCATCACTCACATAAGCTGCAACCGCATCCGTATCCATTTGCCAATCACGAGGTACCGTTACCGCACCTGTAGAAATTGAAGTTTGGCGTAATTGATAATCGATGTCTTCGTTCACATAACGCATACCTACAATAAGGTTTTGCGTCACTGACTCAGGTGAACCAAATGCCACAGATAATTTGGGCTCCACCCCAAACACATTGAATTCACGAGGCGAGTTACGGATATCAGTAGAAGCAAACCGTGGATCAGACCAAGCTACGCCAGAAGTTCCGTTGTAACCCCATACAAAATTGCGTGTATCACGATGACCAAAGGTCAGTACTTCAAATTGCGCGGCGTTGCCCCAGTCTAAATCTTGTAAAAACTTTAAATGCCAACGTGTGGCATCGGCTTCATAAGTATCGTTGGTTCGCTGAGACTGCGTTCTATCTTCTTTATATGCTTGTGGCGATAGCGCTCCCGGCATTTGCGTATCGGCATCATAACGCTGTACAAACGCTTGTAGTTCCTGGGTATCACTGATTAACCAATCGGTTTTAATTTGGAAATTCTGGATATCGGTATCGGAGTGATCACGAGCACTGTCACCATTTTGAGTATTTGCTTCAACCTGTATAGCAAAATCATCCGTCACCCAACCGCCAGTACGCAAATACAAGTTATTCAGCATATTACTGCTGTGCTCAAATCCAGTGATTCTATTGCTAATTTTCGACTCCCATTCTCTCGGAATTGACTTAGTCACCAAGTTAATCACACCGCCGACGTTATTAGGACCATATTGAACCGCAGCCCCACCGCGAACCACATCAATACGCTCTAATGATGACAAGGTTGCAGGGAAAACGGACTGTCCAGTGTGACCGTAAGGTGCGAGTGTTAATGGCACTCCATCCATTAAAAACTGAGCTTGTCCACTACGGCTGGCACTCAAACCACGAACAGAGACATTCGGTAACACACCCGTTCCGGTTTCATCTTGTACTTTTACACCCGGAACTTGCTGTAGAGCATCATCAATGGATTTTGCTGCTGTTTTAGTCATCTGTTCAGCAGAAATAACAGTCCGGCTACCTGCGTATTCTTTTACGTCCGATTCTTTTGATTCACCAATTACACTCGCGTTAACTGTAAGTGCCTTTAATTCTGTCACGTCGCTAGCCGCTTGAGCAGACAAGCCAAACATCATAGAACAGGCCAAAATTGAATAGCGGAATGTCGTACTACTTAAAACAGACGATTCTTGGATAAACATATAAAAACGTTTCCTTTAGGAGGTAGGAATGACAAAATTTTCTGATTTATAGCTCATAGCTGTAACTGACCATGAACTCAGCTGGTGAGCCGTAGCCAATCGAGTTGATACCGGATGTGCCATCTGTGGAGCCTAGGTAATACTTTTCATCAAAAATGTTGTATGCATTAAATTGCACACGATGTTTGCCGGTTTGATAAGACGCCATGGCGTTGACTGTGGTGTAGTCGCCTAGATCTACGGCTTCGTTGTTACCAGCGTAACGGTCTCCCACATATTTCACGCTGCCGCCAAAACGCCATGTATCGTTAAGTTGATAAGTCGTGCCTAGAGAAATAAGCTGATCGGACACATCGTTTGGTTTTTTACCTGTGTCGCGATCTTCTGCATCAAGGTAGGTATAACTAGCCGTTGCGCTTAATTGCTTGGTTAATTGTCCACGAGCTTCAAGTTCGATCCCTCGATGGCGCTCTTGGTTTTTGTTGACAATAAAGCCGTTCGTGTCAGTTTGAGGCTGCTCTTGATCAATTTGGAACACTGCCGCATTTAGCATTAAAGCGTCATCAAGCAAGTAAGCTTTAACCCCCACTTCTTTTAATTTCGTGGAGTAGAATTCAGCAAGCGTAGGGCTAATAAAGCTACCGCCATAAGGTAACTGCCATGATTTGGCGAAGGTTGTATAAGCAGACATATTGTCGGTAATACGATAAACCGCACCAAGACGATAACTGGTCTTATCATCGTCATTATTACTTTTAACACCGGCTGCTGTCGTTTGATCTAAATCCATATGATCTTGACGAATATTCCCGGTGAATGACCAATCACCTAGCGTAACAATATCTTGGACATATAAACCGATGGTTTTAGTCGTATTCTCTCGAGAGGCGGGAAAGCCTGGGCTAGCAACGTTATCTGCTATAGGGTCATCAATGCTTTTTGCTGGCAAACTTTGATTTCTTAAGTTCAAATCAATATCGATTTGATTGTAATCTGCACCAAATAATAATTGCTGATTGCCTACATCCCATTTCAACTCGGACTGAAGTGTCGCCGTAGTACGAGGGTCGTAGCCAAAATCGTTCACCGTTTGAGCCACTGTATTGGCACTGGTTACTGCTGATGTGGTTTGTCGAGTGCCTTGTTGCTCCAAAGTCACTCTTGTAAAGGCAACTCGATTGTTCCATGTAATATCAGGACCAAACTTAAGCTCATCGTCTATCGCTACTCTAACGCTGTCAGATTCTTGGTAATCGTTTTTACTACCAAAAAATGTGTGACGAGAGACATCCACTGGCTTGCCATCTTTAGATGGTATGCCGCGATAAGGCACAAGGTTTTGATGCATGACTTCGATATCTAAATTGACCGTATGATCATCCGATGGCTTAAATTGAAATGTTGGAGCGATAAAATAATCGTCTGAATTAACATAATCGACAAAAGAGTTCGAACGACGTACTTCTACGTTAAGGCGGCCATTAATGGTGTCGGTTAATTTAGTTGACGTATCGATTGAGCCTGAGAACTTATCGTTACTGCCATAGCTGGTGGATAAACGCGTAAATTCATCGCCATTGGCTCGTTTTGTAACTAGGTTAATAATACCGCCGGCGGAGCCTCGTCCGTACAAGGCTCCAGCAGGGCCTTTGACTATTTCTACCTGTTCTACGTTGGCTAAACTACGATACGACTGCAAATTACCATCGTCTCTTAAGCCATCTCGGTAAATATCTCGAATCGCATCAAAACCCCGAATCACAAACTGATCTCGGCTGCCTTCACCCAGCGTATTGTTAACACCCGCAACACCATCTAATGCGTCAACCAGTCTGACCGCACCACGATCTTTCATTTCTGTATCCGTTACAACGGATACAGATTGTGGAATATCTAACCATTCAGCATCAGATTTACTACCCGATGTCGGTAATTCCTGCGCATACCCTTTATAACCTTGAACCACCAAAGGAATAACTTCATCTGGCACAGATTCAGATAAATCTCCAACATTACCGTCTTGAGCGAGGGCAGAAAAAGAAGCCAAAGAAATAGCGACAGCCAAAGGCGTCAAAATGAAAGATTTGATTATCATTATTGTTTTCCACAAATATTGAATATTGAGATGAAATGCGTAGGACAAGTAAACTTACATACATTTACTTTTCGATAATAAGAACACATATCATTATTATTTACAAACAGAAATGGCACGTTGCAACTTGCGCAACGTGTTTTACAAAAGAAAATATAAAGTGAGTAGAATCAGGGTAAACGCCATTTGAGGAGGTAATAGATTAATAAATAATGATTTTAGGGGGACAGAACCCGGTTGAGATCTTTAGCTATCCCTTCTGCAGCAAGAATGCCTCGGTTTAAAGACCATAACTCGGGTGAGACTTTGATAAGTTGATTTTTCTTCTCTGCGGTAAGTAACTGAAACAATGGGTTAGTACGCCAATCATCCAGGACCGTGTGATTACCATATGAGCCGATCAACAACCAATCAGGATTCACCTTGAGTAATAATTCTAGGCTATTGGCTAAATATGGCATGTTGCCATCATCAGGAATTGGACTGGCTAATCCCAGAGCATTTAACACCCCGCCAGCGTATGAGTCTGGCCCATGCAACCACATGCCCCGAGCACTAACAATCGCAAACTGTACACTTCCGACCGACGTCATTTTTTCAAATACCTTTCGATAGCTAGCCATGATGGCTTTATGTTCGCTAAGCCTTGCCTGCATTTCTGCGTTTTTATTAACAATAATTCCAATCTTTTCAGCAGACGCAAGACTGTCTAAATAGCTTTCACCACGGCTTTTTAGCAGCAAAGTTGGGGCAATGCGGGATAGATTATCGTAGGCCGCCGCGTGCCGCTGAAAATCCGCGATAATTAAGTCTGGCTGTAGTTCGGCAATTCTCTCCATACTTGGTTGTGATCGCATTCCTAGAGAGGTCCAAGGTTTCAGTTTCGCCTTAACTTCTGGGAGTAAATTATTAGGGTCATTATCATCCGCAATGCCAATTGGAGAGAGACCAACCGCAACAAGCGCATCCACAAAAGACAACTCTAAAACAACAATGCGCTTAGGCTCGCTGGGAAGCGTAAAAGTACCATTTTCATCTTGAATGCTTGGATAGGCCCAAGAAGATAATGACAATAAAAGAGAAATTACATAAATAGATACATGGCGAAACAGCATAAGACGGCTCTTTTTTTGATATCGCATCATATTTCAAAAGAGAATCGCTATCAATTTCATTTTTAACAACGAAATAATCCATTTGGCATTCAGAAAGCTTTCATTGCTCCACTTACAACTTTTATTAAAAACCTTCGCACTAACGCTAACAGCCTAATGTTTGAATAACATCAAACATTGAGTTGATAGCTTCTCATTTTTCAAACTGTAGCCATTGCCTACTATCGATTGGTATTAAAAGTGCAGCGTTTCGAAGCGCACTTACTAACCATTCTCCGCAGTCTAGTCTGGAGTGTTTTATGACAGCGATACTATCTCAACCTTCTCTACTTAAAAGCCGCTCGTACATTGGTGGCGAATGGGTAGAAGCCAAGTCTGGCAAGACCTTCGCAATTACAAACCCGGCGAATGGCGAACACATTATCGATGTTGCGGATTTAGGCGCAGAAGAGACAACGCTTGCCGTTGAAGCTGCCGAAAAAGCGCAAAAAGAATGGCAAGGTCGCACAGCGAAAGAGCGCGCGACACTATTGCGTCGTTGGAACCAACTCATTCTGGACAACCAAGACGACTTAGCGACCTTGATGACCTTGGAGCAAGGTAAACCGTTTGCTGAAGCGAAAGGCGAAGTGGCTTATGGCGCGTCTTTTATTGATTGGTTTGCAGATGAAGCACGTCGTTTGAATGGTGATGTTATTCCTACTTTCGCCAAAGACAAGCGCGTATTAACTATTAAACAGCCTATTGGTGTGGTGGCGGCAATTACGCCATGGAATTTTCCAATAGCCATGATCACTCGTAAAGCAGGTCCTGCGCTTGCAGCAGGTTGTGCGATTGTCATCAAGCCTTCTGACGAAACCCCTTTGTGTGCTTTGGCTCTGGCTGAACTTGCGCATCAAGCAGGCATTCCAGCAGGCGTATTGAGCGTTGTTGTCGGTAAAGATGCAAAAGCTATTGGCGGCGTATTAACAGGCCATCCAACCGTGCGTAAATTATCTTTCACCGGTTCTACACCAGTCGGCAAGTTGTTGCTTTCTCAATGCGCGCAAACGGTTAAACGTACTTCGATGGAGCTGGGCGGCAACGCACCTTTCATCGTGTTTGACGATGCCGACCTAGATGCCGCAGTAGAAGGCGCGATTGCATCTAAATACCGCAATGCAGGCCAAACTTGTGTTTGTGCAAACCGAATTTTAGTGCAAGAAGGCGTGTACGATGCCTTCGCAGAAAAACTGGCTAAGCGTGTTGCTACCTTCAAAACTGGCGATGGTTTTGCTGAAGGCGTCAACATTGGTCCGCTAATCAATCCAGCGGCAATCAGCAAAGTGGAGCAACTTGTTGGCGACGCTATGGCAAAAGGCGCGAAAGCACTAATCGGCGGCTCAAAAGCCACGGCTGCTGGCACGCAGTTCTTCGAACCAACCATTTTGACTGGCGTTACCGAAGATATGGACATTTTCTCTAACGAGATCTTTGGTCCAGTTGCTCCGCTGTTCAAATTTAAAACCGAAGATGAAGCCGTTGCCATGGCAAACAATACCCCATTTGGCTTGGCGTCTTACTTCTATTCCCAAAATATTGCGCGTATCTGGCGTGTTTCTGAAGCTTTGGAATACGGCATGGTGGGCATCAACGAAGGCATTATTTCCAGTGAAGTTGCGCCATTCGGCGGTGTGAAAGAATCTGGTAGTGGCCGTGAAGGTTCTCAGTACGGCATCGACGAATACGTTGAAATCAAATACTTGTGCATGGGCGGCTTGGCGTAAGGTTCTACCTTACTCAACCTCTCTTATCTAAATTAACAAGCGGTGCTGGCGCCGCTTCATGTACATAGAGCTTGCTCTAAAGGTGAAAGACAAAATGAAAAACGCTGATCTACAAAAACGCAAAGAAAGTGCCATCGCTCGTGGCCAAGCTAATATGGCACCAGTGTATGTTGACCGCGCTCTAAATGCAGAAATTTGGGACGTGGAAGGCAAACGATATATCGACTTTGGTGCAGGTATCGCCGTTGTTAACACGGGCCATAACCATCCAAAGGTAAAAGCTGCAACACTGGCGCAAATAGAGCGTTTCTGTCACACATGTGTGATGGTCAGCCCATACGAATCTGCTGTGGCGTTGGCTGAGAAGCTAAACGCGGCGGCGCCAGGCAATACACCGAAAAAATCTATCTTCGTCACAACCGGCGCGGAAGCGGTAGAGAACTGCGTGAAGATCGCTCGCGCTCACACGGGTCGTCCTGGCATCATTGCGTTTAACGGTGGTTACCACGGCCGTACTAACATGACCATGGGCTTAACAGGCAAAGTGAACCCTTACAAAATTGGTTTCGGTCCTTTCCCAAGCGATATATTTCATGTTCCTTACCCTAATGACTACCTAGGTATCACTGAAGAAGAAGCGCTAGCGGATCTACAATTACGCTTTACTTGCGACATCGAGCCATCACGCGTGGCGGCTATCATTATCGAGCCAGTTCAAGGCGAGGGTGGTTTCTACAAAGCATCATCAAGCTTCCTACAAAAGCTTCGTAAGCTATGTGACGATCACGGCATGCTATTGATCCTTGATGAAATTCAGTCTGGTTTTGCTCGTACTGGTACTATGTTTTGCCATGAACAAGCAGGCATCGAAGCCGATCTTATGACCACAGCTAAAGGCATCGCAGGCGGTATACCTTTAGCTGCTGTTGTCGGTAAAGCAGACATCATGGATGCGCCAATTCCTGGCGGTTTGGGCGGCACTTACGGTGGCTCTCCTATTGGTTGTGCGACTGGCCTAGCCGTTTTTGATGTTATCGAAGAAGAGAAACTATGCGAACGTGCGACGCTAATCGGCAAACGTTTTGTTGAGCATCTAAAAGCGCTTCAAGCTGACTTTCCAAACATTATCGGTGACGTACGTAACTCAGGCGCGATGATCGCAGTGGAATTCGTACATGACGGCGATGTGAATAAGCCTTATCCAGAGCTTGCGAAAAAACTGTCTGCAAAAGCGTCTGAAAATGGTTTAGTGCTGTTGTCTTGCGGTATTCGCGGCAACGTTATTCGTTTCCTACCTGCTTTGACCATCGAAATGGACATCATTGACGAAGGTATGGAAATCTTCAAACGCTGCTTTAAAGAGCTTGTATAAGCTTCTTATTGGAGCGACTCACTTGAGTAGCTCTTTTGGTAAACAAAGCTTCCGCTTGCAAGAATGATCTTGCTGCAAGCCACTGTGGTAACACGGTGGCTTTTTTTATGCGGATTTTTTATTTGCAGCGCTGAATACTGTAGTTGAAAACAACAGTATTCATTAGATAATCTGAGAAGTTACTGAGAATCTTTGGATCGTGTCTCTCCTCGCTCAGTATAGGGCGGAAGCCCCATATCACGACGCAAGTAAGCCGGTAAATGACGAGTAGTTGCCATTTGCTTTCTGGTGATACGTCTGGCTTTTTGTACTTCATGTCTATCCTTTAGCCGTTCATAACTTGCTAAAATTTTCTGATTCAACCACAACAATAACGTCCACATACTCACACCTCCTGTTGATAAGAGCTTTATTGTGTCGTCAAAAAGAGGTAAAAACGAATGCTATATTCTTACAGGTTAGATTAGAAAATCTTATGGATGATGTTTTATGAGCAATCGCGTTACTCACCTCAAAGCCGCCCATTATTTTTCAGTAGCGAGCCAGACACTAAGTTACACCAAAGCCGCAAAACAACTGAATGTATCGCAAGCGGCAGTGAGCCAGCAGATTCGTTTATTAGAAGAATACCTAGGTGTGCCGTTGTTTTATCGTTCTGGGCGTGATATGCGGCTAACCAGCCAAGGGCAAGTTCTAGCAGAACATCTAGATCAAGCGTTTGAACACATTGGAAAAGGCTTAGAAAGCGTCAAACTCGAACCGCTTGAAGGAACATTGCTTGTCTCTGGACTACAAAGCTTTGTGTCTTTATGGTTGATGCCAAAGTTATGGCGCTTCTCAGATCGTCAAAAAGACATCACCGTAAAACTCTTCTCATCAGACGAGAGCAGAGACATACATGCAGGAAAAATAGATGTCGGTATCGATGATAATCAGCATCTAACGGTCGATAGAGCAGATACGGTTAAACGAACACTTATCTCATCTGACATCATCCCCGTTTGCTCGCCATCATTAGCCGCAAGAATTGGCTTATTTCAACCTACTGATTTATTAAAGTGTTGGATGATTCAAGTAGACGATTCATCTTATCAATGGAAAACTTGGTTTGAAGAACTGGCAATTTGCCCTATTCGAAATAAAAGCATTCTTTGGGCAGAAGTAAATTCTTGGTATATGGGGATCAGCGCGGTAAAAGCGGGTCACGGCGTCTTTTTATGCCCGAAATTTATGGTTCAAAAAGAACTAGATGAAGGAACCCTCATCCAAGCCTACCCAAAAGCATTAAACACCAAGATAGAATTTCACGCTTATTACGCCAAAAACTCCCCTAGGAAAGCCCGAATTGAAGCCTTCGTCGACTGGATGAAAGAAGAAAGCAACGGACAGAGTGATGCCCCCATAAAAACCGAAAACCACCAGCCACTGCCTTGGCCTTAATTAAAATAAGGTACAGTCTTATTAAAAAAACATCAATAAGGTGCAGAAATTAGCTCTTCTACCGTCTGATGTAACACTTTCAGGAATAATTCGCGGGGTTTATTAGGTTGGGTGGTTTTCTTGCAAATCACGGCAACACCTAAGGTGTAAGAACGGTTTTCTGGCGCTACGGCAACGATTTGTCCGGACTCAACATATGACTCAGCATAGCGTTCAGGCAAGAAGCCTATGTATCGACCTGATAGGATCAAGGCTAAGCGGCTGTCATAGAAATACGAGATCGCCGTGAGGTTCATCTGGGAAATCTGTTCGCTGACCGCTTCATGTGGTTTCAAACCCGCGTGAGTGGCAGGGTATTTGTCCACTTTTTCATCTTGGTCTTCAACGGACATAGTGGCTAATGGATGATCCTTCCCGCAATACAGGTAACAATCGTCGCTGTATAAATGTACGTAACTTAAACCGTCCAATTTGCGATGATAGGGAATAAAACCTATATCGGCTTCATCATTCAAAATCATGCGCTCAATGTTAGACATAGAAGACACGTTAGTCGTGATCAAGACTTCTGGGGCTTCAGTCGAAAATCGCTGGATCATTTCAGGGAAATGGCTACGAGGATCAAGGCTCACTTTATCGGAAAGGGCAAGACGCAGTTTGCCGGTTAAGCTGGCATTTAGGTTGTTTACCGTGGTTCGAAATGCATCTAATGATTCGAGTAGATTCTCGGTCATTTTATAGATGATAACGCCTTCTTCCGTGAGAGAAAATCCACCTCGTCCACGTTTACACAAGACAAGGTTCAGGCGCGCTTCTAGATTGGAGATATGCAGACTGATGGTAGATCGACCAATATTCAGAGAGGTTTCCGCAGCAGAAAAGCCTCCGCAATCGACTACGGTTTTAAAGACTTTTAGCTGTTTGATCTCATAATCACCGACTTGCCCCAGTGAGTAATTTTTAACACTCATCGCCTCTCCCCATGTGTACTGACATACATTTTATTATTCTAGGCCTGTGCAAACCAAACAATAGTTAGTTCGATGTGCGGTATGGCTATGATACGACGAGCACAGGCCGCAGATAATAAATGATCGTCGCAATTTAGTTCGTTGATTCTCTAACTTTACATTGATTTATGCGACTTTCATCCCCCTTTCTGCTTCTTTAAGGTAAGAGAGGTCGGTTACCGCAGCAAAATGTCTTCATGATGACGTTTTATGCATTCAGGATGATTCGTATCCGCTTGATTAAACCCTGAAATAAAGCGTCGAATTCTGGCCTTTCATTTCATTCTTCCAGCACATTATTTTGGCCTGTTTGTCTTGCTTGATAAACAGGCCTTTTTTGTCATTTTGATTGCTTCCCTTCTTTTCAGAAAGGGTCTAAAGGAGGTTGATATGTCCATCGCGTTATCCGTTCGTCAAAAGCTAATTGCTATTGTTGTTTTGGTTTGTATTGGGTACGCGGGGTTTGGCGCTTATTCCATTTATAACTTGTCGCAAATGTCGAATGCGTCCGACGATGCCACCGAGCTGAGCAGGCTAACCAGTGAAGTCAAAGACGTTGAAATTGCTTTACTAAAATTTGAACGAGAAATGGCAACGCTTTCACCTGATAATGTTAATGCTATCAGCCAAACATTAGTAAGAATAAAAAACGAGACCGCCGCTGGATTTAGCATCAGAGCAGATTTACTCGATGCCGAAGGCAAGACGTTATTAGAGAATAGCCAAGCCTTACAGCCTAATTATTTATCGGCACTTGAAAGTCACCTGCAAAATTTAACCACCCTCGGGTTAAGCGGCGAAACTGGCGCGCTGGGGCGTTTAAACCAATCCGCACAAGCCTTAGCTGAACAACTCAAATCATTAGCAAGCTTTGCCTCTAGCTTTAAAGAAGTGAGAGCGAGAGAAAAAGACTTTCTTGCTTACAGCGATGCAGAACATCAAGCCGATTTACAGGCTGCTATTCAGGCACTGAGAAATAATGTCGATAACATCGGGTTTGGCGATGTATTTGGCCCAATGATCCAAACCTATGAGGACGCATTGGTGCCCGTTATTACCCTGTCTATTACCTTAAAAGAACAGCAAAGCGAACTCGCATCATTAAGTAATCAATATACCCACGCCATGGATGAGAGTGCTAATTACCTGCAAAACACCTTACTAGCTCAGGCGCAAATACGCTCATCAGAAACCGCCAAGCAAGCGCGCAGCTCTTTGGTCATTGCTTGTGTCTTACTTGCACTTGTGATCGGTCTTATTTTGTCGACGGTGATTCGCTCTTTAAATCGCAATCTAAAAGCCGTTTTAGCGATATTAAAAGAAGTAGCGCAAGGCAAACTGCGTTCACGTCAGCAAACGCTCAAATCAAGCAACCCAGATGAGTTCCAGCAGCTTTTTATTGCCTCAAACCAAATGTCTGACAGTTTACGCTTGTTAATCAGTCATTTAATAAACAGCAACGAAAAGCTGGTGCTCACAGCCGATGAGTTGGACAGTGGTATTCAAATCATTGTCAGCGGCAGCGAGCGTATTCGTGATCGAAGTAACACTCTGGCCGCCTCTACAGAAGAAATATCCGCCACCGCAGATACGGTGCAATCCATGACACAAAACGTTCAAAGCGCAGCAAAACTGGCTTATGAATCCGCAACCAGTGGCGTGAGTGCGATGCGTGATGCCATGACCAGCATCAGCGACGTGGCGGAAACTATTCAAGACACCAATGAACGAGTCGCTCGTCTTGGTACGCTGTCTAAAGAGATTGACGTGGTTATCGAGCTCATCGTCGGTGTGGCAGAGCAAACGAGCTTATTAGCACTTAATGCAGCAATAGAAGCGGCTCGCGCTGGGGAAGCAGGGCGAGGTTTTGCCGTGGTGGCCGATGAGGTCAAAACACTGTCTGAGCAAACAGTCAAAGCTTCGGGCAGCATCACCGAAAAAGTCGAAAACATTCAGAAGGAAACTCAAGCTGTCATTGATGCCATGACGTTGAGCCTAAGTAAAGTTGGCCGCAGTAAAGAGCAAGGCGAAAACGCTGTCTTGACGATTCATCAAGTCGAGCAAAATACCCTAGAGGCAATGAACAATACGCAAGAAATTACCCAAGCCATTAAAGAGGTCGCATTGACGACAGCACAAATGGCACAAGACATGGACATCATTGCCCATGACATTAAAGACAACCACAGTGCCACTCAATCTATTCAGATGGCAAATAAAAATGTTCACCACCAAACCAAAGAATTAGCCGACCAAATCCAAGGTTTTGACGTGGCTTAACAGTCAAAATCCTTGAAAAGGGCTTCCACTAAAAATCACGAAGCCCCAATTTGGGGCGGTAATAAATTACAAGCAAAAGACTCGACTGCATATTTAAAAAAGCAAAAAAAATGCACGTTTTCAACATCATAGATCAATAATATTCACACTATTGGTGCATTCAACTAATCTATTTTTTGCACCGATTTAGGTCATTGAGCCTCTTTATTGTGCACTCTATTTCAGTTAGTTATATGATTTATAACAAATTTTGGCTTTTTGGATTGTTTGATGCTCACAAAACTTTAGATAGATTTTGTGAGCTTTATTGCTCTTAGGCTTTTTGAAAGTATCGAGTACAAGGTGTCACAACCACAAAGGCGTGACTTTTTTATGCACTTTTGCTCTCGAGGTAGCTCAATGATTAAGGCGATACTAAAAGTAAAAAAACGATTGGTTGTAAGTTCTCTAGCGGTGGCCCTTGGATTAGGCGCTGTCGCTTCTTCTGCTAACGCTGCAGACTATAACTGGCGCTTCGCTAACCTATACAGCCGTGGTTCTGCCTTCGGTGCTGTGTATGAAGATTTAGCAAAAAACATTGAGACTATGTCCGACGGCCGCATCAAGGTACAAGTTCTTTATGACGGTGAAGGTGTTGGTTCTTCTGGTATTTTTGGTGCAGTAAAAACAGGCCTAATTACTATGGGCGCGACGTTCCAATCTTTGAACGCAGGCGAACTTCCAGCTGGTTTGGTTGAGATTGGCCTACCTGGTGGCACAAGTGATGTTGGTGAGCTAACTACCTTGTTTCAAGAAAAAGGCTGGGCGCCAATTCTTAAAAAAGCGTACGGCGACCAAGGTCTAGTTTGGCTTGACCCTTACATTCAGCCAGCGGTTTACGTTATCACTAAGAAACCAATCAATTCTATTGAAGACTTCCAAGGCTTGAAAATCCGAGCGCCAGGCGCATACGGTAAGTTCCTACGTAACCTAGGCGCTTCTCCTGTTTCTCTTGCTTGGTCTGAGATCTACACAAGTCTTTCAACTGGCGTAATCGACGGTTCTATCGGTTCTAACATGATCGACCACCGCGATGGTAACCACGTTGAAGTAGCGAAATACATGTACCCACTTCCTCTAGCTGGTGCACAAGTGTTACCTATTATCGTTAACCAAAGTGCTTGGAACAAACTTCCAGCAGATCTAAAAGCCATTGTTAAAGCGGCGACAACCGTTCACGCTCAAGAGCAAATGACAAAGTCTAGACTTTGGGAATCTGAAGCAATTGCTGACATGGAAGCGAAAGGCCTTCAGTGGAGCCCTGAGCCAAGTGCAGCAGATAAAGCAGCATGGAAAGATGCAGGTTCTAAACTTTGGGATGAGTACGCAGCTGCAGACAAATACAGCAAAGAGTTGATTGACGTTCTTCGTAAAGAGCAGAAATAATCTACTCAGTAATAACTAAAACGGCCTTCACCAAGAAGGCCGTTTTACTTTTTCGATCCATCCTTACAGGTACAAAACAATGATAATGACTGCGATTAGGCGCTATTGTCTTGGAGTCCACGCGTTGGTGGCTTTCATTGGGAATTCCGTTTCCTATCTTATGCCAGTATTAGCATTTGTCGTTGCTTTCGAGGTTTTCTCTCGTTACATCTTAGATAGCCCAACCATTTGGGCCTACGACACTTCGTTATTTATCTTTGGTTATATTGCGGCATTAGGCGGCGCTTATGCCCAACAGCAACGTGCCCACATCAATGTCGATATCCTTTACAACAAAGTCTCAGCTCGAACGAAAAGCATATTTAACCTATTTTCATTCGCACTCGCCATGTTCTTTATGGTTATCGTCTGCAAAATGAGCATAGGTAAGTTTGAAGAAGCACTCGAGTTTAACTACCGTCGTCAAAGTGAATGGGCTCCTCACATGCATCATTATTGGCTAATGATGGCAATCGCTAGTGTGCTACTTATTCTGCAACTTTCCAGCGATTGGATTGATTCATTACACCAAGCCATTACTGGTAAACCCTTATTACCAGAAGCACCGGCAGAACAAGAGGAAGCCGCACAATGATTAGTATCGAATTATTAACGGCTATTTTATTCGCCTGCATCATAGCATCGTTTGCCTTAGGCGCACCGGTTGGTTTAGCGCTTGGCGGTATCGCGATGGGCATAGGTTATATGACCTGGGGCGATGCGTTATTTAACGTTATTCCTACCACGCTAGAATCCACACATTTTAGTTTTATCCTACTTGCCATCCCTTTGTATATTTACATGGGTCAATTGCTCACTCGATCTGGCATTGGCGATGCCATGTTTAACGCCAGCCAAATGTTAATTGGTCGAGTACGTGGATCGTTGGCCATAAGCGTTATCGTGGTATGTTCGATGATTGGTGCCATGGTGGGTATCATTGGCGCAGGCATCATGACGTCAGGCAGTATCGCACTGCGTCCGATGCTTGAACGTGGCTATGATAAACGTCTCGCATTGGGCGTTATTATGGCGGGTGGCGGCTTAGGTATTTTGATTCCACCTAGCATCCCGATGATCATGTTTGCATCGTCTACGCAGAACTCAGTAGGGCGCATGTTTATCGGTGCCTTGATTCCAGCGCTTATCACTATCGTCTTGCTGATCGCTTACGTAGTGATTTCGTGTAAGTTAAACCCAAAGCGCGCGCCGATGGATGTGGTGCCAGAAGTACAGCCAACTCCAAAAGAAAAGTTCCTAACCGCTCGCGATGGCTTATTGTCTCTGCTGCTGATTGTTGCCGTGCTTGGCAGTATCATCATGGGGATCGCGACACCAACAGAATCTGGTGCTATCGGTGTAGTTGGTGCCATTGTTCTAGCTATTTTCTTTAAACGCTTCAAACCGCGCATGGTACAAAAAGCGGGGATGCAAGCAGCGTTGCTAGTCAGTGTGGCGATGTGGATTATTGTTGGTGCGTCTGTGTTCAGTAACTTCCATTTGCTGATGGGCGTGCAAAACATGGTGGCTGGTTTCACTCAAGATTTGGGTTTACCGCCAATCGTCGTCATCATGTTGTTCCAATTAATCATGCTGTTGCTGGGCTTCATTATCGATGAATTTATCATCGTCTTAATGTGTGCGCCCATCTTTACGCCGATCGCTGTATCGCTGGGTTATGATCCAATTTGGTTTGGTATCTTGATGATTCTAAACATTGAGATCGCCGTACAAACGCCGCCTTATGGTTTTGCCTTATTCTACCTAAAAGGCATCGCACCTCCGGGCATCACCATGTTGGATATTTACAAATCTATCCTTCCATTTGTGCTGTTAAAACTTTTCGTCTTGATCATCGTAATGATGTTCCCAGAATTGGTAACTTGGTTGCCTAGCCAATTAATGGACTCATAACTTTCATCTAATTCGTAACGGTTGCTCATTATCATTAGAAAGGAACAAAGCCAGTGCGAAATACACTGGCTTTGTTGTTTGTATGGACGGTGATCTTTTCATAAATCAATATCGCTTCAATATCAAAGCCGCGTTTACACCACCAAAACCAAAGCCATTACACAACACGTACTCGACACTTTTTTCACGTGAAACCAATGGGATAAGATCCAAGTCGGCCATGCTGTCTTCTGGATTCTCAAGGTTTAACGTCGGAGGCAAAATGCCAGTGATTAACGCCTGCGCACTGAAAATAGTTTCTACGCCACCCGCAGCTCCCAACAAATGACCTGTCGCGGACTTAGTTGAAGAGATCGCCACCTCTGTGACTTTTTCACCAAACACTCGACGCAAGGCGTTAATCTCACCTCGATCACCAACCGGTGTAGATGTCGCATGCGCATTCACGTAGCCAATTTGATCAACTGAAATACCCGCCATGGTCAGAGCCGTTTGCATAGCACGAGCAGCACCTTCGCCATTTTCTGGGCCAGACGTAAGATGATAAGCATCCGCACTGGTGCCGTAACCAACGATTTCAGCCAATGGTGTCGCGCCTCGAGACAAGGCATGCTCAAGGGTTTCTAGTACCACTAAGCCAGCACCTTCGCCCATAACAAAGCCTTCACGATCTTTATCAAAAGGACGAGAAGCTTTAGCTGGAGCATCATTTCGCGTAGAAAGCGCCTTCAAGGCACCAAAGCCAGCAAGAGACAATGGATCGATGCAGGCTTCTGTACCTCCTGCCAACGCCACTTTTGCTTCTCCCGTACGCAATAGACGCATTGCATCGCCAATAGCTTGTACGCCCGCCGCACAAGCTGTCACCGGAGTGCCAATCGGTCCTTTAAATCCATATTTAATCGAAACGTTACCTGCCGCAAGATTGGCAAGAAAGGCAGGAACCGTAAAAGGCGACAAACGTCGAGCACCTTGCTCTGTTAAAACAGATTGCGCATGAGTAATGGTCGGTAAGCCGCCAATCCCCGTTGCAATGATGGTTGCGGTTGCTTCTTGGTCTTCAGCAGTCGTTGGTCGCCAATCGGCTTGGGTTAATGCTTCTTCGGCTGCAGCCAGAGCAAATAATGTAAACAGATCGACACGTTTACGATCTTTAGGTGACAGATAGTCCGATTCATTCAAACCATTAGCTTGTTCCGTATGACTTGGAACTTGTCCCGCAATATGAGTGCTTAGCCCTTCCGACAAAGTCGTCGGTAACAAACGAATGCCAGATTCACCACGAACCAATCGATCCCAGACAGAAGCCACACCTAAGCCAAGTGGTGAAACCAAGCCCATACCTGTAATAACAATACGTTCTTTAAGCGACATGAGATAACCCTCTTAAGTTTCAGCAGAAAGAAAGCCACCATGCTAAAGTGAGTCTATATATGATCAAGATAATATTTAGATTCCGATTTATACTGGGAGTCTCAATGGGATATACAGGAGCTCACCTAGGAGGTTTTAACTATGTCTTACACACCAAGACACAAAGAGCAAACTAGACAACGGATATTACAAGCCGCAGCAAAACTATTTTGCTCGAACGGCTTTGATCGCGTCACGCTTAACCAAATCATGCAAAAAGCCAATATGACACACGGTGCCTTTTATGCGCATTTTTCCGGTAAGAGCAGCCTGTACGAAGCCGCCATGCAATTCGCTACCTCCAATGGTTTTTGGGCACGAAATGACAAGCAAACCGAAAACAATGAAACACATCTAAGAGCATTGGTTACTCGTTATCTAAGCTGGAGTCGCAGCGACAAAGAACATCCATCGCCATTGGAGTTTTTAGTGACCGATGCCGCACACAAAGAAGAGAAAGTTCGCCAAGCCTATCAAGCTTGTTTTGACAGTCTGGTTGACCGTCTTGCAGGGATTCTAAAAAAACGTGGTAGCCAAGAAGCCGAAGCACTTGCAGAAGAGACCGTCGTGTCCTTAGTGGGAACCGTCGCCATCGCACGGTCTTTTGCGCAACCGCTGCAAAGTGACTTTTTAAAACGCGCCCAAGAACGCATCGTCAATCGACTTAACAGCGGATTAAAAAATAGCGTGCCAGTGGAAGGTTAGAAGCAGGCTCACATTAATAAACCCAGCGAGGGAATGCCTGTTTAAGTTCAGTAAGTACGGTTTCTTTCAAACTCTGAGCTGCTGTATTCAATCCGTCTGCTTGCATAAGACAAAGCATAAGATCTGGCAACCTTGGTAACCATTCTTTTTCTAGAACGACCAATGAGTCAGGACGACCGGCTGGAGTACGAACCGTAATGCCTAAACCCGCTTCTGTTGCAGACCACACACCCGATAAACTATGACTAGACATAGCCACCCGCCAAGGAATTTCTTTTGCATCTAACGCTTTTATCGCGCTCTCGCGCAGTAAACACGGGCTCTCAAATAATACTAACGACAATGGCATTTGTGGATCAGCAAGAGCCTCTGGAACACCAATCCATTGCATTGGAAATTGACCAATTACCTCAGTATTCTTAATAACGCTTTCCGTATTATTCCAGAGTAAAACGAGATCCAACTTTCCTTGTTGAAACCTTTCAATCAAATTTCTATTACGTGAAACTTGCACATCCAATACAACATCAGGATTCGTCCGATTAAACTGCGCCAGCATATCGGTCAAAAACCTTTCTCCAAAGTCTTCTTGTAGTCCTATTCGAACAATACCGGATACTTTAGGTTGTCGTAATGCCATCACCGCATCATCGTTCACAGCTAGCAAACGTTTAGCGTAGGAAAGCAGCTCTTCGCCAGCCGGAAGCAGTACTAAACTTCGTCCAGATCGTTTGACGATGGGTTGCTCAAGCTGTGCTTCTAGTTTCTTTAAGTGAGCGCTAACTGCAGAAGTTGAACGATTTAAGCGCTCAGCCGCTTCGGCAAAGTTACCCAACTCAACACCTAATACAAAACTGCGAAGTGCTTCCAAATCTAGCGTCGGTTTACGCATGACAAGTTCCTAATACATTGATCCTGATTTTCAGGACTATTATTACCATATATTTTGATTTTTTAAACATAAGAAAAACTTTAGTCTCATTATCCAACGTCAACACATCAACTCATTAGCGCATTAATTAGAGGGGGAATTCATGAACACATCATCATCGAATCTCGATAAAGAAATAATGAAACCCACAGAGGCAGAAAAAGCATTTGGAGATATAGCACCGTTCTTTGCCTTAGTAACAGACGAGATTTTATTCGATCAAGTCTGGCAAAGACCACAGCTCAGCTCAAGAGAGCGAAGCTTAATTACGGTTGCTGCATTAACCGCTTTGTACCGAACAGAACAGCAAACGTTTCATCTGAAAAAAGCCATTGAGAATGGTTTGAGTGTAGAAGAGCTTGCAGAAGCCATGACACATTTAGCCTTTTATGCAGGCTGGCCTTGTGCAGCGACAGGACTTGCAAGCTTAAAAAAACATCTCGCAACAGAACAACAGAAACAGACAGAAGAGGTGAAGTAATGCCATTCACACACATTTATATTTCAGCAGACAAGCCTGATGGCTATGTGAAAAAAGTCTCTCAATCACTTCACGAGGCATTAACTGAATCGTTTTTAGTACCTCAAAAAGACTGCTTCCAGATCATCAACCGCCTCACAGATAAACAACGTGTTTATGACAAAGATTATGCTTGTCAGGTAAACCAAGCTCGAAGTAAAAACTGGTTATTATTTGAAGTTACGGCTGGTAAACCTAGAGACACCAAAACCAAAGAATCTTTCTATCAAATGTTATCAACAAAACTAAATAACTCTGTCGGGCTTAATCCTGCAGACCTCATGGTCATTATTTCAACAAATCAAACTGAAGAATGGTCATTTAGCAACGGCGCAATGGCGACCTTACCTTGAAAGGAGAGTAACCATGATTGTAATGCAATATAGCTTCACTTTACCGGCTAATTACGACATGCAAATCATCCGTAATCGGATTGCAGAAAGCGGCCTTAAATTAAACGGTTTTCCTCAACTTATCTTTAAAGGTTACTTGTATTCAATTAAGGACGATAACGAACTCGACTCTCCTAAAGAAAATCAGTACGCGCCTTTTTATCTTTGGGAAAGTAATGAAGGCATGATCTCTTTTCTAGCAAATCCAGGGTATCAGCAGCTAGAGAAAGATTTTGGAAGGCCTAGAATAAGTTATGAAATCCCAATTATTTATTCAAATAAAACAAGTCTAACAAGTGCGAAATACCTTAAAAAAGAAGTCATTCACATCTCTAGAGATTCAAATATTGCCGATATTATTGAACAGGAAAGGGCGTTAGACACTGATACCTTATCTCCCATTGAAAACATTTTAGTAGCCTATATCAGCAGTCTAGATCCAGAGCAATGGTTGCTAACACGCTGGACATTTTGGACTTCACAAACAGTAGAGAGAAAGGAAATAACCGATGTTTTATCAAGAGATTGGTTTCACATTGGCTATTTGGCGCAATGAGCATGTATTTTATTCGCTTGAAATAGAATGCAACATAAGAAAAATAACATGATAGTCACTACTAGCCCGTTACAAAATTAGTTACTTTGTAACGGGCTAGTAAACAGGCTACTGCTTTGCAGTTATTCCTGAATTATGCACTCAACTTCACACCAATTACCTTGGTCATGGGACTGTAAACACGCTTCAACAAAACCCATATCCTTAACCGCCTGATCGACATTTGGGTAATACAAAAAGTCCTTTTCCGATAATGCTAACCGTATATGCTTATATACATTTGCAAAAGCTTCTAAGTAACCTTCTGGATGGCCTGCTGGAATACGACACAAAGCGTTTAAACGCTCAGGGTAACCCGCGCCATTTCTAGTCAATCGTTGAGCCGGTGCTCCCATTGGCTTAAACCACAGCACATTAGGATCCTCTTGGCGCCACTCAATCGTTGCTTCACGACCGGTTAAACGAAAACCAAGATCATTTTCATGCCCCGTCATTACTTGTGAAGCCAATATCCGACCTTGCAGTATATTGTCACTGTAACCTAATTGAATATCCGCATGGTCATCAACTCTTCTCCCTGCGACAAAAGTAGCCAAGCGTGCATTTACCGACGATGCAGAATAACCAATCAAATAACTAACCAAATTATAAGCATGTATGGCTATGTCACCTAAACATCCCGCACGTCCAGCCTTAGCAGGGTCAGTACGCCAAGCGGCTTGTTTTTGATCAGAATTTTCAATATCTGCGGCCAGCCAATCTTGTAGATAATAGGCATCTACCATTAACAACTCACCTAACTCTCCATTTTTGACCAATTCTCGTGCAACTTTAACCATAGGATTTTCAACATAGTTATAGGTCACAGCAAGAAAAGTGTTTCGCTCCTTTGCCAAAGCCTGTAATTCTTGAGCTTGCAGCAATGAAACAGTGAGAGGTTTTTCACAAATAACAGCAATCCCACGATCTAAAAAAGCCTTAACATTGTCGTAATGCAAAAAGTTAGGTGTGACAATACTCACCACCTGAATGCCATCTTCTCGTTGGCTTTCCACCTCAGCCATGGCATTAAAGTCAGAGTAGGCGCGGTCTGTCTCCACACCTAGTAATTTAGCGGATGCTTTTGTTCTTTCAAAGTTAGAAGAGAAGCAACCAGCGACAAGCTGGTAGCCTCCATCCAGACGAGCGGCCATGCGATGAACATCGCCAATAAACGCACCATCTCCACCACCAACCATTCCCCAATGCAATATAGCCATCCAATACTCTCCTAAAGTTGCACTGTCTGACCCAACTGATCGGATTGTTCGCAGGCATCCAACACTCGTTGTACCTGCAATCCAGCGTCAAAGTCAGGCTGGTCCTGTACGCCAGACAGAATACTTTGAATAAAACGCTGATATATATTGAGAGTTTGTTCGCATTTAACTTCTTTCCAAATCCCCTCAATGACATCCTCATCAAGACATACTTCTAAGCGATCCCATTCCTCGCCTAGCTTTAATGAGACTTTCACCGCCCCCTTGTCACCATGAACAACTAACCGCAGGTCATTGAGGTTTCCTGTTGCCCAACGAGAAGTATGAATAGAGGCCATGGAACCATTTTGCATTCGAGCGGTGATCAATGCGCTATCATTGGCATCGAGATGGTATTCACCTATCTGATTATTTTCAGCTTTGTCGAAGGTCGTTAGAGTACAGTTCACACTAGCAAAGTCACCAACGGGAAAGCGAACAAAGTCGAGTATGTGAACACCTACATCGCCCAGTACACCTTTACTGCCATGCGCACTTGATAGCCGCCACAACCAAGTATCTTCGGTCTTCCAATCCCCCCATTTAGGAGATACTAACCAACTCTGCAAATAACTTGCTTCTACATGACGAATGTTACCGATACGTCCCATTGCAATAAGCTCCCGTGCTTTTTGTAATGAATGAGCATTTCGATAACTTAAATTAACCATATTTATGCACTTAGCTTTTTTTGCAGCGTCAGCCATTTCTTTGGCATCCGATGCATTGAGAGCTAATGGTTTTTCACATAACACATGCATTCCCGCTTCAAGTGCTTGAATCGATAGATTTTTGTGAAATGGATCCGGTGTCACAATAGAGACTGCGTCCACCTGACCGCTGCTTAGTAGAGCCTCTACCGATCCAAAGGCATAAGGAATATTATGAGCCTCAACAAAGCTTGCAAGGCGCGAAGCATTTAGATCGCATGCCGCGACCACTTCGCAATTGGCTATTTTTGAAAACTCTTCTGCGTGAACTCGCGCCATACCGCCAGTCCCAATAATGCCGATACGAATCATTATTTGAAGCCCTCTTCACCAGGCTTATGCAAACCTTCGCCTTTAACTTCAATAGGGTTTGGAGCTTGATCAGCAGGGACACAAGGACATGAGTCGATCCAGCGGCTACCCTCAGGCTGAGACCATTTCACCGCATTTTTTAGAACACGTTTCACCTTGTCATCATAGTAAATTGGATAGGTTTCATGGCCCGGACGGAAATAGAATATTTTGCCATTACCACGACGATAGACAAGACCTGAACGGAATACTTCCCCCCCCTCAAATGCACTGATGAAAATTACTTCATCTGGATTTGGTACGGCAAACGGTTCGCCATACATTTCAGTATGAGGTAACTCAATATAGTCTCCCACGCCTTGAACAATAGGATGACCAGGGTTGACCACCCAGAGTCGTTCACGTTCACCAGCCTCACGCCATTTTAGAGAACAGGTAGTTCCCATTAAACGTTTAAATATTTTGGCATAATGACCGGAGTGAAGGACTAATAACCCCATTCCCTCAAGTACACGCTTCTGAACCCGATCAACAATTTCATCCGCAACATCACCATGAGCAGCATGCCCCCACCAAATCAAAACATCTGTGTTTTCTAGTTTTTCTTCGGTAAGACCATGCTCTTTATCCTGCAAAGTAACACTAGTTGCTTCAATATCCTGATCTTCATTCAAGCCTGCAGCAATGCAGTTATGCATACCATCAGGATAAATGCGAGCGACCACTTTATTGGTTTTTTCATGGACATTTTCCCCCCACACAGTCACTTTTATTGTCATTTTTTTCTCCTAGATATTATTTTTTTGATGATGGAAAACAAAACAAAGTAAACGTTTACGTAATTAACTTAAACGTTTACTCAAAAAAATAAAAGCCTTTTTGGAAAAATTTAATACAAAAAATTTCGAAGAATAAGGGAAGATATAGCTAGATAAAGAAGAGTTAAGCGCTCTCTCGGCTAACTAGTCGTGTCATCACTTCAACAACACGTGGAGGAAGCCCATCTAATTGCTCTGACAGCAAACTGACAGCTGCCTCAGCAATCTTGGGAATATCTTGATGGATAGTTGTAATCTTATTAGAGAATCGTGGAAGGTCGTCAAAGCCCGTTACAGAGATATCTTCAGGAACTTTGTACCCAGCATCTTCTGCGGCTTGAATAACACCAACCGCTAATTCATCATTTGCACAAATCACAGCGTCGTAAGGGAAAGGCTCAGATGACTGAAAATGCTCCATCATCTGACGATAAGCGCTTAGAGAAGAGCTAATTTGGCGAGGCACATTATCAAAATTTTCTTGGAGTCCTAGTTCACCAATCGCTTTTCGATAACCACGTAATCGCCCTTGGCTTGTTGAAATGTCGATATTTTCCCCTAAAAAAAGCATATTTTTCCGACCTTTTTTAAACAAATAGTGTGTAAGTTTATACACGCCATTTGCCTCATCAATGACAACAGAAGCACCCACCCCTGTTTCTAAAGTAACGTAGGGGAACTTTTGACGATCAAAAATTTCAGGCCGATCATCTTCTGTAGCGCCTAATAAAATCGCTGAGCTTGCCTGTGAAAACACTTCCTCAATATTTTCGTAAGCAAATAAAACCGGCACTAAACCCTTTCGATGTAAATATAAGGTTAATGCTTGATAAAGATGAACGAAGTAAGGCCTATCAGAAAATTCATAAGGAGAAGGGGGCATACATAGTGCAACAACTGGGGTTTTTCCAGAGATTAACTGACGAGCCATGACATTCGGTTTGTAATTAATCTCTTCACTCAAAGATATAATTCGCGCACGTAACGCTTCACTAATGCCAGGTTTTCCATTTAATGCTCGACTTACCGAAGCTATAGAAACACCAGCTAAACTGGCTAGTTCATGAATCGTAACGGACTTATTACTCATGCGAATATGATCACTTCTGAATGATTTTAAAAATATCGATAAGAATATCGCAAATTCACCCTGCAAGCGACTAAGAGCAAAACACTCTCCTTTCAAACGCACTGATTTTAAAAAAAATCAAAAAATCAGATATTCTGTTGACTAGAGTAAAGGTTTACTTTAGCTTAAAAACAAAGAGTAAACGTTTACGTTTCTGTTTTAATATAAAACTCGAAAAAAACAAAAATAGGAGTGATTACAATGAAAAATCCGTGGAAATTTATAAACCCTTCTTTGCTATCCATATCGATAGTCGCCTCAGCAATCAATTTCGCACAAGCAGCTGAAGTAGTGCTGGTGTCTGGAGCCGTTGGTAAAGATATTGAAGTATTGAAGGAAGTGGTAAAACCTTGGGAAAAAAGCACTGGAAATAAACTAACTGTCTTTCCTATGCCAGCTTCTACCACAGACCAATTTGGCCAATATCGTCTATGGTTAGCAGCAGGGAACGCTGATATCGATGTGTATCAAACAGATGTCATTTGGGCCCCTCAACTCGCTAATAATTTTGTTGATCTAACTCCTTATACTAAAGATATCGTCGACCAACATTTCCCTTCCATTATTGAATCGCAAACAACCAACGGAAAACTAATTGCTCTACCTATCTTCACCGACGCTCCAGCCCTTTTTTACCGTAAAGATCTACTCAAAAAATATAATAAAACGGTGCCAAATACTTGGGAAGAACTAACTGAGACAGCCAAATACATCCAAACAAAAGAACGTGAAGCAGGTAACCCGGATATGTGGGGGTTCGTTTGGCAAGGTAACGCTTATGAAGGCTTAACTTGTGATGCATTAGAATGGGTGAAATCCTTTGGTGGAGGTCAAATAGTTGAAGCTGATGGTACGATTTCAATAAATAATCCAAAAGCTGTTGAAGCTCTTAAAATGGCAAAATCATGGATAGGTGATATTTCTCCAGCAGGTGTTCTAGCTTATCAGGAAGAGGATGCCCGAGGCGTTTGGCAGACAGGTAATGCCGTTTTTATGCGTAACTGGCCTTATGCCTATGCTCTGGGCAACTCCGAAGAAAGTGCTATAAAAGATAAATTTGGAGCCGCTCCTTTGCCAAGTGGCGCAAGTCCAAATAAATCAGCAGCAACACTGGGCGGATGGAATGTAGCAGTTTCTAAATACTCTAAGCATAAAGAAGCGTCTATTTCATTGGTGAAATTCCTTGCATCTGAAGAAGTACAAAAGTATCGGGCGCTCCATTCATCGAATTTACCAACCATTATTTCCCTCTATGACGATAAAGATATAAAGGAACAACAGCCAATAATTGCGCAATGGAAAGATGTGTTTTTACATGCTGTTCCTCGTCCTTCCGCACCCACAAAAATCAAATACAACGAAGTGTCTTCTAAATTTTTCTCCGCAGTTCATAGCACGCTTGCTGGCAGTGGCTCAGCGGAAGAAAACCTCGAATTACTCGAATACGAACTTGAAACGTTAAAAGGAAATAACTGGTAATTCGGACTATTGACTGGACTCAAAGCAATATCATTTTTTTGAGTCCTTCCTTTAGATATAGGAAGCTCTTGTATGTTTAAAAAACACATCCTAACAACACCTGAGGTATCCAGCTTACAGCGCCAAAAATTGCGCGCAGCATTCTGGTTTCTCGCACCCATGCTGCTGGTGTTGTTTTGCGTTGCAGCTTGGCCGTTACTTCGTTCTATTTACTTTTCATTTACCAATACTTCATTAACCAACCTTTACGGTGGTGAATGGGTTGGCTTTAAAAACTATTTGACGTGGAAAACCCTCTCATCAGGACGCACGATTTATTCGGGAACTTTGGCCGACCCTGCATGGTGGAATGCAGTCTGGAATACCGTAAGGTTTGCAGTGGTCTCAGTTTCTTTAGAAACCATTATAGGTTTAATGGTGGCCTTAGTATTGAATGCGGAATTTAAAGGCCGAGGTTTGGTACGAGCTGCCATCTTAATACCATGGGCTATTCCAACAATTGTGTCAGCAAAAATGTGGGCATGGATGTTCAACGATCAATTCGGCATCATCAATGACATGCTATTAAGCGTTGGGTTAATTGACCACAAAATAGCTTGGACCGCCAATATTGATACCGCAATGTTATCGGTATTAATCGTCGATATTTGGAAGACAACACCATTCATGGCTCTGCTTTGCCTAGCAGGCTTACAAATGATCCCAAGAGATATGTATGAGTCAGCCAAGATTGACGGCGTACACCCTATAAAAGTGTTCTTTCAAGTGACGCTCCCCTTGGTAAAACCCGCACTCATGGTCGCTGTTATCTTTCGTACGTTGGATGCTTTGCGGATGTTTGACTTGGTGTATGTACTTACTCCTAACTCAAAAGCCACAAAAACCATGTCAATCATCTCCCGAGAGAACCTAATTGAGTTTGATAAGTTTGCCTATGGTTCAGCCCAATCCACCTTACTGTTCGCCATTATTGCCCTGTTTGTAGCGCTCTATATTTGGCTTGGTAAGCTTGACCTTAGTGGAGAAAAATCATGACTAACAAGGCACTATTCAAAAAGGCCGCTTTTTACTCTGTCGTAGTTATCATCGTACTTATCTCGGTTTTTCCGTTTTATTACGCGATTTTAACAAGCCTTAAAACAGGTTCTGATTTATTCAAAGTGAACTATTTTCCTTCCTCGTTTAATTTCAGCAACTACATAGATGTATTGAATAATGGCCAGTTTATTAGGAATACGCTGAACTCTGTCTTCATTGCGAGCACCACGGTTATATTCGCTTTGTTTCTTGCTGTTACAGCGTCATACGCATTAGCTCGTGTACGTTTTAAAGGACGAGGATTATTGCTTATGGCAATCTTAGCCATCTCGATGTTTCCACAGATTGCTGTTTTAGCAGGTTTATTTGAGCTAATTCGCTTTATTGGAATTTACAACACACCTTGGGCCATGATTATGTCCTACACCATTTTTACGCTGCCATTTACCGTTTGGGTGCTAACCACCTTTATGCGAGATTTACCCGTAGAAATAGAAGAGGCGGCCATAGTGGATGGAGCCACTCCTTGGGTCATTATCACACAAATTTTTATGCCCTTACTTTGGCCAGCCTTGGTCACCACAGGATTGCTCGCTTTTATTGGTGCTTGGAACGAGTTTTTATTCGCGTTGACTTTCACTGCATCAGAGACCATGCGTACTGTGCCTGTCGCCATTGCCATGTTGTCAGGCTCATCTCAATACGAAACACCTTGGGGGCTCATTATGGCGGCCTCTGTTTTGGTCACCATCCCGTTGGTGATCTTGGTGCTTATTTTCCAGCGAAAAATTGTATCCGGCCTAACCGCTGGTGGCGTGAAAGGCTAAGGAGTATTCATTATGGCTAAAATTGAACTTAAAAATCTGATCAAAACCTTTGGTAGCACAGATGTTATTCGAGGCGTCGATCTCACCATTAATGCTGGTGAACTTATGGTGTTTGTCGGCCCTTCCGGTTGCGGCAAATCAACTTTATTACGTCTTATTTGTGGATTAGAAGACATTACATCTGGAGAGCTACTATTTGATGGCGTATCCATGAATGACAAGGTGCCATCTGAACGTGGTATCGCCATGGTTTTCCAATCCTATGCCCTATATCCACACATGTCTGTATATAAAAATATGGCCTTTGGCCTAAAGCTAGCTAACGTCTCACCACAAGAAATGAAAAATAGAGTACTTGAAGCGGCCAAGATGTTGCAAATCGACCACTTACTAGAACGTCTGCCAAAACAGCTATCTGGAGGACAACGTCAACGCGTCGCGATTGGACGTGCCATTGTCCGCGACCCAAGGGTTTTTCTCTTCGATGAACCTTTATCTAACCTAGATGCATCATTGCGCGTGGATACGCGACTAGAAATAGCTAAGTTACATCACAAAATGAAAGACACAACCATGGTTTACGTTACCCATGATCAAGTGGAAGCAATGACATTAGCAGATCGAATTTGCGTCCTAAGAGACGGTAATATCGAACAGGTTGGCACACCAGAAGAGCTCTACAGTCATCCGAAATCTCTTTTTGTTGCCGGCTTTATTGGGTCACCAAAAATGAACTTTCTCACTGGTGATATAGCCGAAAAACACCATTGTCATACTCTGGGTATTCGTCCTGAACATCTTGTTATCGATTATCTCGACGGTATATGGAGTGGAGAAGTGGTACACACAGAAAACTTAGGTGCAGATTTCTTTGTATTCTTAGATTTGGGCATAAAAGAACCTCTAGTCGTACGTTTGGATGGACAGCAGCGGATTCCTTTAGGTACTCAAGTTAATGTACGTCCATTAGAAGAGCACCTCCATCGATTTGACAACAATGGTTTACCTATCACTTTAACGTCTAACAGAGAGAAAATTTAAGATGGATACTATTGAACAAGAATGGTGGCGTGGTAGCGTTACCTATCAGATTTATCCACGATCTTTCCTAGATAGTAACGGTGACGGTATAGGGGATATTCCTGGCATCACGAGCCGTTTAGATTATTTGGCTGATTTGGGTGTTGACGCTATTTGGCTGTCTCCCATCTTCACATCACCAATGAAAGATATGGGTTATGATGTTTCAAATTATATAGATATAGATCCGTCTTTCGGAACACTATCAGATTTTGATGAAATGATAGCCAAGGCTCATAGTTTGGGTCTTAAAGTCATCATTGATCAAGTGCTCTCACACACCAGTGATCAACACCCATATTTCTTAGAAAGCCGACAAAATCAAACCAATGATAAGGCCGACTGGTACATATGGGCAGATGCAAAACCTGACGGTTCACCACCAAACAATTGGCTATCGATTTTTGGAGGGACTGGCTGGCAGTGGGATTCTCGTCGTAAACAGTATTATATGCATAATTTTTTACGCCAACAGCCTGATTTAAATTTCCATAATCCAAATGTTCAAGAATGGATTCTCAGTACTGTACGATTTTGGCTAGAACGTGGAGTGGATGGTTTTCGTCTAGATACTGTGAACTACTATTTTCATGATAAATTGCTACGGGATGATGCCGCTGATTTTCGTCAAAAATCTGTAGCGGATTGGAATCCTTACCACATGCAATATCATTTATTTTCAAAAAACCAACCAGAGAATTTGGTATTCCTTAAAAAGTTTAGAGCTTTACTAGATGAATATGGAGCCACGACATCAGTTGGAGAAGTAGGTGAGAGCCACCATCCAATAGAAATGATGGGGGAGTATACGACAGATAAACGATTGCATATGGCATACTCATTTGAAATGTTAGGTCATTCGTTTTCACCCAAACATTTTTCCAAACAAATAACCGAATTTTTCCGACTAGCACCAGAAGGATGGCCTTGCTGGGCCTTTTCCAATCATGATGTTGTTCGACATGTTAGCCGCTGGAAAAAACACGCTGAAGATCCAACCGCTTTAGCTAAACAGGCTTGTGCTTTATTACTAAGTTTAGAAGGCTCTGTTTGCTTGTATCAAGGTGAAGAACTGGGCCAACAAGAAACAGATCTAAGCTATGACGAACTTGTTGACCCGCAAGGAATTGAGTTTTGGCCTGAAGACAAAGGAAGGGATGGTTGCCGAACTCCAATGAGCTGGGATAACTCAAAGTTTTCCGGTTTTTCATCTTCAACTCCATGGCTTCCAGTTAAAGAAACTCAACGCCAATTAAATGTTGCTGACCAGCAGAATAAGCAATCGTCTGTACTCAATTTTTATCGAGAGATGCTTGCGTTTCGCAAACAAAATTCCGTCCTACGAAATGGTAACACTCTCTTCATCAACGATGATAATTCACTTTTAGCATTCGTTCGAGGTGACACAATGCTATGTATCTTTAACTTAGGCAATCAGTCGATTACTTATCAAAATACAACTGAGTTTAATCAATGTATTAAAGTTGGTAACACTAAGGTTGAAGGTAAAGAGCTAGTATTGGGGGCAAATGGTTTTGCTTTTTTAACGAAGTAACAAATTTTATTAGGCAACAAGCTCAACGTTTTACCTTAGGGCTTGTTGCTACTTAAAATATTTCACGTGAAACAATCAGATAAGGTAAAGGAAGGGAAGAACAAGAAGAGTAACGCTTACTCTTCTTCCTCGTTTTCTAAATACCAGTTCATCACATACGGGGCGAGTTCAGCACCCGATACAAAGAAGTGACCATTGAGTAGGGTTTCTCTTTGGTTGTAACGAAATGGCTTTCCATCCGGTGTGACTAGCATTCCACCAGCGGCTTCAATGATGGCTTGCTGAGCGGCGGTGTCCCATTCACTTGTTGGGCCACGACGCAAATGCAAATCCGCAATCCCTTCGGCAATTCGACAGCCTTTAATTGAGCTGCCTTTTGGCAACTCTCGCACTTGCTCGTAACTTTGCTTTAATTTGTTTTTTAGCGAAGCTGGAAGAGCAGGACCATGGCTACGACTTGTCATAGCAATAATAGGTTCGCGAGGTTCACGTACGTTGATGCTTTCGTATTCATCACCTTGCCATTTAAACGCGCCTACTGGCAAATCTTGCCACGCTTTGGTTACACCAAAATAGCCTTCGGTTGTGGTCGGTAAATACACCACACCTAGAATGGGTGCACCGTTTTCAACCAAGGCGATATTAATACTGAATTCGCCATTACGCTTAATGAATTCTTTTGTACCGTCGAGCGGATCAACGATCCACAACATAGGCCATTTAGAACGCTCTTCAAACGTCACCTGACCTTCTTCAGAGCTCTCTTCTGAAAGAACAGGAATATTGGGTGTAAGTGCTTGCAAACCTGCTAGAATCACTTTGTGCGCAGCGAGATCAGCAGCGGTCACAGGACTATCATCCTGTTTTTGTTCAATGCCTAAATCTGCACGTTGATAAATATCCATGATCACATCGGCGGCATCGTGTATTATTTTTTGAAGAGCTTGAAAAATTGGGTGTTTACTAATGTCCTGCATAACAGCCTCAAATATGACAACAGAATAGGGTCAACGCATTCTTTATGAGTAAACCAGAAAAGCAGTCGGCACCACAAGCCGTTCGTTTAGATAAGTGGCTTTGGGCCGCACGTTTTTTTAAAACTCGTTCACTTTGTAAAGACGCCATCGATGGCGGCAAGGTGTCTTACAACGGAAGTAAAGGCAAAGCCAGCCGTAATGTGGAAATTGGTGCCTTAATTGGCATACGAGTTGGTTGGGATGAAAAGGTCGTCGAAATCAAAGACATCAGCGGCCAACGTCGTGGCGCACCTGAAGCACAATTGCTTTATGAGGAAACGCCACAGTCGATAGAAAAACGTGAAAAACGCGCTCTCGAAAACAAGTCTTTTGGTGGCCGAATTATGTCTGACCATAAGCCGAATAAAAAAGAGCGTCGTGATATTAAGCAGCTGAAGAAAGATATTTTTAGCGACATGTAATCTAGATCTAATATCACGCATTACATATCTCAAGATAATAAGTAAAGAGAGAGAAGGTCAGCGCCGTCTACTTAACAACGACAATAAAGGCCTTCTCGATTCTCCACACAGCCATACAATTCCAATTCCATTAACACCTGCATCATCAATCCTGCGTCCATTTTGCTTTGGCGAATCAAGGCATCAAAATCCATAGGCTGTGCTTCTTGTTCCATAATGACAATAACTGCCTTTGCGCTATCGGACGTAGATTCCGGCAAAGCATGCACCTGATTCGACACTAAAATAGGTGTGCTTCCAGCAGTTTGATTTCTATTTTCAGATGATTGTTTTTTACTATTCTTGTTAGCGGTCGAGCTTTTAGCTGTCTTAATTATTTTAGTTATAGAAGCACAGGACAGTTCTGAGCACTCGGCTAAAATATCATCTACATGACGAACCAAGGTGGCACCTTGTCGAAGTAACTGATGACAACCTTCTGATTGTGGGTCAATCAAACGACCGGGCAAGGCGAACACTTCTCGGTTCTGTTGGATGGCATAACTCGCACTGATCAATGAACCACTTTTGATAGAAGCCTCTGATACCAGCACGCCCATACTTAAACCACTGATAATTCGATTCCGCGGCGGAAACAGGTGAGGTCGCGGACTGGTTGATAGTGGGTATTCACTTATTAATGCGCCGCCTTTTTCTAGGATTTCTTTAAACATCTGGCGATTATGGTGTGGGTAGCGGTGAAACAAGCCAGTTCCCATTACCGCAATAGTTGGTGTTGTCTTGTTATATAAAGCGCCTTGATGAGCCGCAGTATCGACACCCATAGCGCCGCCACTCACCACACAAATGCCTCGAGCCGATAGTTGCTCGGCAAATTGAAAGGTGGCATCTCTTCCATAACGCGTACATTTGCGCGCTCCCACAATGCCGATTTTCGGCAATGACAAGGCATCTCGGTTACCTTCTACATAAAGAAACGCCGGCGCGACGGAGATCTCTTTTAACGCCGCGGGATAGTGTTCGTCTTCTTGCAGTACTAAGTGGTGATCGGCTTCTTCCAACCAAGCTAATGATTCATCACGTTTGGCTTCTTGTTCTTTAGTGAGTATGCCATTGGAAAAATAATCCATGGCCTGACGCGCTGTAATCTCTGGCCACTTTAACGCGATCAACAAATCATAAGTTATCTTCTCTGAGGAACTCGCGTCGTTTAGTTCTTCTTTACTAAATAAGGGTAAGTTTTCAGCATTATCCATTGATGCATGATAATCAAGTTGACTGAGATAAGTATAAAGACGCGAGAGTCGAGATGGGCCAATGCCCGATAAGAAACTTAAGCATAACCAATCTGTTTTCGACAAACCAGAGGCATTAGAGGTAGACATGATAAGCAGCTTCCTTGTGAGTTGAACATGGGCATTCCTTGCCCGTACGTTTACTTAAAAAACAAAATAAGAGTACTTAAAATACAAAACCAAGAGCGAATAGTCATTGGCTATGTAGGCTATTCAATCATATTGGCCAAAAAACCGCCATGAGAAGACTGCTCAACGGCCAGACTTGCGTTACAATAGACGCAATGAAAAGAGTAGGAGAGAACGTCTCCGCTCACGAACAAAGACACATCGTTGGAAAAGATCATGGCTGTTTTAACTGTACTTGAATACCCAGACAAACGCTTACGCAAAATTGCTAAGCCAATTACCAAGTTCACTGATGAGCTGCAAACCAAAATCGACGACATGCTTGATACCATGTATGACGAGAACGGTTTGGGCTTGGCGGCGACACAAGTGGATTATCACCACCGTCTTGTGGTGATGGATTTTTCAGAAGAACGTAACGAGCCTATCGTTTTTATTAATCCAGAATTCGAAATTTTAGATGACGAGCCAAATGAATTCCAAGAAGGCTGTTTGTCTGTTCCTGGTTTTTACGAGCACATTTATCGTGCTGCGAAAGTAAGAGTCAAAGCATTAGACCGCAACGGCAAACCATTCACTTTGGAAGTCGATGAGCTAATGGCGGTTTGTGTTCAACATGAAGTTGATCACCTAGACGGCAAACTTATGGTCGATTATTTGACGCCTCTAAAGCGTAATCGTATTAAGAGCAAACTAGAAAAAGCCCATAAGCTAGCTCAAAAACAAGGTTAAGAAGACGACTCTTTTTAGCCAATAGATCATTGATACTCGTATTATAAAATCAGGCTTTGGCCTGATTTTTTGTTAAGGAACCTTTATGCCAACCTCACCACTTCGTATTGTTTTTGCTGGCACACCTGAATTCGCAGCTGCCAGCCTGCAAGCACTCTTAACAAACACAAAAGATTCAAATGCTGAAAACCAGTATCAGATCGTCGGCGTTTATACTCAGCCAGATCGTCCAGCAGGCCGTGGTCAAAAGCTAGTTCAGAGCCCTGTTAAGCAACTTGCTATCGCCAACGACATTCCAGTTTATCAGCCATTGAATTTCAAACAGGATGAAGACAAGGCACAACTCGCAGCGTTAGAAGCTGATCTTATGATTGTCGCCGCGTACGGAATTATCCTGCCAAAAGTGGTATTGGATACGCCTAAGTTTGGTTGCATCAACGTCCACGCTTCTTTACTTCCTCGCTGGCGCGGTGCTGCTCCTATCCATCGTTCGCTGATTGCTGGCGATGGCGAAACCGGCATCACCATAATGCAAATGGATGTTGGCTTGGATACTGGCGACATGTTGTTAAAAGCATACTGTGATATCAAACCAACAGACACCTCAGAAACGTTGCACGATCGCTTGGCGGTTCTTGGCGGAAGTGCACTAATTGAAGCTCTAGAAAAATTCAAAGCCGGCACATTGGTTCCTGAGCAACAAGATGAAAGCCTCACTTGCTACGCAGCCAAACTAACCAAGCAAGAGGGCGATGTGAACTGGTCATCTTCGGCAGAATTGATCGAGCGTCAAATTCGCGGTTTATCTCCTTGGCCTGTTGCTTACACCAACAGCCTTGCTGGTGTAATGAAAATCCATGCGGCACACATTGCCAGCGTAAGCGATGAAGCTTCCACACCAGGCGATATTTTGGTGGTTAGCAAAGAGGGTATTATCGTTGCCACTGGGCAAGGTTCTATCCTTATTACTGAGATCCAATTTGCGGGCGGCAAGCGCATGAAAGTGCAAGACGCCTTAAATGGTAAAAACAAAGCCGCCCTAGAAATTGGTCAGCGTCTTGGCGTTAATGAAAGTGAAAACAAGAGTGGGCAAACAGCATGAACCAATACGACGAAAGCTTCCCATCTAAAACTAGCCAGCAAAGTGCTCGCCAAGTGGCGGTTACAGTCATCACTAATATCCTGCTTCAACAGGGTTCACTTAGTACGCAACTTGCTCGCCATCAAATAGATGTTGCAAGCGAACATGCACCAATGCTTAAAGAATTATGCTTTGGTGTATGTCGTCAGTACCCAAGACTAAACAGCATTGCCTTACATTTATTGGCGCATCCTTTTGAAGAAAAGGACACAGATTTATACGCTGTCTTACTTTTAGGTTTGTATCAATTAACCTACATGAACACCCCAGATCATGCGGCAGTAAATGAAACAGTAGAAGCGTGCCGGATCTTGAAAAAAGACTGGGCAACCAAGTTAATGAATGCAGTGCTACGTCGTTACCAAAGAGAAGCCGACGAAATAGTTGAGATTCTAGAAGCTCAACCTTCCGTAGAATTCAACATGCCGAAATGGCTGGTGAAGCGTTTTAATAAGCATTGGCCAGAGTATCTTGAAGACATTATCGAAGCAAGTAACACGCATCCGCCAATGTGCATTCGCGTAAATGACAGTCTGGTTTCACGTGAAACATACAAGGAGCAACTTGCTGATCTGGGTATAGACTCTGAAGATGGCGAATTTTCAGATTCAGCTTTGTACCTAAGAAATGCTGTTCGTGTTGGAGAGTTACCAGGTTTTGATGCAGGTTTTGTCAGCGTTCAAGATGAAGCCGCTCAGCTTTCAGCTCATATTTTATCGCCCAAAAACGGCGAAAAAGTATTGGATGCCTGTGCAGCACCTGGTGGAAAAACAGGGCACTTATTAGAGAAAGCCAACTCTGCTGGACTAAGTTCAATGGAACTCACTGCGGTTGAACTAGAGCCTTGGCGCATGGAAAAAATCGAATCCAATTTGGCACGCCTTGGCTATTCGGCGCAGTTGATCTGTGCAGATGCGAGTGATCTTGATGCATGGTGGGATGGCGAGCATTTCGATAAAATCCTACTCGACGTTCCTTGTACGGCAACAGGTGTTATTCGTCGTAACCCAGACATTAAGATCAATCGAAAACCAGCTGACATTGATGATCTCGTTATCATCCAGCGAGAGATTCTTAACAAGGTTTGGACAACGTTAAAATCTGGTGGCTTCATGTTGTACGCAACTTGTTCCTTGATGCCAGAAGAAAACGAACAACAAATCCAACACTTCTTAGCAAACCAAGAAGACGCGAAAGAAGTCGCGATCAATTCTTTAGCGCCTGACTTTGCGATGGAGTGGGGGATTCCTGCTAGTCATGGTAGACAACTATTTCCGCATGCAGATGGTCACGATGGTTTCTACTACTGCCTTCTTCAAAAAGCTTAAGCCGTCTAGTAAGTAGAAATAAAAAAACAGGCACAGATCATCTCAAGCAAACGACTGAAAAATAGGTCGTTTTATAAAAAGGCCCGACAAATTGTTTCACATGAAACACAGTTTGTTGGGCATTTTTTTGAATTCAATTAATATTAGTCCATGCTGATAGCGAACTTGCCTCTCAGTTTCAACACTGGATAAGTAACAAAAGAAATCTCATTACATGATCATCCAAAATAATTACGAGTATTTATCAAGTTCAAGTTAAATAATTGTCCTTATGTGGGTAAACTTGCTCTACTTGATTCGAGCAAAAATTATGCACGCTCGATCAACCCAAACGACTCAATTTTGACATTTGAATTAATACACTAAACAAAGAGCCGAAAAAAATCACGCTCTAAGGCAGACTATGAAAATCATCATTATAGGCGCGGGGCAGGTTGGCGCCACGCTTGCGGAAAACTTGGCAAGTGAAGATAACGATATTACCGTCATTGATACAGATTTAACCCGCCTTAGAGAACTGCAAGATCGTCTCGACATTCAAACAGTTGAGGGCAGTGGCTCACACCCAGCTGTATTAGATCAAGCCGGTTGCAACGATGCTGACATGCTCATTGCGGTGAGCAACCAAGACGAAACCAATATGATCGCCTGTCAGATTGCTCACACCTTATTTAAAACACCGACTAAAATCGGTCGTGTCCGTTCTAGCGCTTATGCAAATTATCCAGAACTCTTTGTTGATTCAGCCATTCCAATGGATGTTCGTATCAGCCCAGAAAAAGAAGTGACTAAACATTTAAGCCGCTTGATTCGTTATCCAGGCGCGTTGCAGGTTATGGAATTTGCGGAAGGCAAAGTACAGTTAGTTGTAGTCAAAGCGGAAAAGGGTGGTCCACTGATCGATCAACCAATCAGCTTTTTGAAAGAACACATGCCGTCAATCCAAACTCGTATCGCAGCAATTTATCGTGACGGCAAATCTATTTCTCCTGACGGCAACACACACATTCGCGCCAACGACGAAGTCTTCTTTCTAACCGCTCAACGTGACGTATTAGATGTAATGAGTGAACTGCGTCCTTTGGATGTTCCTTATCGACGCATTATCATCGCTGGCGGCGGTAACATTGGTGAGCGTTTGGCACAGAGTTTAGAAAAAGAATACCGCGTTAAAATCATCGAACGTGATCCTGAGCGCTGTCGTTATTTGTCTGAAACTTTGGACAACACCATAGTACTAAACGGCGATGCGTCTAAGCAGGAATTACTGCTTGAAGAAAATATAGAATCCACTGACGTATTCTGTGCATTAACCAATAACGATGAAGCCAATATCATGTCTTCCATGCTGGCAAAAGTACTCGGCGTTCGCACAGTTATGACCATCATCAATAACCCTGCGTACGTCGATATCGTTCAAGAAGGCATGATCGACATTGCGATTTCGCCGCAACAAACTACCATCAGTTCGCTACTAAGTTATATTCGACGCGGTGACGTGGTGAACGTTCACTCGATGCGCAAAGGTGCTGCGGAAGCATTAGAAGCGGTCGCACACGGTGATTATCGTTCTTCAAAAGTGGTTGGCCGCAGTATTGCCAATTTGAATTTGCCTGAAGGCGCAACCATTGGCGCCATCGTTCGTGAAGACGATTTGATTGTTGCCACCAGCGAATTGGTGATCCAAGCAGAAGATCACGTCATCATTTTCGTGACCAACAAAAAACAAATTCCAGCGGTAGAACAGCTATTCCAAGTGGGTTTAAGCTTCTTTTAATTTGAATGCTTTTTAGCAAAAAATAGAAGCCTGACTCAATTCGCTTCACCTGATTTTTAACATTGACCCGGCACAAGAATGTGACGTCGGGGTCTAGGAAGCAAGTATGCATTTTAGTGTTATTTTACGTGTCATCGGATTATTGGTAATGGTGTTCAGTGTGTCGCTGATTCCACCCATTATGGTTTCTTTGATTTATTCTGATGGCGCACTCAATGCGTTTCTTTATGCATTGGGCGTGAATTTATTAGGCGGCTTTCTTCTATGGTTCCCAGTTCGGAATGAACGTGGGGAGTTAAAAATTCGTGATGGTTTCTTAGTCACTGTGTTGTTCTGGACAGTACTAGGCTTGTTCGGTTCGGTGCCTTTCTTCTTAGCCGAAACACCAGACTTAACTTTCACAGATGCCTTGTTCGAATCTATCTCAGGACTCACTACAACAGGGGCAACCATACTCACTGGCATTGATGCTTTACCTCAATCAATTCTGTTTTATCGCCAGTTACTTACTTGGTTAGGTGGCATGGGTATCATCGTATTGGCCGTTGCCATCATGCCGATGTTGGGCATCGGTGGTATGCAGCTGTATCGCGCTGAAACACCGGGGCCCGTAAAAGACACTAAACTCACACCACGAATTGCCGAAACTGCGAAAGCACTTTGGTACATTTATGCGACCTTAACCAGCGTTTGTGCCTTGGGTTATTGGATCGCCGGAATGAGTTTATTTGATGCGATTTGTCATAGTTTCTCAACGGTGGCTATTGGTGGTTTCTCGACTCATGATGAGAGTATTGGTTATTTCAATAGTGTCGCTATTGAGATGATTTGTACCTTCTTTATGATTGTATCGGCGTTCAACTTCGCACTACATTTCTACGCTTGGCGTCACAAAAGCGTGTGGCATTATTTTAAAGATCCGGAAGCACGTTTCTTTTTATTGATACTTTCCAGCACAGTTATTTTGGCAATTCTCGTACTTGCTATGACGTCGACTTACGATTGGAGTACCTCAATACGCTATGCTGTATTCGAGAGTGTATCTATTGCGACAACGTCCGGTTTCAGTACATCCGACTTTGCTAGTTGGCCGCATTTTTTACCCTTCTTATTGATCGTCACCTCGTTTGTCGGTGGCTGTGCCAGTTCGACCGGTGGTGGTATGAAGGTTATTCGTATACTTCTGATCCTCAAGCAAGGTATGCGAGAGATCAAACGCTTGATTCACCCAAACGCTGTTATTCCGGTTAAGGTGGGCGGCAAAGCCATCAATGAACGAGTTGTGTCTGCGGTATGGGGATTCTTCTCAGCCTACTTATTAGTTTACGTGGTGCTAATGATTGGCCTAATGGCAACAGGATTAGATCAGGTAACAGCTTGGTCTGCCGTTGCTGCGACATTAAATAACTTGGGGCCAGGTTTGGGCGACGTAGCTTCCAGTTTTACCAGCGTCAGCGACCCTGCAAAATGGATGCTGTGTTTTTCTATGTTGTTGGGTCGTTTGGAAGTATTTACTTTATTGGTGTTGTTCACGCCAATGTTCTGGCAAAAATAGAAAGCGCTAAAATTAGATAACGCATAAGGATCAAGACAGTGACACCGGCGATTAACCAACTTAGAAAACTGAAGATTGCGTTTAGTATTCACGAATATGAACACGATCCACATTGTTCTAATTTTGGCGAAGAGGCCGCAGAGAAACTCAATCTCGATCCTTCTTGTGTGTTCAAGACTCTATTAGTCACCGACGACAAAAATACCTTCGTCACCATTGTGCCAGTGACTGGTACCTTAAATTTAAAACGAGCTGCCAGTGCGCTAGGCGTTAAAAAATTACACATGGCAGACGTGAAAGATGCCGAGCGACTTACTGGTTATTTGGTTGGCGGTATCAGCCCAGTAGGGCAAAAGAAAAGCCTCATCACTTGTATTGACCAAAGTGCACAGACGTTTGAAAAAATCTATGTCAGCGGCGGACAACGAGGACTGGATATTGGCCTAGCGCCAAATGATCTTAGCCGCACCTGTCGTAACGCCATCTTCGCAGCGATTGGTGAAGCAAAATAACGCTCAACACCATGATGAAATAGTAACGAAACAAACAACGTAATTCAAAAAAGGCATTCCTATGGCGCAAATTAAACCCATCATTCTATTAGACCGAGACGGCGTCATTAACCAAGACTCAGACGCTTATGTAAAATCTGTCGATGAGTGGCAGCCTATCTCTGGCAGCATTAAATCCATTGCGGCATTGTCCAAAGCAGGCTTTAAAGTCTTTGTGGTAACTAACCAATCAGGCATTGCTCGTGGCTATTATGACGAAGCCACACTGCATGCCATGCACGATAAAATGACCGCGCTAGTCGAAGCAGAAGGCGGTAAAGTGGATGGCATTCAATACTGCCCTCATGGCCCAGATGATGACTGCAACTGCCGCAAACCCAAAAGCGGTATGATTGAAGCGATTGAAGCAGAACTAGGCTTATCATTCGAAGACAACCCAGCCATTATGGTCGGAGACTCTCTACGAGATCTTCAGGCAGGAAATGCTCGTGGTTGTTCACCAGTATTGGTTTTAACAGGAAAGGGCCGTGAAACGCAGTACAAGACGATAGACTTCCCATTCAGCGTCTACACAGATCTTGCCGCATTCACCATTGCGACACTGCACAAATACAGCTAACCGGATTTAGAGAATTTACAATCTAAAAAAATACCTTGTTAGTGGACATTCACTAACAAGGTATTCGAATGCAACAGCTAACTGCCTCGCGTCATCCCAGCCAATCTCTGCCAACTAAACACCATTAATAACGCTAGAACCAATAAAAGATACGGAAACGCTGCAGCACTAAAGACCTCGATAATTGGCCCAGTTAACGACGGTGCCACCAAAGCACCTAATCCACAACACACAAAAACGTACCCCGTACGTTTGCCATTGAGCGCCATAATGCTGTTGGCATAGGAGAACAACATTGGAAAAAATGCCGAACATCCCAAACCCAACCACAAGGCAATCACCACTAACGAAGCATCGGAAAAAATCATCATCAAACTTCCGCTGAAACTCACCACCAGCAAACCATAGATACCTTGTCGGGGCGTAATCCAACGCAACAAAAATACCGAGAACAAACGACCCAACGACAAACTCACAAAGAACCAAGTAACCAAAATAGCCGCGGTATTTTGATCTTCACCAGACAGAACAGCATAAGTACTGATCCAACCAGCGATAGTTATTTCAAAACCCACATATAAGAAAATGACAGTTAGAAATGCCAAAAAAGTCGCTTTTTGTTTTGTCGCTGGCACTACTTCACTGGCTCGGACTTCGAAGGTTGGACTCGGTTGTCGCCATAACAACAACGGTAGAAGCAAAGCGTAAAGCGCCACCATCCAATAACCTGCGCCATAACCATGACCCGTCCACTGAGCGAACACCAAAATCAAGGGTGCAAGCATAGATCCAGCACTGTGACACAAATGTAAAATGGTGACATAAGAGCCAACTTTTTCTTTATGCAGCCACAGCATCATCATATTGCCACCCGCATTAGCCGATACTTCTGTCGCGCCTAGCAAGAAAAACAACACCACCAGCATCGACAATCCAGTCGAGAACGGCACCAGCACCAATCCGGTAATCATGCAGAGCAGCATTACGATAAGGTAATGATGACCTTGCCAGCGATCAAACATCCTCCCCGCCAACAAAGCGCCGAGAATATTACCTATGGCACGCGCAGTAAAAACAATTGAGATTTCAGCAACAGAGGCATCAATTAAGTCGGCCAAGTAAATTAAACTCGGTCCTAGCAAGCCCGCGACCGCGCCGACAGCAATAAACATGGCACAATACAGCGCAGTTCGAGTTAATTCCTTCATCGGGCAACATCCATTTTAAATATTATTTTTGAATGGTATAAAGATGATTTTGATTTAATCACGCAACTTGATTAATTAATAGCCACCAATAACAAAATCTCTAACGACCATAGAATCGATTGGCATTAAAAATAAAATAGATAATAATGATTATTATTTTTCATAAATCGACTTATGGCTAACCAAAACAGACTTACTCGCATAGAAAAGGTTTTAGACTACATCCACGAAAATCTGGATGAACCTATTCATGTCACTGGCTTGGCGGAAAAAAGCTGCTGGTCGCGCTGGCAGTTTCAACGAGTATTTGGTCAAGCAACTGGTCTTAGCGTTGCTCAATACATTCGGGAATTACGCTTAAGCAAAGCAGCCGAACTGTTACTATCAAGTAAAAATAGGCATGTAGATATTGCGATGCAATGTGGTTTTGATTCGGAAATAAGCTTCTCCCGCGCCTTTAAACAAATGTTCAACTGTACCCCTAGGGATTATCGACAACGTGGAAAACGTCATGGATTACGTACGCCACTACAATATAGATGCCCTAATAAAGCCCAGACAGAGACGCCAAAAACATTCACTCAAATACGTATTGAAAGTCGCGATGGTTTTCACATTCAAGGCAGATACGATTGGATTCGGGGACTATTTTCAGCTTCTCCGAATTTTTCAGAACGCGTTCCACGGCTTTGGTCTCAAGTTATTTCAGAAGTAAAGACAGTTACAAAAGGCTATCGTCCAATTGGCATAATAGACACTCAGGACCATGCCCAACATCCAGATCAAATGCTTTATTGGGCCGGGTACTTAGAGCCAATAAAAACATCATCCCCAACCATTTTTAGTGGCGCCAACCCATTTAATACCATTCTACTAGATACGGTGAAGGTTCCACTTCAAGAATATGCCGTCATTCCCGTTTATGGAAAATCTTCAGCAGTCGAAAAAGCACTAGAGTGGTTTATCTACCAATGGTTACCTGAGTCCAATTATTACGGAGTACAAGGTTACGAATTAGAAATTTACGAGCCTGATTACGATCCAAACAGTCCTCAGAGCTATATGGAATATTGGCTTCCGATCAAGCCAAGATAGCTTTTATATAATCTAATCCAATGATTTCTTCCTCTCTCTTCCTCTTACTGAAGATGCACCAAAAGGTTAAGTTTTATATTTCCAATAAAAGTAGAATGATATTCATTATCAATATTGTTTTATTCTATTTCCGGAGTTAACATGAAACCGTCTGTGCATTTCCAACTCACTTTGCTTGCTTTAGCAATTACCTCAGTGCCGTCTTACTCTCTCGCAGCTGATACGTCAGAAGCAACAGATACAAGCTCAGAAGATCAATTAAGCGCATTAGTGGTAAAGGGGCAGACTTATCGAAATACAGCGACAAAAACCCAATTAGATCCAGAAGAAACACCCCAAGCTATTTCAGTGATTGAACAAAGCTCACTACAACAAAGAGGCGCGGAAACCGTTGCGGAAGCTGTTCGATACACCTCAGGTATTAACACTGAATTACGTGGCGGTGCGGTAACACGATTGGATTTTTTTAATATCCGAGGGTTTGAAAATGACAAAGCCTATTATGACGGACTGCAATTACTCTATAACGATTGGAACCTACAACCACAAATCGATATGGCAGCGGTAGAACAAGTTGAAGTATTCAAAGGCCCGACCTCAACACTTTATGGCGCTATGCCTCCTGGGGGCATGGTGAACCTCATCAGTAAAACGCCTCAATCTGAAAGCCAACATAGTGTGGAAGTAACATTAGGCAGCGATAATAAACGCGAAACACAAATCGATAGTACTGGAGCGATTAACGACACAATGAACTATCGCGTCGTCGGTCTATTTCGTAAAAAAGACGGACAAGCTGTAACATCAGAAGAAGAACGCATCATGATAGCGCCCTCTATTGATTGGAAAATCAGTGATGACACTATGCTTAACCTCAATCTGTATTATCAGAAAGATCCAAGCATGGGTATTTATTCTACCTTGCCATCAAAAGGGACCGTCTATAGCAGCACCAATGGAAAACTGTCTGCAGATGCTTATGCGGGCGACACAAACTGGGAAACCTACGACAGAGATGTACTTTTACTTGGCTATAAACTCGACCATAAAATAAATAATACTTGGAGCTTTCTTCAAAATGCTCGTTTCACTACAGCAAAAGTTTACCAAGAGAACACTTACTCTTCCTCTTTAGACAGTGATGAAAGAACTCTAAATCGTCGTGCTTACCTGACTGATGAAAAATCGGAAGGCATCAATATAGACAACCAATTTTCAGGCGTTTTTGATATTGGCAATGCCGAACATAATGTCTTGGTCGGCGTGGATTACCTCAAGCTCAAATCTGACGTTATATACGAAGATGCTGTAGCGCCTAGCATCGATCTATATAACCCAAATCACGACCAGATTATTAGAGATAACCTTGATTTTGCTGGGTCTGGTTACAGCAGCGATTTCACTATCGACAAAGAACAAACGGGCGTGTATCTGCAAGATCAAATACGCCTTGATCAGTGGGTCTTTATTGCCGGTGGCCGCTACGATCAATTTAAAGCAACTGAAAAGGGTCGTAAATACGGAAATATAACAAACACCAAAGTCGATCAGAGCCAATTTAGTGGTCGAGCCGGCGCACTGTATGAATTTGATAATGGCCTAGCGCCATTCATTAGCTATGCCCAAAGCTTCGAGCCTGTCACAGGCTCAGACAGCAAAGGAAAGACCTTTGATACTTCCACCGCAGATCAATGGGAAGCCGGCCTAAAATACAAAAAACGAGATATTACCGCCAGTGCGACCGCCTTTGAGATCACTAAACGTAATGTGCTTACCCGCGATCCAGACAGCACAGACTACAGCCAAAAAGTTCAAGTAGGAGAAATGCAATCTCGCGGTATCGAACTTGAGTTACAAAAAGAAATCACATCTGACATTACCGTAAAAGCCGCCTATACACTTCAAGACGTTGAAGTCACCAAAGACAACAGCGGCATAGAAGGTAATACGCCGGTTTGGGTACCCAAAAAGCAATTTAATACTTGGCTAACTTATACGCCAACCGAAGGAAGATTAGCCGGTACATCACTCGGTGCAGGCGTACGTTATGTTGGCCAAATGCAGCTCGACGCAGCAAATTCTAATACCGTACCGTCTTTTACATTGGTCGATTTATCCATAGGTTACGACTTATCAATGCTGTCTGCGCAATGGCAAGGAGCCAGTGTCAGGTTTTCGATGAGCAACGTATTTGATGAAACCTATTACAGCTGCTACGACGAATCCAACTGCTGGTTCGGAGATGAAAGAGCCTTCGAAGTCAGTGCACGATATGAGTTCTAAACATTTCATAGCACAACTTAGCAGCAATACTAGAGGTATAGAAAAATCGAAAGGCCTATAGATCGTCTTTTCAACATTGCAAGATCTTACATTGCTGTGCTGGATGGGCAAGAAAGTTTGTCTGATAAAAAACAAAGCACAACCAACTTATCAGCCAAAGAGCCAGAGCAAGCATTGCTTGTTTTACATGAAACACTACAAGAGGCGCACCCAGAAACGGGTGCGCCTTATTGGCGTATTCGATGTTGGGGGTTGGCTTGCTGGCAACCAATCTATCTGGCGATGATTTGCGTTTATCAGCTCAAAGCTGTGCCGTTGCGCTTGCAAGAAATAGAACAAAAGCAAAGTGGCGAGATGGTCGCTGGGTATTTTTTACCCGATGGAATGTGGCAAGAGGGAAGTCACAAGACGCTGATAAAAACAGCCAGTGAACAGCTCAATACGATGTTCCAATCCTTTGAAACAGCTCATGTTGATGCCTTTGGTGGAAGACCTGCACTTTATCAAGGTTTGCTTGCTGATCAGTTAATGAGTGCGTTAATTGCTATAAATAATTTGTTGCCCGATGAGCAAAAATACAACCTAGAAACGGATTTTCAACTTTGGGCGCAGGGGATGAATTTGCCATTAAAACCTCTTGCTGGTCTAAGTCAGCAAGAAACAGAAACACCTGTTTTTGTGCGTCATACTTGCTGCTTGCACTTTCGCCGTGACGGCGGAGAGCTCTGTACAAACTGCCCAAGACTGCACACAAAAAGCGCCAAACAAAAACAGCAAAATGCAATTAATCAACGTTGATAAAGGTAAGTGGTCGTTATAAAAAGTAACTTAGTGTAAGTACTTACTCTCAAATTAAAGCCTAATAAATAGGAATCTAAGAAACTAACTCTTCATTTCGTTGTGATTGTATGGCCAAAATATCGGTAATATTGTCTTCAATCCAATCAGCCAAACTAGCCACTCGAACGGACACTTCTAGCCCTAAATCCGTCAGACTATATTCCACATGAGGCGGAACCACAGGATAAGAAGTACGTAACACAAAGCCATCTAATTCCAAGGCTTGAAGAGTTTGCGCGAGCATCTTTTCACTGACACCCACAATCTTACGACGCAATTCACTAAAGCGCTGTGTGTCACCATCTTTAAGAGCAACCAACACCAACACACCCCAACGACTGGTGACATGTTTCAAAATATCACGTGAAGGGCATTTGTCTGAAAACACATCGCCTTTATCAAATAAGCGCGACATGCCGTTCTGTGAAGTTTGTAAATTATTTTCCATACTTACCTTTTTGTACGTACTTACTAAAAGTTTGTTAGTGATATATTCTACTTCCATCAACTTAAAACTCAAAGGAGAATATTATGATTTTAGTTACTGGCGCATCTGGCCAACTTGGCCGTTTAGTTATAGATAACCTTTTAAACACCACACCAGCAAACCAAATCGTGGCAGCGGTTCGTAACCCAGAGAAAGTCGTCGATTTAGCAGAAAAGGGCATTCAAGTTCGCAAAGCGGATTATAGCGACCTTGATTCTCTTGTTGCAGCAATGCAAGGCGTGGAAAAAGTACTATTAGTTTCTTCAAGTGAAGTGGGTCAACGTACTGCTCAGCACAGCAACGTAATCAATGCAGCTAAACAAGCTAGCGTCGCTTTGATTGCTTACACCAGTATCTTAAACGCGGACAAATCGCCTCTTATTTTGGCAAAAGAACACGTAGAAACAGAAAATCTGTTAGCGAAATCTGGCGTACCTTATGTACTACTTCGCAATGGCTGGTACTCAGAAAACTACACAATGGGCGTAGCAGGTGCACTAGAGCATGGTGTTGTGGGTTGTGCTGAAGATGGAAAACTGTCTACTGCAGCACGTGCAGACTATGCCGCTGCCGCTGCCGCGGTACTGGTTAAAGACGGACAAGCTGGCAAAGTATACGAACTAGCGGGTGACAACTCCTTCACACTAAGCGAATACGCTGCAGCGATTAGCAAAGTATCAGGCAAAACCGTTGCGTACCAAAATGTTCCTGAAACAGAGTTCACCAAGATTCTTGTAAGTGTTGGCCTTCCAGAGGGCTTTGCAGCGGTTCTTGCAGATTCAGAAGCTGGCGCAGCCAAAGGCGGCTTGTTCAGTGACAGCAAAGACTTATCAACGCTAATTGGCCGTCCTACGACGTCCATTGAAGACAGCATCAAGGCGGCGTTGTAAGTTTTTACACCTAAATTTGGGTATAAAAAATTAAGTATAAAAAAAGCGGTTAGAGCTTTCACTCTAACCGCTTTTTTATTGAGCAAACTAAGACTTAAATGTCTAGGTTCGCTACGTTCAAGGCGTTTTCTTGGATGAAGTTACGACGTGGTTCTACTTCGTCACCCATCAAGGTTGTGAACATTTGGTCAGCAGCAACAGCATCATCGATGGTAACGCGAAGCATGCGGCGCGCTTCTGGGTCCATAGTGGTTTCCCAAAGTTGCTCAGGGTTCATCTCACCCAGACCTTTATAACGCTGGATAGTCATGCCACGAGACGCTTCTTTCATCAACCACGCTTTCATGTCGCTAATGGTGTGCACTGCTTCACGACGTTCACCACGTTGAATATAAGACTCTTCACCAAACAATTCCGCTACGGTTTCAGACATAGCAACAATACGTTTGTACTCTGGTGAGTTGAAGAAAGTGCCTTCAAAACGGTAACGGTTCGATACACCATGAGACATGATATCGACTACTGGTAAGTAGATATTACGTTCATCGTCTTTCTCTACAGAGAAGTCAAAACGGAAACCAGTACGAGCATCTTGTGGCATTTGGCTACGGATAGCTTCAACCCATTCCATAACCGCTGCTTCTTTGGTCAAATCTTCTTGTGTTAACGCTTTGCAGTACAGAAGTTTACCCATTACATCTTTTGGATACACACGAGACAAACGTTCAACATCGGCTTCAATGTGAATGTAATCACGTACTAATTTCGCCAAATGCTCACCTTGGATGCCTGGAGCATCTTCGTTGACGTGCATATGAGCACCATCTAGCGCCACTTCGATTAGATGTTGGTCCATCGCAGCTTCGTCTTTGATGTATTGTTCTTGCTTGCCACGTTTGATTTTAAACAAAGGCGGTTGTGCAATAAAGATGTGACCACGTTCGATGATTTCTGGCATTTGACGGAAGAAGAAGGTCAAAAGCAAGGTACGAATGTGCGATCCATCGACGTCGGCATCGGTCATGATAACGATGCTGTGGTAACGTAATTTGTCGGCGTTGAATTCGTCACGACCGATACCACAACCTAATGCAGTAATCAGGGTGCCAACTTCAACAGACGCCAGCATTTTGTCAAAACGGGCTTTTTCGACGTTCAAGATTTTACCTTTAAGAGGCAAAATGGCTTGCGTACGACGATCACGACCTTGTTTTGCCGAGCCACCTGCAGAGTCACCCTCCACTAGGTAGATTTCAGAAAGCGCTGGGTCTTTTTCCTGACAATCGGCCAATTTACCTGGCAAACCAGCGATGTCTAACGCACCTTTACGACGCGTCATATCACGAGCACGACGCGCTGCTTCACGCGCACGAGCCGCATCGATCATTTTGTTAACGATTATTTTGGCTTCGTTTGGTTTCTCTAGCAGGAACTCAGAGAAGCGCTTGGTCATCTCTTGTTCTACGGCAGTTTTTACTTCAGAAGACACAAGTTTGTCTTTGGTCTGAGAAGAGAATTTAGGATCTGGCACTTTCACCGATACGATAGCAGTCAAGCCTTCACGGCAGTCATCGCCTGTTGTCGCCACTTTTTGCTTCTTCGCTAGACCTTCTTTCTCAATAAAAGTGTTTAGAGTACGAGTCAAAGCACCACGGAAACCAGCAAGGTGAGTACCACCGTCGCGTTGTGGGATGTTATTGGTGTAACAGTAGATGTTTTCTTGGAAGCCTTCGTTCCACTGCAATGCGACTTCTACGGCGATACCGTCTTCTAGGTCATCACGCTGGCAGATGAAGTGGAAAATATCGTTGATTGGTGTTTTGTTAGTATTCAAATGCTCAACAAAAGAACGCAAACCACCGGTGTAGTTAAAGAAATCTTCTTTGCCAGAGCGCTCATCTTTGAGTCTAATCGCAACACCCGAGTTCAAGAATGACAATTCACGTAGGCGCTTAGCCAAGATGTCATAAACAAATAAGATATTGTTAAAAGTAGCAGGAGAAGGTTTAAAATGAACTGTTGTTCCCTTGCCATCAGAGTCGCCAACAATGGCCAATGGTGCTTGTGGAACACCATGTACATAAAGCTGTTCGTATACTTTGCCATTTTTTCGGATGGTCAAAGTAAGCGCTTCAGATAGGGCGTTTACAACCGAAACACCTACACCATGAAGACCACCGGAAACTTTGTATGAGTTATCGTCAAACTTACCACCAGCGTGAAGTACTGTCATGATAACTTCAGCGGCAGAAACGCCTTCTTCTTCGTGTATATCAACCGGAATACCACGGCCGTTATCCGAAACAGAAATCGATTCATCTGGATGAATCAGTACCGTGATCGTGTCACAGTGACCAGCAAGGGCTTCATCAATGGAGTTATCCACGACTTCAAACACCATGTGATGCAAACCGGTGCCATCGTCAGTATCGCCAATGTACATGCCAGGGCGTTTACGTACGGCATCTAGCCCTTTGAGCACCTTGATACTGGACGAATCGTATTTATTTTCACTCATTTAACTCTCCTGCAAACCTTTGCTCAATAAAGACAATTCGCCATTAGTCATAGAAAATTGACGAACGTCTGTGGTGTCGGCCCAAGTAAAATCCGTTGTGTCAGGCTCGACACTGGTAATAAAAATTTGGCTGTTTAATGACTCCAACAACTGACAAAGTTTCTGTCTGTGGTTAGCGTCCAACTCTGCTGGTAAATCATCCACTAAAAATACCAGAGGGCGACCCATATCAATCAGTAGCTGTCCTTGAGCAATCTTTAACGCGGAAACGACAAGTTTTTGTTGGCCACGTGACAGCGTATCTAACGCATCTCCCGTCGCCGTTTTCACACGTAAATCTGCTCTTTGAGGGCCTGTGTGCGTATAACCTAACTCGATATCTCGCTCACGTCCCGCTTCAACCGCCATCTGTAAGTTTTTTTGTGCATCCCAGCCCTGAAAGAACTGCAAACTCACCGAAAGCTCTGTGGTTAATAGCGATAAGACCTTCACAAAATGCGGCGTTAATTTTTCCACATACGCTTTGCGAGATTGGTTGACATGCTCACCCAGTCGGATCAATTCCTGATCAAATGCCGCCAATAAACTGAGGGATATTTTACCACGTCTAAGCAAGGTATTCCGCTGTTTTAATGCTTTTTGCCAGCCTCGCCACGCTTGAATGAAGTCTTTATCGTAATGAAATGTCCCCCAGTCGATAAATTGACGTCGAATGCTCGGAGAACCTTCTAATAATCGAAAGGCATCGGGGTTGATCAGCTGAACAGGAAGACGCTCAGCAAGCTCAATGACCGATTGCGCTCGTTGCCCTTGGATCCGCACGTCAATTTGACCATCGCGATGACGCTGCAAACCGACACGAATCGGACTGCCTTGCGTTTGATGAAGCTGTGCAAAGACAATGCAGGCTTCATTTTCATGCTGAATGTAGGTTTTGTGTTTGTGACTACGAAAAGAACGCCCAAACGACAATAGGTGAATGGCTTCCAATATGGAGGTTTTACCACTGCCATTTTTGCCAACAATCACATTCACTTGAGGCGAAGGTTCAAAGCGCACACTAGAAAGGTTGCGAACATGAGAGATGTCCAAACGCACCAGCGGCATAACTCTTAAACCTTAATTGGGGGAGGGAAGACAACCCACTTGGCATTTTAGAAAACTAAATCACCAAGCGGGTGATAGGTCTATCATCTAAGCGATGATTATAGACGCATCGGCATCACAACGTATTGTGCTGCGTGACTTTGTGCTTCTTCGATCAAGGCACTGCTGTTCGAGTCGTTCAATGATAAACGTACTTCTTGAGAGTCTACGACACCCAATACGTCTAACAAGTAACCCACGTTGAAGCCCACTTCCATATTGTCGCCTTGGTATTGCACCAATACGGATTCTTCGGCTTCTTCTTGCTCTGGGTTATTGGCAAACACTTGCAACATGCCGTTAGACAAAATCAAACGCACACCACGGTATTTCTCGTTGGAAAGAATCGATGCACGTAGAAATACTTGACGTAATTCCAAACGATCGGCAATGACAATTTTTTCATTATTACGAGGAATAACACGATGATAATCAGGGAATTTGCCATCAACTAATTTAGAGGTAAACACATATTCTGCTACTTTCGCGCGAATATGGTTTGTACCTATCGTTAGCTCAACTACTTCATCTGTATCATTTAGTAAGCGGTTTAGTTCCAAAACACCTTTGCGAGGCACGATAACTTGCGTTAAATCACCGCTCACTTGAGCATCTTCAACAGCAGTCGCTAAACGGTGTCCGTCAGTTGCTACAACTCGTAACTGACCGTCAGCCACTTCTAACAACATACCGTTAAGGTAATAACGCACATCTTGGTTCGCCATCGCAAAACCCGTACGGTCGATCAAACGACGTACGCTATTTTGTGCGATAGAAACCGTTAAATCGCCTTGCATATCTTGGATATTCGGGAATTCATCTGCTGGCAAAGTAGACAAGCTAAAACGTGAACGACCTGAACGAATAACCGCTTTTTGGTCATCCAAGGTGAATTCAATTACCGCACTGTCTGGTAAGCTTTTGCAAATGTCCATGAGTTTACGGGCTGGCACGGTAATACGGCCTTCTTCGCACTCATCTAATGGCACATGACCTACCAATTCAACTTCTAAGTCAGAACCGGTAAGCGTTAATAGTTGGTCTTTTACTTCTACCAACACATTGGCCAAGACAGGCATGGTTTGTTTGCGCTCTACAACGCCTGCCACTAGTTGAAGTGGCTTAAGAAGTGTCTCGCGGACGACTGAAAATTTCATTATTTTCCTCGTAAACTCAAAGTCTTAGACCATCAGGTGGTCAGAATTCGCATCAATTGTTTGTAGTCTTCACGAATATCAGAATCCGTATCTTGCAGTTCTTTAATCTTGCGAATCGCATGCAAGGCTGTCGTATGATCGCGGCCACCAAATGCATCGCCAATTTCTGGCAAGCTATGATTGGTCAATTCTTTTGCTAATGACATCGCCACTTGGCGAGGACGAGCAACAGACCGGCTACGACGTTTCGACAGCAGATCACTGATCTTAATTTTGTAGTATTCCGCCACAATTCGCTGGATATTATCGATGTTTACCAGCTTATCTTGCAAGGCCAAAAGGTCTTTTAAAGACTCGCGGACAAAATCTGGCGTAATTGCTCGTCCAGTAAAGTGCGAGTTAGCGATAACACGTTTTAGCGCTCCTTCTAACTCACGTACGTTTGAACGTATTTTCTGAGCGATAAAGAATGCAGAATCATAAGATAACTTGATGCCACTTTCATCTGCTTTACGCATCAAAATGGCGACACGTGTTTCTAATTCCGGCGGTTCAATCGCAACAGTTAAACCCCAACCAAAACGCGATTTAAGACGATCTTCCAAACCTTGGATCTCTTTTGGATAGCGGTCGCAGGTCAAAATCATCTGCTGACCACCTTCTAACAAAGCATTAAAGGTGTGGAAAAACTCTTCTTGCGTACGATCTTTACCGGCAAAAAATTGAATATCATCGATTAATAAAGCATCCACAGAACGATAATAACGTTTGAAATCGTTAATCGCGTTCAACTGTAGGGCTTTTACCATGTCGGCAACGAAACGCTCAGAATGCAGGTAAACCACCTTAGCATTCGGATTATGACGCATCATTTCAGTACCAACGGCTTGCATTAAGTGAGTTTTACCCAAGCCAACCCCACCATATATAAAGAGAGGGTTGTAAGCACCGCCTGGATTCTCAGCGACTTGCAATGCCGCAGCATGAGCGAGCTGGTTGGATTTACCTTCGATGAAGTTATCAAAGGTAAACGAATTATTTAGATTCGCGCCGTGGTTAATACCACCCTCTACTTGTACTTTACGTTTGGGTGCCGTTAATGGCAGTTGGCCCTGTTCATAAGGTTCAAGCTCGCCACGCAATCCAGTACCCGACAAAGTTAATGGTGCTTCAAATTCAAGGTCAGCATTTGGGCTGCCTTCTTCGTCATCCATTAAGCCAAAACCCGGACGATAGCCAGATTCTCTAGCCACTTCATTATTTAAAGGGTTAATAGCCGGTTCACTTGAGACCGGAGGAGGTGGAGGAGACATCTGATTCGCTTGGGCAAAATTTTGAGCTTTCACCGCTAGCTTTAAAGCAGGTGCAAGATCATCGCCAGCAAATTCAGACAATAATTCCTTTATGCGCGTTTGATATTTGTTACTCACCCAATCCAACACAAAACGGTTTGGTGCACTTAGGCACAATTCTCCATTCGGCATCATTTCAGCCTGCAATGGACGAATCCAGGTGTTGAACTGAGATGTGGAAAACTCACCCTGCAAGCGCTGCAGACAAAGATTCCAATGCTCCAAAGACACTGTAGACGTACTCCCTGGTTGAGTGACAGACAAGGAGCGGATTTTACATCGGCCCCTTAAAGTTATCCACACATAATTAGAAAAAAACGTAACTCATAGGTTAATAGTAGAAATGTTAATAACACATGAGGTTATACACAGCGGTAGATAAAAAAACATTGTGTGCATAACAACATTACTTATACACATGTTGATGGCGGTTTATTTTAACCTTACCCACAAGTGGAAAAGTTTTTATCATTTTGATTTTTATACACATAAATTAATAAAAAACCGCTCTTGTGGATAAGATAATTTTATAAAATATTCTTTATCCACCAGTGAGGTAGAAGTCTGTGTGTAAGTGTTTAATGGATTGTGTAGCTATTTTTTTATTAATTAAGCTGTGCTAAGCATTGAATTTACTAAGGAAAGGCTCTAAAATCCGCGCCCTGATTTGACCAATCAAATGTAGAGGCTTGGCGGTCGCTAACCCTCAAAACTCAAACACTGCATTCAGTGAGAGAATTAAGATGAAAAGAACTTTCCAACCTAGCGTTCTAAAACGCAAACGCAATCACGGTTTCCGTGCTCGTATGGCTACTAAAGGCGGACGTCAAGTTATCGCTCGTCGTCGTGCTCGCGGCCGCAAGGTTCTAAGCGCATAAGTACGCAGATGAACGAATATTGTTTTCCTCGGCATGTCAGACTTCTGAATGCCGGGGATTATCAATCTGTCTTTAACGACACCTCCTCCAAAGTCTTCGCAGGCGAATTCCTTTTATTGGCACGAAAACGAGATGATGACCAAACTCGGTTGGGTCTTATTGTGTCTAAGAAAACGGATAAACGCGCGGTAGGCAGGAATCGTATCAAACGTTTGGTGCGTGACTCCTTTCGTCACCACAAAATTCCTCTTTCAGGTCTTGATATTGTCTTCTTAGCACGACAAGGTATTAAGGAACTGGAAAACGCCGATTTGCACAACCGTCTCGACAAAGCATGGGATCAGTTGGCAAAAAAAGCTCTAAAACCTGCTCAAAATAAAAAACGCGATCAATCTAGACAGAAATAGGCTGAAAAAACTGCCAAAGGCTGGTTTAATAGCGCGTGATTTTTATAAGGGTTCTGTGAACCTATTGTCCAACCAAACAAATTAGTTGAATAGCATGGATTTCAGACGTTACTTTTTATGGGGTGCGCTTTCTATCAGTGGCTACCTGCTGTTTTTACAGTGGAGCCAAGATTATGGCCCTCAGTCCACTCAAAGCGTAGCTCAAAGCACACAGTCTCAATCTGAGACAAACTCTCAAATGAGCGATGATTTGCCTATGGCGACTCAAAGCACAAGCGAAGCCAATGCCGAAATTCCGCAAAGTGTGACAAAAATCGCACCAGGAAAATTGATTGAAGTAACAACCGATACCCTTCGCGTTGCGATCAATCCTGTCGGTGGTGACTTAGTTGAAGCCGCTCTTCTTCAATACAAAAAAGAATTAGGCCAGCCTGATCCATTTGTCATCTTAGAAGATGGCAGCGAGCGCACTTATGTGACTCAAAGTGGTTTAGTTGGTCAAGATGGTCCAGACGCATCTCCTGAAGGTCGTCCAGTTTACCAATCTGAAAAAACGGCTTACACCTTAGCTGATGGTGAAGATTCTCTTGATGTGAATCTGTACTACACTGATGCAAAAGGCGTGAAATACACGAAAACCTTCCGCTTTATGAAAGGCAAGTACCGTATTCGCCAATTGATCACGGTAGACAATACGTCATCAAGCACTTGGCGCGGTAACTTATTTGCGCAGATCAAACGTGACAACACACCAGATCCAAGCAAAGCGACTAGCATGGGCTTACAGCCTTACCTAGGTGGCGCGATTTCTGATGAGCAAACGAAATACACCAAGGTTTCTTTCTCTGACATGAAAGAAGATCCTATCAAAACAACCACTACCAAAGGTTGGGTTGCGGTGCTTCAGCATTACTTCGTTTCTGCTTGGATTCCAGAACAGGGCCAAAAAGTAACCTTGCAAGCTCGTACTAATGGTGACTTTAACATCATCGGTTTTACTGGCACGCCAGTTGAAATAGCACCGGGTAAACAAGGTACGTTGAGCTCAACTTTCTATGTTGGTCCAAAATTACAAGATCACCTAGAAAGCACAGCAGAAAACCTTGATCTAACCGTTGATTACGGCTGGTTATGGTGGTTGGCTAAACCGCTTTTCTGGTTGCTAACACTGATCCAGTCTTTCGTTATCAACTGGGGTATTGCGATTATCTTGATCGTGGTTTGTGTAAAAGCTGTTTTCTTCAAGTTATCAGCGGCAAGCTACCGTTCAATGGCGAAAATGCGTAAATTCGGGCCTGAAATTGCCAAGCTGAAAGAAAAGCATGGTGACGACCGTCAGAAAATGTCGCAAGAAATGATGGCGCTTTACAAGAAAGAGAAAATTAACCCCTTGGGTGGTTGTTTGCCTATCTTGGTTCAGATGCCGGTTTTCCTTTCGTTGTACTGGGTATTGATGGAATCCGTTGAATTGCGTCATGCGCCATTCTTCCTATGGATTCACGATTTATCAGTGATGGACCCATTCTTTATCCTACCAATTTTGATGGGTATTAGTATGTTTGTTCAACAATCACTTAACCCAACGCCTCCAGATCCTATGCAAGCTCGAATCATGAAGATTATGCCAGTGGCATTCTCCATCTTCTTCTTGTGGTTCCCAGCTGGTTTGGTTCTATATTGGGTAACGAACAACACCTTATCGATATTGCAGCAGTATGTGATTACAAAACGCATCGAAAGAGAAGTCTGATACTAAACAGGCTTAGGTTTCGATTAAAAAGGCTTCCCATTGGGAGGCCTTTTTTACGTTTAGATTGCCATGCTTGTCTTGCTAACGGACAATGACAGCAACCGCTATTTATTTTCTTTTATCGCACAGAGTTTGATTATGACCGATTTCCAATACGCCACAGACCAAGACACGATTGCCGCACAAGCCACCGCTCCTGGCCGAGGTGGCGTGGGGATCATTCGTTTATCCGGCCCAAAAAGCCTTGCCATCGCCAAGCAAATTGTCGGCTTCGAACCTAAACCACGTTATGCCCATTACGTGCCTTTCAAAACGACGGATCAAGAACAGCTTGATGAAGGCATCGCCTTATATTTTCCAGGCCCGAATTCCTTCACTGGCGAAGACGTCTTCGAACTACAAGGCCATGGCGGCCCAGTGATTATGGACATGCTGCTTAGCCATTGTGTGGCACTTGGCGCACGTTTAGCTCGTCCGGGGGAATTCTCCGAACGTGCTTTCATGAACGACAAAATGGACTTAACCCAAGCAGAAGCCATTGCTGACTTGATCGACAGTACGTCAGAGCAAGCAGCTAAATGCGCGTTACGCTCCTTACAAGGCGCTTTCTCGAAACGTGTTGACGAGCTGGTTGAAGCCTTGATTCACCTACGTATTTACGTGGAAGCCGCGATTGACTTCCCAGAAGAAGAAATCGACTTCATCGGTGACGGCAAAGTCGCCGCGGAACTGGCTGGCATTCAAATTAAACTGGCAGAAGTACTCAAAGAAGCCAACCAAGGCGCCTTGATTCGCGAAGGTATGAACGTGGTTATTGCAGGGCGCCCAAATGCTGGTAAATCCAGCTTGTTAAACGCTTTGTCTGGCAAAGAATCCGCTATTGTCACCAATATCGAAGGAACTACTCGTGACGTGTTGCGCGAACACATTCACTTAGATGGCATGCCGCTGCACATTATCGACACAGCCGGTTTACGCGATAGCCCAGACGAAGTAGAGCGCATTGGTATTCAGCGCGCATGGGACGAAATCAGCAAAGCCGATCGCATTCTAATGATGGTTGACAGCCAATCGATAGATTCAAAAGACCCAAGCGAAATCTGGCCAGAATTCATGGAAAAACTCGGCGATACCAAACACCTAACTTTGGTGCGTAACAAAGTCGACTTAACCAAAGAAGGCACGGGTATTGAAATGATTTCAGGCGTCCCTGTTGTCTCTCTATCGGCAAAAACAGGCGAGGGCGTTACTGATTTAACTGAACACCTAAAAGCCGTCATGGGCTTCGACAGCACGACTGAAGGTGGTTTTATCGCTCGTCGTCGCCATATCGAAGCACTTAACAAAGCCAACCGCTTCTTAGACGCAGGCAACGAACAACTCCACGGCTACGGCGCAGGGGAATTGCTGGCTGAAGATCTCAAAGAAGCCCAACAAGCTCTTAGCGAAATCACCGGCGCTTTCACCAGCGATGACCTGCTAGGACGTATCTTCGGCTCGTTTTGTATTGGGAAGTGAAGACAAAAAATCAGCAAATTCGATTGACTGAATATTTTTCAGTTTATTGATTAGTAAGGAATAACTGATGCAGGTAACTAAATGAATAAAGATCTTACAAACTCATTAGTCGCACGAAAAAATGTACTTAACAACCCCTACGCACTCAGCCAATTGGAATCTAATTTTCAACTTGGTGGATTAGCTTTCGATGGGGAAACTGTTTTTACCAAACAACAGGCTGCAGACATTCTTACTATTGATGAACGTACTATTGATCGCTATTTAAGTGGTTACTCTGATGAGCTTAAATCAAATGGCTATCGGGTTTTAAAAGGTAAACAATTGAAATCCTTACGTTTAATGTATGTTAACGACACAAATGTCGTCGACATAAGCCCTAAAGCACCGTCACTTGGCATATTTTCCTTTCGAGCTTTGCTCAATCTAGCAATGCTGGTCACAGAGAGCGATCGAGCAAAAGCTATTCGTAGTCGTATGTTAGATCTTGTGATTGATATAATTGCTGAAAAGGCTGGAGGTCATACAAAATATATAAATCAGCGTGACAAAGACTATTTACCTACAGCATACATGGAAGAAAGCTACCGCAAACAATTTACTGATGCCTTGAAAGACTGTCTAGATATGGGGCATTTTAAATATGCCATTTACACAGATAAAATTTACCAAGCTGTATTCTGTGAAAATGCCACTGAATATAAGAAAGTACTACGTTTAGCAGATAAAGATAAAACACGTGAAACAATGTACACAGAAGTTCTAAAAGCCATTGCTAGTTTTGAACATGGACTTGCTGTGCAATTAAGACAAGAATCAGAAAAATTAGGTCGAATGCTCAAACCAATAGAATTGGACAATATGATCACTGCGGCAGAATCTAATCCTTTTCTAAAGCCTGCTATAGAAGACGCTCGTATCCGTATGGCAAGCCGTGATCTAGGATTTCGGGACGCCCTACATGAGAAGCTTGAGCACTATATTCAATCAGTACCAGAAGGTGACTTTGATCGATTTCTAGGGGAGAAAAGCCGCTCTTTAGAACAACAACTTATCGACACTGAAACTCTCAATGTCTTAAAAAGGTTAAAGGATCGATAATATGGATTTCACTATCCTTTATTTCGATCCAGAACATGCAATAAGCCAACACGACTGGATTATTGAAAATTCAGGAGGACTTTCAGGAATCAAAGATGCTGGACAGATTTCAAGTGTACTAGAGCATATACAGAATGACTTATTCTATCCAACTTTCGAAGAAAAACTCAATCATCTAGTATTTGCTATCAATAAGTTTCACGCATTCAATGATGGTAATAAACGTTCAAGTTTGGTCTTAGGTGCATATTTTCTAGAACTAAATGGCTATGACTATTGCGTGAAAAAATTTGTACTAGAGATGGAAAATATCGTGGTATGGCTGGCAGAAGGAAAAGTCTCAAAAGAACTACTGCTGAAATTAATTACATCTCTAATCATGGATGATGATTATCCAGAAACACTTAAAATTGAGCTAATAGACGCCATTAACTGAAAAATACACAGTACTTTTAGCTCGTTTTGTATTGGGAAGTGATAAACAAGTAAAAAAGCATTCGAGCTCTAAACCATAAGGTTTAGAGCTCGAAAAAGCCTCTTAACCCACGGTCATTTTGACTTTCGGGTAGCGGACTTTTTTGCTTCTTGGGCTGGCGAGGAAGTAGGCGAGCGTCAGTGGCCCAAGGCGGCCGATAAACATCAAGAAGATGATGATGCCTTCCCCTGTGTTACTCAATGATCCGGTTAAGCCACGAGAAAGGCCAACGGTGCCCAATGCCGATACAGCTTCGAACACCACATCGATCATTTGCGCGTGTTTTTCACTCACCAATAATACGAATATTGCTAACCAAGTGACACCGATGGAAATCATACTCAAGGCCAGCGCTTTGCTGATCACTTCCTTAGGAATCTCGCGCTTAAAAACGTTTACTTCTTCATCGCGGCGCAGATAAGCGTAAGTAGCTAAGACCAACAACATAAAAGTCACGACCTTGATTCCGCTGGCGGTACTCAAGGACCCACCACCAATAAACATCAGCACCAACATCAGCGCGGTCGTGGCGTCTCTTAGTTCTTCAATGGCAAGAGTATTAAAACCCGCAGTACGTGGGGTAACTGCTTGAAACCAAGACGCCAGCCATTTGCCTGTTTCGTTCAGTGGACCAAGCGTGTTTGGATTGCTGTATTCAATGAAATAAATCGCAAGCAAAGCCACCAAATTGATGACAATGGTGCCGGTAATCATCATTTTGCTGTAAGGAGAAAGTCGCGCCCAACGGCGATTTTTCATTAGATCGATCCATACAGAAAAACCCAAACCACCAATGATGAACAAACCGCTAATAGTAAAGTTCACAATAGGATCGGCCACGTAGGGCATTAAGCTCGCTGAGGAGAGCGCAAAACCGGCGTTATTAAAGGCGCTGATGGTGTAGAAAAAACCATGAAACAAACTGGTTTTCCAACCCAAGGTTTCACTCCAATGTATCGCGAGAATTAATATACCGATGACTTCTACAATCAAGGAAAACAGCAATACTGACTTTGCGGTAGAAACGATGCTAGAGGCATCAGTTTGATTGAATGCTTCAATGGCTACCGTACGCTGTAAAAAGCCAATACGGCCGCCCAACGCGACGAGAGTAACGATAGCGAAGGTCATTAAGCCAAGACCGCCACATTGAATCAAAATCGCAATCACAACTTGCCCAAACGTGGTAAAAGCAGTGCCTGTGTCTTCTACCACTAAGCCCGTCACAGTGACGGCAGACGTTGCGGTAAAAACACTGTGTAACCAAGAAATCGGTTGTGTGGTGGCAATCGGTAATTTAAGCAGCAAGGTACCGATAATAATCAACAATAAGAAACCACCACATAAAATCAAAGGTGGCGCCGCCATGATTTTTTTCGCCGCTTTTGGATGACGCTCTATGGCGGTAACCGCAGGATCCCAATTCACCATCTCAAGCCAGCCTTGGTGCAATATGTTTAAGTTCACTGCGAGGGCCACACAGCAACAAGATATCTTTCTCTTTTAGAACAAAGGTTTTGTCTAACTGCAAAAACGTCTCTTGCTCACGTTTAACCATCACCGCATCGACTTTTCCCTTTGCGGGGTCTAAAACATCACCAAGAGGACGTCCGTCTAGCTGTGGTTTGATGTGAATCTCCACCACGTACAAACCATGACCTATAGACAAATAATCGTTCACCATCGGGTAATTCAGTGCTTGCGCTACTCGCACACCCATTTCTTCTTCTGGATGAATGATACGTGCCACGCCTAGTTTAGAAACAATGGTATGATGTGCGCGGCTACTGGCTTTGACCCAGATTTCTTTTACGCCGAGCTTTTTCAGTGCCAAGATGCACAACAGGCTGGATTCCATGTCTTCACCAATGGCCACCAGCACAGCATCGCTGTTAATTAGGTCGAGCTCTTTTAACGCGTTTTCATCTGTGGAATCGCAAATCATCACTTGAGTGAAGTCATCAACGTACTTTTCCGCAATTTTTGCGTCTCGATCTACACCCGTTACCGTATGACCTAAATAAATTAGCTCCATGCTTGCCGAAACCCCAAAACGCCCTAAACCAATCACTGTAAAATGCGCCATATTGATTACCTTTTGTTCGTATTTTTGAAGAGTCTTTCGATAATTTAACGATCAGATAACAATCGATAACCCAGACCAGGTTCCGTTTTGATAACGCGCTGATCATTGGCATTATCGTTGAGTTTTTTTCGCAGCTGGCTAACTAAAATTCGCAAGTAATGCGAGTCTCGGGTATGGGTCACGCCCCAAATTTTAGCCAGCAACTCTTCTTGCATCACCAGTTTGTCTGGCGTGGTCATCAGCATGCGTAAAAAGGCAAATTCCTTCTTGGTTAACGCCAAGGGGGAACCTTGTAACCAAGCCTGATTGGTGCTGATTTCTAGCTTAATATCTTGGATTTCTAGGACATCTGCCGATGAGTGGGTATTCACTAAATCCCGTAGTAAAACTTTCACTCGGGCAATTAATTCGCGAATGCCGAAGGGTTTGCTCAGGTAATCATTAGCGCCAGCTTCAAGCAGGCGAATCTTTTCATCTTCTTCATCCCGAGCAGTCAGAATCAAAATAGGTGTGTTGCTGGTAGCTCGCACATAGTTGACCAAATCCATGCCATCACCGTCTGGCAAGCCTAAATCCAAGATCAACAAATGCGGTGAATCTTGTTCAATCACCTGTTTTGCAGCGGCGATGGATTCCGCACCAAGATACTCAAAACCTTCTGCTGCTAATGAAATTCGAATGAAGGTATGGATTTGAGGCTCGTCGTCGACCACCAAGATTTTATAAGGGGTCATGATGCATTACCTTTTTCATTAATGGACGGTTCAACGCATGCAGGTAAACAGATACGAATTAGGCAGCCTTGCTCGACGGGAACAGATTGAATAGAACCATGGTGAGCAGCAATAATGCCTTTTGATACCGCCAAACCTAAACCTGTGCCGCTGTCATTACGTTTGAAAGAGTCGACCGAATAAAACAGCTCAAAGATGGTTTCAGACTGGGCAGAGCTGATACCAACCCCTTGATCTCGCACATCAATAACCACCTGAGGATGCTTATTATCTGTATCCAATAATTTTATAGAAATGGTGACAGGTTTATCTATTGGTGAGTATCGCAAGGCATTATCGATAACGTTAAAAATTGCCTGCTGAATAAGTGAAGCACTCACCGAAATCAGTGGCAGCTTGTCATCTATTTGCAGAATTAAACGAGATTTTTGCTGACTAAAACGATCCAATACAAGATGAATAATGGCAACGGCAGATTGCTCAGACACTCTTGGAACCACCACGCCATGGTGCAGTTTTGTCGCTTGCAGTAGGTTCTCTATGTATTGATGAAGACGATGACTTTCGATGGTGGCGCTGTCTAGCAACTCTTGCTTTTCCTGCTCCGAGAGCTTATCCATGTATTCTTTTAAGGTGCTCAAAGTACCAATAATGGTCGCCAGCGGCGTACGTAAATCATGAGAAACCGACAATAAAATACTGTTACGAAGCTGCTCTTGTTTTAATTGGTTTTGCTGATGTTGATATAACTCTGCCAGCTTACTGGTGATTACCGCCACCAGCAGAAATACCAGTAAATTCACTATGTCATCGCCATTAAACATCTCGAACGAATAACGCGGAACGGTAAACAGGAAGTTGAAGCAAAGCGCTTCAAACAGCGCCACGCCATACACCCAACGAGAACGACAGGATAAAGCGACTACCACCACGGCCAGTTGCAAAATCAACAAAACGGCAATATTTGATCCTAGCCAAATATCCAATCCATAGCTGATCAGCAAAGCCGTGCTAACAGCCAGTACCGCTAAATAGTGAGAGGGGATTGTTGGTGTTTTCATTTTCATGGTGTCGCTTGTCAACGCCTTTTAAGTAAGGAAGAGCACAAGCAAGACTGTAGCAAAGGGCGCAGAGATTGGCGCGTAAAAAAAACGTAACGTTTTTATTGGCCATCGCATTAATTGGACCGCCACATTAATTAGCTGATCAAACGACCTAATTGAATTGCGGCGGCGATGTTTCGTGATGAGTTGATTAGATTGCTTTGGGCTTGAGCCAAAACATTATCCAAACTATCGAGCGCCGGAATAATGGGGAATATCGCCAACATGCCGTGCACCAAAATAGCCTCGGCATCTTTACCCAAGCTACCAGCAATACCAATGGTTGGAACCCCGTTTGCGTTGGCTTGTTTCAACACGCCCATGGGTGTTTTGCCAAAGACAGTTTGGCCATCTATTCGGCCTTCACCAGTAATGACTAAATCGGCATTTTTCAGCTTGTCAGCCAGACCAACCGTTTCCATGACAATCTCGATGCCGGGCTTTAAAGTCGCATTAAGAAACACTTTCGCCCCCAAGCCCATGCCACCAGCCGCACCAGCGCCAGGATCGAGTCGATGGTCAGCAAAACCATTCTGCACTAAGAGATCCGCAAAGTGCTCGAGTGTTTTATCTAACAAGGTCACCATTTCTGGCGTTGCACCTTTTTGTGGACCGAAAATAGCGGAAGCACCACGTTCGCCACATAAAGGATTATCAACATCACAGGCAACATCGAAGCGGCATTCCGCTAGAAGAGGGTGCGCTTGGCTCACATCAACCTGACTCAATTGTGCGAGTGCCATGCCGCCAAAGGGCAGTTCTTGATGGTTATCGCCTTGAAATTGAATGCCCAATGCTTGTGCCAAACCGACGCCCGCGTCATTGGTTGCACTGCCACCTAATCCCAAAACAATGTGTTTAATGCCTCGATCTAAAGCATCTTTGATCAATTCACCGGTTCCGAAGCTTGTGGTGTAAAGTGGATCACGCTGATCTCGTGGCACCAAATGTAACCCTGAAGCAGAGGCCATTTCGATCACCGCGGTGGACGATGTTTGACCATCTACAGCCCCTAAAATACCGTATTGCGCCATGACTCTATTACCCAACGGACCGGTCACTTCAAGGTCAACTAAATGACCTTGAGTCGCATCAACCATAGACTGCACCGTGCCTTCACCGCCATCCGCCATCGGGACTTTGATATATTCCGCCTCAGCAAATACCTGACGAAAGCCCGCTTCAATCGCATTCGCTACTTCCAGCGCGGTTAAACTTTCTTTAAAGGAATCCGGTGCAATCACAATCTTCATAGTCAATCCTTGCTGCTGGTAAAAACAGTCTCGTCGATAAAACAGGAAAAGCGGGTTATTGAGCTTTTACATTCACCAATACTCGACCACGTACCTTTCCATCAAGCAATTTATAGGCCGTTTCTACTACGTCTTCCAAGCCAATTTCTTCACAGATGCTGTCAAAGTCTTCTGGTTGCAACAGTTCGCTTAAGCGTTGCCACGCTTCAATACGGTCTGCTAAGGGTCGCATGACGCTGTCAATGCCGATAAGTTTGACGCCGCGCAAAATGAAGGGTGCGACAGAAGCAGGGAAGTCCATACCTTGTGCTAAGCCACAGGCGGTCACTACGCCACCGTATTTTGTACTCGCACAAGCATTGGCTAAAGTGTGACTACCGACACAATCGATGACCCCAGCCCAACGCTCTTTCTGCAAAGGTTTACCTGGCTCGGAAAGCGTATTTCGATCAATGATGTCGCTCGCGCCAAGACTTTTCAAATAGTCGCTTTCTTCCATTCGTCCAGTTGAGGCAACCACGTGATAACCAAGACGATTCAGTAGACGAATGGCAAAACTACCAACACCACCATTGGCGCCAGTGACTAGAATTTCACCAGAATCAGGTGTAACACCTTGTTTTTCAAGGGCAAGTACTGACAGCATAGCGGTATATCCCGCTGTACCTATTGCCATAGATTGTTTAGCGTCTATACCTTTTGGCAGTGAAATGAGCCAATCGCTTTTGAGTCGAGCTTTTTGTGCAAGCCCACCCCAATGCATTTCACCCACACCAAAACCATTCAGTATGACGAAATCGCCTTCAGAGAAGCGATCAGAGTCGCTTTGTAAAACTTTACCAACTAAATCGATTCCCGGCACCATAGGAAAAGAACGCACAACAGGAGACTTACCAGTGATGGCTAAGCCGTCTTTGTAATTTAAGGTGCTGTAATGCACTTCAATCAACACATCACCTTCTGGCAGCAGATCTTCCTGCAGTTCAACCACAGATGCTGTACTTTTTTTATCTTCTTGGGTGATCAATAAACCTTTAAACATAAATCCTCCACTTTAGACCGTTCGTCTAGTTAAATAGCTAAAAACCCAGGCTTTGCTGCCTGGTTTATTGTTAATGGGTTTTGCTTTGAATCGCTTGGGTAAAAAATGTCATAAACAAGCTTAATGGCTGAGTGCTTTTTACTAATCTAGCTCGATGAACCGCGCCTTCCCAGCCAATCCAAAATGCCTGAGAAGCCTCTTCAATACTGCCTTGTATATCAATTTCACCTTGTTTTTGGCTTTCTAATAAACAGGTCGCAACGCGTGACTGCCAACTTTGGTAGGTCGCTTGTAATTGATCTCGAAATGCTTCTGATAACAAGGTAGATTCTTGCTCCAAGTTGCCGACTAAACAGCCACGCTTAAACTCATGATGGACAATGCCGTCTTGAGCGTCTTGGGCAAAACGCTTTAATCGCTCTAAGGGAGAAAATGCCTCATCGAGCAAAAAACCATCTAACTTAGCTTCGAAATAACGGCGATAGCGCTCTAAAACGGCCAAACCAAAGGCTTCTTTACTGGAAAAGTAATGATAGAAAGACCCTTTTGGCACACCAATCGATTTTAAAATCGGATCAATGCCACTGCGGGTAAAACCAGATTCTGTCAATATCAGCATACCAGCGCGTAACAAAGCTTCTCGAGTATCCAAAGCATCTATTGACGGCTTTTTTGGCCGCCCGCGACGAGGTTTATTGGGCTGATTGACGGCGATATCTGGTTTATCAAGGATAGAAAGCAAATGTTTATACCTAGGCAATAAAATACGATAGGCATTAATTTAGACCACTCGTCTATTAAATTCAATGACGTTAATTCATGTAAGTTAATTTAAGAACGTAAAGTCTTATATCACGGTATCTTCTCTTAGCTTGTCTTTTGTCGGTGGCGCGCCGAAGTAGCGTTTATAGTCTCGACTAAATTGATGCACGCTTTTATAGCCAACTTCTAAAGAAATCTGACTAACATTAAAATGACCTTGGTTTAACAGCATTTGTGCTTTTAAAAGACGCAAACGCTTCAAATACTGCAGAGGAGAAGATCCTGCTATATTTTTAAAGTGATGGTGAAAACTAGAAACACTCATGTTGGCATCTTCAGCGAGTTGTTCAATACGAACTTCTTGATCCAACTGCTGATGTAATTGCTTAAGAGAGTTCACTATCAACGAAAAGCGACCTTGGTTTAACACTAAGGCACGTAAAGCATCACCTTGTGGGCTTTGTAAGGCTTCAAAAACGACCTCCCTAACTCGACTTTGTCCCATTATTTTTGCAGTATGCGGATCATGTAACGCTTTGATTAAGCGAGAAACAGATTCAATCATGTCATCACTCATTGGGACGGATGACATAGGAAAATGAGATACAGATGGTTTTAATGTCTCTTCAGAAGAAACAGAAACTAACTCGGATAATAAAACAGGGTCTATATCGATAGAGACGCCTAAAAGCGGTTCTTGTTGGCTTGCAAAGGTTTCGCATTCGAAAGGCAGAGGCAGCGTTTGAACCAAGTAGTGACCAGAATTGTAGTGAATTTCACGGTCGCCTAAGTAGCCTATTTTTTGGCCCTGAACAATAATAGTGAGTCCTGGCCGGTAAATAAGAGGCATTCGAGGTAATGATTTTGCGCACTTCATTAGACGGACATTAGCAATCAATGTATCGCAGAAGCCATCCTCGTTCACTAGAGGTTTGATCAAATCTACTAAATTTATATCGCTCATCTTTGATCCACCCATCTATAAAAATCAATGAGGTTATTATGCATACAAGATTGTGTAGGAAAAGTTAAGTTTCACTAATTTGGAGAAATAGGCAAAACAATAGCAAGAATGCACAACACAAAATAAAGGATTTTACTCTACACTAGGTGTCACGTATTTCATGTTCAAACACTGGAGTAAAAATTTATGAGCCAAGCAAAATCCTATGCTGCACTATCTGCAACAACCCCTTTAGCACCATTTTCATTTGAACGCCGCGCTCTTCGTGAAGACGATGTAAACATCGATATTCTTTATTGTGGTGTTTGTCATTCTGATATTCATACAGCGGAAAGTGATTGGGGCCCAAGTAATTACCCAATCGTTCCAGGCCATGAAATTGTCGGTAAAGTGACAGAAGTTGGCAGTAAAGTATCTAAATACAAAGTTGGCGATATTGTCGGCGTCGGTTGTATGGTCGACTCTTGTCAGCATTGTTCCCATTGTGCAGCTGACTTAGAGCAATATTGTGATAATGGCCCAGTTGGAACTTACGGTGCTCACGATTTAATCGACGGTACCTTAACTTACGGCGGTTATTCTGATCATATCGTTGTGCGTGAAAAATTCGTCTTATCCATTCCTGAAGCCTTGGAATTGAGTAAAGCAGCACCTTTATTGTGTGCTGGTATCACGACGTATTCTCCACTTCGTCATCACGGTATTAAAGCTGGTGATAAAGTTGGTATTTTAGGCATGGGCGGCTTAGGCCATATGGGCGTGAAATTCGCCAAAGCCTTTGGTGCGGAAGTGACTATTTTCACTCGTTCTGAAAGCAAAATTGCGGAAGCGAAAAAACAAGGCGCGGATCACGTTATTGTGTCGACTGATGAAGAACAAATGAAAGCGGCAGCGATGACGTTTGATTATTTGTTAGACACCATTCCTGTTCAACACGATTTGAACCCGTACCTTGGTTGCTTAAAAGTCGATGGCACGCACATTTTAGTCGGTCTTATCGAACCAATGGAACCAGCGGTTCATGCGGCGAATTTGGTGATGAAACGTCGTGTTCTTACTGGTTCTTTGATCGGTGGTATCGCAGAAACACAAGAAATGTTGGAATTCTGTGCGGAACACAATATCGAGTGTGATGCTGAGATGATCAATATCCAAGATATTAACCAAGCTTATCAGCGTATGAAAAAAGGCGATGTGAAATACCGCTTCATCATTGATATGAAAAGCTTGAAAGAAGAAGCTTAATCGAGCTTTATAGCTATTTTTTGTTATCTTAAAATAGGTTGATAGTTAAAAAGCGCCTTTGATAGGCGCTTTTTTTGCTCTATTTCTATTCTTCTCTATTTAGAGAGTTAGAGAGTTAGAGAGTTAGAGAGTTAGAGAGTTAGAGAGTTAGAGAGCAATTACGTTACTTTTTAGCTAATAACTTATTCGCTAAACGCAGCGCATGAGCAGAATGCTCAGCCATCAATTGTTGTCTATCAATCCCAATCGCATGACCATTTTCTACCGTCCATTTTCCCGCGATCATCACTCGATCGGCTTTTTGTGCGCCACATAATAGAAGCGCCGCTAAAGGATCATGACTGCCTGAAAAACGCAGTTCATCAAGTTTAAAAAGCGCCAGATCAGCTTGCTTTCCAACGGCGATTTCGCCAATGTCTTCACGTCCAAGTACCGCTGCGGAACCTTTGGTCGCCCAACGATAAGCATCGAAGTGAGAAACATTGGCGGAACCATAGCGTAATCGTTGAATATATAAAGCTTGGCGAACTTCCATAATCATATTTGAGCCGTCATTTGACGCGGAACCATCAACACCGAGTCCAACCAAGGCGCCAGCTGCTTCTAGTTCATTATTTCGTGCAATACCCGAACCCAGCATCATGTTTGAGGTTGGACAATGGCAAATCCCCACTTTGGCTTTGCCTAATCGGCTAATTTCATCCTCATCAAAGTGAATACCATGTGCTAACCAGGTCCTATCATGTAACCAACCGACACTTTCTAAATAATCGACCGTACGCATACCAAAGCGCTTTAGACAAAAATCTTCTTCATCTAGGGTTTCGGCAAGATGAGTGTGTAATCGTACATTTTCGGTTTTTGCTAATTCCGCGCTGCTTTTCATAATGTCTGTGGTGACGGAAAAAGGCGAACAAGGTGCTAAGGCGATTTGAATCATCGCGCTTTCACCTCGTTGATGATGAGCTTTAATCAATCGCGCACTGTCATCAATAATGGTTTTTTCATCCTGAACAGTAGATTGAGGTGGCAAGCCGCCATCTTTTTCTCCCAAACTCATGGAACCACGAGTAAACATTGCGCGCATACCAAGAGACTTAGCAACATCAACTTGCACATCGATGGCATTTTCCATACCGGCGGGGAATAAGTAATGATGATCTGCAGCAAGCGTACAACCGGATTCCATTAATTCCACCATGGCAAGCTTGGTCGCGCTAGCAAGCATCTCCGGCTCTAATTCAGCCCAAAGCGGATAAAGAGTCTGTAACCAAGGAAATAACGCTTTATTAAGAGCATCTGGAAAAGCCCGAGTAAGCGTCTGATAAAAATGATGATGCGTATTGATTAAACCAGGTAAGACAACATAATTAGAAGCATCAAAAATAACATCATAGTGGCTGGTGGGTGTTTTCCCAGCTACAACCAACTCACAAATTTTTCCATCACGAATCACCACACCACCTTCCGCATTGGATGCCAATATCGCTTTAGGTGATTGAATCCAAGTCGCTCGCCCAATCATAGTAATCCTCATCTTTGTCGTTTGATCTGCTAAAGATTACTACAAAAGCAAAATAGTTACTCACAGGTGGATATTTTATGAATTGTCTTTCTTTCTCCACAATGACTCACACACCAGCAAAAAGCAGGGTCTAGCGTAATTATTCACATTAGTGATATAGAAAAAATACGCCTAAATGGATTTTTTTTATTTATTTGCTTGTGGATTAAATTTTTAAAAAAAATGGTGAATTTTGTGTTAAAAAACTGATAAATCCTTTTTAAACAACACTTTAATGTATTAACAATACAAAAAAACGCCTGTTGATAAGTATGGTGATAGGTTGATAAGAAGTTTTGCACAGTTTTTAACAACTTTGGCCTTAAAAATCGACTCTGTATAAGTGGCTGTTTTATACACAGGTTCAGGTTATCCACACCACAAGATAACCAGCCCTGTCTTAACAAGATGTTATCTGTGTAAATATTTAATAAATATAGTTTTTTTATTCTTATGCACAGATATTTGCTTGCTATATAAACATAACAAACATAAAAGAACTTATATACTTACTTAAATATATTAATATTGATGACCGGGATAAGTGGGTTTCGATCTCTTTCTTTTTGGAAATTTGCCTATATACTAAGCGGCCTCAATCGATGGTTGATCGTTTTTTATTCATTTTTCTATTTATTAGTAATACCGAGGTTCCTGTGGATTTCCCAAGTCGCTTTGATGTGATTGTGGTTGGTGGCGGACATGCCGGTACAGAAGCTGCTTTAGCTGCAGCACGTATGGGCGTTAAAACTTTGTTACTTTCTCACAACATTGAAACTTTAGGACAAATGTCCTGTAACCCTGCCATTGGTGGCATTGGGAAGTCCCATCTTGTAAAAGAAATAGATGCTTTAGACGGCGCTATGGCATTAGCAACGGATCAAGCTGGTATTCAATTTCGTACTTTGAATTCACGCAAAGGTCCTGCTGTTCGAGCCACTCGTGCTCAAGCAGACCGTATATTATATAAAGCGGCTATTCGTCATAAATTAGAAAACCAAGAAAATCTATGGCTTTTTCAACAATCAGCTGAAGATCTTATTGTTGAAGATGGTGCTGCTCGTGGTGTCATTACTCAGACGGGTATACGTTTTAATAGTAAAACCGTTGTTTTAACAGCCGGTACTTTTTTAGGTGGTGTTATTCACATTGGCTTGCAAAACCATTCAGGTGGTCGAGCTGGAGATCCACCATCCATTGGCTTGGCACAAAAACTACGTGCTTTGCCATTTCGTGTTGATCGCTTAAAAACAGGTACGCCACCTCGAATTGATGCTCGAACGGTTGATTTCTCAAAAATGCAAGCTCAGCCTGGTGATGATATTGATCCGGTCATGTCTTACATGGGCAATCGCGCAATGCACCCTCGTCAAATTGAGTGTTTTATTACTCATACCAACGAACGTACACACGATATTATTCGTGCGGGAATGGATAGATCTCCTATGTACACTGGTGTGATTGAAGGTGTTGGTCCACGTTATTGCCCTTCTATTGAAGATAAAATCGTACGTTTCGCCGATAAAAACTCACATCAAATTTTTATTGAGCCAGAAGGTTTAACGACACACGAACTTTATCCAAATGGTATTTCGACTTCTTTGCCATTTGATGTACAAATTGAGCTAGTTCGTTCGATGAAAGGCATGGAAAATGCTCATATCATTCGTCCAGGATATGCTATTGAATACGATTATTTTAATCCGCAAGATTTGAAATATTCCTTAGAAACCAAACATATGCCTGGTTTGTTTTTTGCTGGACAAATCAATGGTACAACAGGCTACGAAGAAGCGGGTGCCCAAGGCTTACTTGCTGGTTTAAACGCGGCCTTGCTTGCACAAGATAAAGATGCTTGGACACCTCGACGTGATGAAGCGTATCTAGGTGTACTAGTCGATGATCTGATCAGTATGGGTACAAAAGAACCATACCGTATGTTCACTAGTCGTGCGGAATATCGTTTGATTTTACGTGAAGATAACGCCGACATGCGTTTAACAGAGAAGGGCCGTGAACTTGGCTTGGTATCTGATGAACGTTGGGCTGCCTTCTGCAAAAAACGCGAAGCGATTGAGTTAGAAACACAGCGGCTTAAATCTAGCTGGATTGTTCCAAATACGCCTGAAGCGGATAGCATTAATCCAAAACTGGAAACACCGATTACTCATGAGTACAGTTTATTAGATTTGCTTAAACGTCCGAATATTGTTTATTCCGATATTGCGAATTTGAAAAACAGTCTTGATGAGCCGGTAGATGAGCAAGTTTCTGAGCAAGTTCAAATTGCGGTAAAATACGCGGGTTATATCACTCGCCAAGCAGAAGATATTGAGCGTTTACGTCGTCAGGAAAATACGGCATTGCCTGATGATTTGGATTATTCCAAGATGGAAGGCTTATCAAATGAGATCAAACAAAAGTTAACTCAGTTGCGTCCAGCCACGCTTGCTGCGGCTTCTCGAATCCAAGGTGTAACGCCTGCTGCGGTATCCTTACTATTAATTCACTTGAAAAAACGTGCGATTGCGCGCAAAAGTGCCTAGAATCATCAGCCGATAATCCCTAATTGCTATCTTTATAGAAATGGATCGACTGTGACACACTTTGACACTATTCAAAAAGGCGCCCAACAAATGGGCGCTGCTTTATCTGATGAAACGATTCAGACTCTTGTAAAATACCTAGCCATGCTAGAAAAGTGGAACAAGGCTTATAACCTGACTGCTATTCGTGATGTTGAGCAAATGATCTCTTTGCACTTATTAGACAGTTTGGCGACTTTACCTTTTATAACAGGGGACAATATTATAGATGTTGGTACTGGACCTGGCTTACCTGGTATGGTGCTTGCTATATGTTACCCTGAAAAACGTTTCACCTTACTCGACAGTAACGGCAAAAAAACACGTTTCTTGACGCAAGTTAAGATGGAATTGGGCATTCATAACGCCACGGTGGCAAATGAACGGGTTGAAAAACACAGTCACCAAGGGGAATACGATCACGTTATTTCTCGAGCTTTTGCTTCATTACAAGATATGATTAATTGGACTTTACCTCTTCCAAAAGAGACAGGTAATTTTCTAGCCATGAAAGGGGTTTACCCCAGTGAAGAAATAGCGGCGCTACCAAAAGAGGTTGGTTTAGTATCTGTAGAGCCTCTTAATGTGCCAAATGTTCAAGCGGAGCGTCACATGGTAGTGATGACGCGTAAAGGATAAATCATGGCAAGAATCATCGCAGTTACCAACCAAAAAGGTGGTGTGGGCAAAACCACCACCTGTGTCAATTTAGCGGCATCACTGGCGGCAATGAAGCGCCGAGTATTATTAATCGATTTAGATCCGCAAGGTAATGCGACTACTGGAAGTGGCTTTACTAAAGAAGAGTTAGACACTAGCGTTTACGACGTATTGATTGGTTCTCATGGCGTAAAAGAAGTCATGAAAAAAAGCATGCCTGGAGATTACTGGGTATTGCCTGCAAACGGTGATTTAACTGGTGCAGAAGTGGTTTTACTTGATTTACCGAGTAAAGAAACCCGTCTGCGTGCTGGCCTGTACGAAGTCGACAGTGACTTCGATTACATCTTACTAGACTGTCCACCTGCTTTGAATATGCTGACGGTAAATGCTTTAGCCGCTTCTCAAGGTGTATTGATTCCGGTGCAATGTGAATATTACGCGTTAGAAGGGTTAACAGCGTTATTGCAAACGATCAATCGTATTACTCAAGCGTTAAATCCGTCTCTAGAGGTCGAAGGTATTTTACGAACCATGTATGATCCTCGCCCCAGCTTAACGCATGATGTATCTAGTCAACTTCATAAGCATTTTGGCAGCAAGGTTTATGATACCGTGATCCCTCGAAATATTCGTTTAGCAGAATCACCAAGTTACGGTTTACCTGTCTTGCATTATGAGAAACAGTCTCGTGGAGCTATCGCTTACCTCGCATTAGCGGGTGAGTTTATTCGAAAATCTGTCGCATAATTACTGTTTTATAAGCGTACTTTAATACCAATTAGGGTTAATGAAATGACGATGAAAAAAAGAGGTCTAGGTCGTGGCTTAGATGCATTACTAGCACCACAATCAACGCCAACCAATGAGGCTGATAGTGGCTATAATAGTGAGCAAATAAAAGGCCTAACTTATTTACCTGTGGATTGGCTTTCTAAAGGTAAATTTCAACCTCGTCGTGATATGAACCCTGCGCAATTAGAAGATCTCGCGGCTTCAATTCGTAATCAAGGTATTATGCAGCCTATTGTTGTACGACCAAGTGGTCACAATCAATATGAAATTATCGCGGGTGAACGCCGCTGGCGAGCTGCCAAATTGGCCGATTTAAAGCAGGTTCCTGTCATCGTTCGTCATGTTGAAGATGCTGATGCCGTGGTTCTTGCTTTGATTGAAAATATTCAACGTGAAGACCTAAACCCAGTAGAAGAAGCATTAGCTCTACAACGTCTAGTTGAAGATTTTCACCTTACCCAACAAGAAGTTGCAGATACGGTTGGTAAATCTCGTTCAACTGTAGCGAATTTATTACGTTTGTTAGGATTGACGCCTGAAGTTCGTCGTTTGTTAGAACATGGTGATATTGAAATGGGCCATGCGCGAGCTTTATTACCTTTAGAGCATGACAAACAAATTCAAGCGGCGTCACAAGTTGTCACTAAATCCTTGTCTGTCCGTGAGACAGAAAGATTGGTGAAAAACTTCCAAGTTATTGAAAAAAATGAAGATAGCAAACCTATCCTGCCAGATTTAAGTGCAGAAGCAGAACGCATTAGTCAAAAAATTAATGCGGCGGTGAAAATACAACCTTCAGCCAAAGGAAAAGGTAAGTTGGTTATTGAGTACCGTAACCCAGAACACCTAGAACTCTTGATTAGTGAACTGCTTGCAGGGAAATGAAGCAATTCGTGACAAGTGCTTTTTTCTATCTAGACAAGATGGCTAGAAAGTGATCGTGAGAATCAGTTTAAGTTGAACACGGCAGCTATTACCCATATAATGCCTCGAATTTTGTAAATCATCACATTGATTGCACTTTTATAGTGCGAAAAGAGAGTTGGGTAATGGAGACAAAAAAGCCACTAAGCGCAAGTGCAATTATTAGCGCTAAAAAGAAGGCTATATTTCGTTTCCTTTTATTGCAATTTTTACTTACTTTTTTAGTTTCTTTGGGAATTTTTTACATTGCTGGTGGTCTGTATGGGTACTCGTTTATATTGGGCGCTTTAACCAGCATATTACCGAGTGTTTATATGGCTTGGCGAATCTTTGGTTACAAAGGGACTCGCCCAGCAAAAGATGTCGTCAGATCATTCTATCGAGGAGAAGCCGGTAAGTTGGCTATGACAGTGGTTTTATTGTCGCTGGTTTTTCTTCTGATAAAACCATTAGCTGCAGGGGCTTTCTTTGCAGGTTTTGGCGGTGCAATTTTGAGCCATTGGCTCAGTCCTATCGTGCTAAGAAATACCTAGCATGGTAGGCGATAGGATTTTAATCATTGAGAGAGCGTGGATATAAGTATGGGTATTGAAAGTCCAACAGCTTCTTCATATATAAAGCATCACCTTCAGAATTTGACCTATGGTCAACATCCTGATGGAACATGGGGTCTTGCCCATGATGCTAAAGAAGCAGCAGATATGGGATTCTGGGCAATTCATGTAGACACTATGGCAATTTCGATTGCTTTGGGTTTCTTGTTTTTATGGTTGTTCCGTAAGGCCGCAAAGAAAATTTCGACAGATACACCGACTGGACTACAAAACTTTGTAGAACTTATGGTGGAGTTTGTTGATGGCAGTGTTAAAGAAACCTTTCATGGTAAGAGTAAGGTCATTGCGCCTTTAGCACTTACTATCTTTGTTTGGGTTTTCTTGATGAACTTCATGGATTTAATTCCTGTTGATTTCTTGCCTGCTGTAGCTCAAATGATTGGTACTTCAGTGTTTGGCGCTGATCCTAATCATGTGTATTTCAAATTTGTTCCAACAACAGACATTAATGCCACATTAGGTATGTCACTTTCTGTTTTTGCTTTGATTGTTTTCTACAGCATCAAAGTGAAAGGCATAAGTGGATTTGTTGGTGAACTGACGTTACAGCCATTTGGCAAATGGATGATCCCTTTCAACTTATTACTTGAAGGTGTTGGTCTACTTGCGAAACCTGTTTCATTAGCATTGCGATTGTTCGGTAACTTGTATGCTGGTGAATTGATCTTTATTTTGATTGCTATATTGCCTTGGGGCCTACAATGGGCTCTGTCTGTGCCATGGGCGATCTTCCATATTTTGATCATCGTGCTTCAAGCCTTCATCTTTATGATGTTGACTATCGTCTACTTAAGTATGGCGCACGAAGATCATTAATAGTGTGTTCTTTAAAGTAATAATTTTTTAAACCTTATCTAAAACTGTGAAAATGTAGGAGTTAAAATGGAAACTGTAGTTGGTCTTACTGCGATCGCTGTAGCCCTTCTAATCGGTCTAGGTGCCCTAGGTACTGCGATTGGTTTTGGTATTTTGGGTGGGAAATTCTTGGAAGGCGCTGCGCGTCAACCAGAAATGGTTCCAATGCTGCAAGTTAAAATGTTCATCGTAGCGGGTCTTCTAGATGCCGTAACTATGATCGGTGTAGGTATCGCATTGTTCTTCACTTTTGCGAATCCTTTTGTTGCTTTGGTCGCTGGTTAATATTCTGCAAAACTTTGCGGGAATGATTTTTAAACGACTAAAAGCGAGGGTATTAGCGTGAACTTAAATCTCACACTTCTAGGCCAAGCTATCTCGTTTGCTATTTTTGTCTGGTTCTGCATGAAATATGTGTGGCCACCAGTTATTGCTGCGCTCGAAGAGCGTAGCAAAAAAATTGCAGACGGTTTGGAAGCAGCGAACCGTGCTTCACGTGACCTTGAGTTGGCACAAGAACAAGCCTCTCAAATATTACGTGAAAGCAAAGAGAACGCGGCCGAGATTATTGAACAAGCCAACAAACGTGCGAACCAAATGGTCGACGAGGCAAAAGAGCAGGTGATTGCCGATGGCAAGCGTCTGCGCGAAGCAGCTCAAGCAGAGATCGAACAAGACGTTATGCGTGCTAAAGAAGCATTGCGTGCTCAAGTTTCCGTTCTTGCATTTGCTGGTGCCGAGAAGATTTTGGGAGCCACCATTGACGAAAAAGCACATAGCGAGATCGTTGAACAGCTCGCCAAAGAGCTTTAAGCGAGGGTCTAATGGCTGAATTAAAAACAGTCGCGCGACCGTACGCTAAAGCGGTTTTCGAAGTTGCTAGAGAGCAAGGTCATATTTCAGAGTGGGCAGATATGTTAAACATATTAGCTGCTGTGACTGTTGAACCTAAGCTTAAAAAAGCACTTGGGAATCCAGCTTTTAGTGCGGAAGAGAAGGCAAACGCTCTAGCGGACGTTTGTGCAGAAGTAACAACAGAACAAGGTAAAGCATTTTTGCTAGCTCTTGCTGTGAATAAGCGATTATCGCTTCTTCCTGCTATTTCTGAGTTATTTTTACAGTTCAAACTGAATTTCGAAAAAGCCGTAAATGTTCAATTTACGTCTGCATTTGAATTAACAGCAGAACAAACACAAGCATTAGCCGCTTCACTGGCTAAAAAGTTGGACCGTACAGTCAACTTAACCAGTGAAACAGACGCAAGCCTAATTGGTGGCGTGGTTATTCGTACAGGTGACTTAATCATCGACGGTTCAGTACGCGGTAAATTAGCGAAACTGGCCGAGGCGATAAACTCCTAGCGTTTCGTTAAATCGAAACCAGGGTTGAGGAATTTAGCATGCAGCAACTGAATCCATCTGAGATCAGCGAGATTATCAAGAAGCGCATCGAGAACCTCGATGTATCTTCTGATGCCCAAAATGAGGGCACAATTGTCAGCGTGGCAGACGGTATCGTTCTGATCCACGGTTTGGCAGATGTTATGTACGGGGAAATGATTGAATTCCCTGGTGGTATTTACGGTATTGCTTTGAACCTAGAGCGTGACTCTGTCGGTGCAGTAGTACTTGGTAAATACCAAGACCTTGTAGAAGGTCAAAAAGTTAAATGTACAGGTCGTATATTGGAAGTTCCAATCGGTCCTGAATTGCTTGGTCGTGTTGTTGACGCATTGGGTAACCCAATCGACGGCAAAGGCGCTATCAATGCAAAACTAACTGATAAAGTTGAAAAAGTGGCGCCAGGCGTTATCGAACGTCAGTCAGTTGATCAACCGATTCAAACAGGTTACAAAGCAATTGACGCTATGGTACCAATTGGTCGTGGTCAACGTGAGTTGATCATCGGTGACCGTCAGATTGGTAAGACTGCATTAGCAATCGACACCATTATTGCTCAGAAAGATTCTGGCATTAAGTGTGTGTACGTAGCGATCGGTCAGAAACAATCTACAATTGCTAACGTCGTGCGTAAGCTTGAAGAAGCTGGCGCAATGGAATACACCACAGTAGTAGCAGCTGGCGCATCTGATCCAGCAGCAATGCTTTACATAGCGCCATACACTGGCTGTACTATGGGTGAATATTTCCGTGACCGCGGTGAAGACGCATTGATCATTTATGATGATTTGACCAAGCAAGCTTGGGCTTACCGTCAGATCTCTTTGCTTCTACGTCGTCCGCCAGGTCGTGAAGCCTACCCAGGTGACGTATTCTATCTTCACTCTCGTCTTCTTGAGCGTGCATCACGTGTAAACGTTGATTACGTAGAGAAATTCACCAATGGTGAAGTGAAAGGCAAAACGGGTTCTTTGACCGCATTGCCAATCATCGAGACTCAAGGTGGTGACGTATCTGCATTCGTACCAACCAACGTTATCTCCATCACAGATGGTCAGATATTCTTGGAAACGAGCTCGTTTAACGCCGGTATTCGTCCAGCGATGAACGCAGGTATTTCGGTATCTCGTGTAGGTGGTGCAGCACAAACTAAGATCGTCAAGAAACTTGGCGGTGGTATTCGTCTTGCATTGGCTCAGTACCGTGAATTGGCGGCTTTCGCTCAGTTCGCATCTGACCTAGACGAAGCGACTCGTAAGCAGTTAGAGCACGGTAAACAGGTTACTGAACTGATGAAACAAAAGCAGTTCTCTCCTATGTCTGTAGCTGATATGGGCGTAGTTCTTTACGCTGCTAATGATGGCTTCCTTGAAGATGTTGAAACAAGCAAAATTGGTAGTTTTGAAACTGCTTTGTTGAGCTACATGAACAGTGAACACACTGATCTTATGGCTGACATTAACAAAACTGGTAATTTTAACGGCGAGATTGAAGCGACCTTTAAAGCGGCAATCGAGAAGTTTAAAGCGACGCAAACTTGGTAATGAGTTTGGTGGCAAGCGATTAAAGCTTGTCACCACTTTCTTGCAGTTTGTGAAATAACATTCTCACAAGGGCAGTTCTATTATGGCAGTCGGAAAAGAGATACGTACTCAGATTTCGAGCATTAACAATACGCGTAAAATTACTCGTGCTATGGAAAAAGTAGCTGCAAGTAAAACGCGTAAAGCTCAGGATCGTATGGCCGCTTCTCGTCCGTATGCGGAACGAATTCGCCAAGTAGTTGGTCATTTGGCCAACGCGAATCCTGAGTATAAACACCGTTACCTTACCGAACGTGAGGCGAAGCGTGTTGGTTATATCGTAATCTCTTCTGATCGTGGTTTATGTGGTGGTTTGAACGTTAACGTGTTCAAAAAAGCCATTAGAGATATGAAACAGTTTGCTGATACTGGTGTTGAAATAGACATCTGTGCGATTGGTGGCAAAGCCGTTTCATTCTTTCGTAACTACGGCGGAAATGTAACAGCAGCCTTCACCGGTTTAGGTGATGCACCAAAAGCTGACGACTTAGTCGGTAGCGTAAAGGTGATGCTAGACGCATTTGATGAAGGTCGTATTGATCGTCTTTATGTGGTTTCAAATGAGTTCGTGAATACCATGACTCAAAACCCGACGGTTGAACAACTTTTGCCATTAAAAGCGGAAGAGAATACAGAGTTAAAGCACCACTGGGATTACATTTATGAACCGGAAGCCGTTGAAATTTTGAACGAATTATTGGTTCGCTATATTGAATCTCAAGTATATCAGTCAGTGGTTGAGAATATTGCGTGTGAACAAGCAGCTCGTATGCTTGCGATGAAAAACGCAACAGACAACGCCGGCGATATCATTGATGAATTGCAGTTGGTGTACAACAAGGCTCGTCAAGCAGCGATTACTCAGGAAATTTCTGAGATAGTCAGCGGCGCGGCAGCGGTTTAAGGTATTTAGGTATTTAAGAGGATCCGAACATGAGTAGCGGACACATCGTACAGGTTATTGGCGCGGTAATGGACGTGGAATTCCCACGTGATAGCGTGCCAAAAGTATATGATGCCCTGACCATTGAGGGTAAACAGTTGGTGTTGGAAGTTCAACAACAACTAGGCGACGGTATTGTTCGTACCATCGCAATGGGTTCCACTGACGGTATTAAACGTGGCTTGGTTGTAGAAAATACAAACAAACCAGTTTCTGTGCCAGTTGGTACTAAAACACTAGGACGTATTATGGACGTTCTAGGTAATCCGATTGACGAAAAAGGCCCAATTGGCGAAGAAGAGCGTTGGTCAATTCACCGCGCAGCTCCTTCTTATGCTGAGCAGTCTTCTAGCAACGAATTGCTAGAAACGGGTATCAAGGTTATCGACCTTGTTTGTCCTTTCGCGAAAGGTGGTAAAGTTGGTCTGTTTGGTGGTGCCGGTGTAGGTAAAACCGTAAACATGATGGAACTTATCCGTAACATCGCAATCGAGCACAGCGGTTACTCTGTATTTGCTGGTGTTGGTGAGCGTACTCGTGAAGGTAACGACTTCTACCACGAGATGACTGACTCGAACGTAATCGATAAAGTATCTCTAGTATATGGCCAAATGAACGAGCCACCAGGTAACCGTCTACGTGTTGCTTTGACTGGTTTGACTATGGCTGAGAAGTTCCGTGACGAAGGTCGTGACGTACTTTTCTTCGTAGATAACATCTACCGTTACACGCTTGCGGGTACAGAAGTATCTGCATTGCTAGGTCGTATGCCATCTGCGGTAGGTTACCAGCCTACACTTGCTGAAGAGATGGGTGTTCTTCAAGAACGCATCACCTCTACTAAGACTGGTTCTATCACGTCTGTTCAAGCGGTATACGTACCTGCGGATGACTTGACTGACCCGTCTCCAGCAACAACGTTCTCTCATTTGGACGCAACCGTTGTATTGTCTCGTGACATCGCATCTTTGGGTATCTACCCAGCGATCGATCCTCTTGACTCTACTTCACGTCAGCTTGATCCACTAGTTATCGGTCAAGAGCATTACGACGTAGCACGTGGCGTTCAAATGGTATTGCAGCGTTACAAAGAATTGAAAGACATTATCGCAATCTTGGGTATGGACGAGTTATCTGAAGAAGATAAACAAACGGTTAACCGTTCTCGTAAAATCCAGCGTTTCTTGTCTCAGCCTTTCTTCGTAGCAGAAGTATTCACTGGCTCTCCAGGTAAGTATGTTTCTTTGAAAGACACGATTCGTGGCTTTAAAGGCATCTTGGATGGTGAGTTCGATGATCTTCCAGAGCAAGCGTTCTACATGATTGGTAGCATCGACGAAGCTGTCGAGAAAGCTAAGAAACTTTAACCATCACGCGTAGCAAAAGCGTTGTAAAACGCTTTTGCTAAGTATGACTAAGAGAGGCAACTTATGGCTATCACAGTACACTGCGATATCGTAAGCGCTGAACAAGAGATTTTTTCCGGTACGGTACAATCTCTTGTGGCTGCAGGCAGCTATGGCGATTTGGGCATTATGCCTGGTCACGCGCCATTGTTGACTACTCTGCAACCAGGTCCTGTTCGTGTGGTTAAAGAAAATGGTGACGAAGAGATAATCTTCGTGTCCGGTGGCTTCCTAGAAGTTCAACCGCACCGCGTCACCGTCTTGGCTAACACAGCCACTCGTGCAAGAGATCTGGACGAAGAGGCGGCACTAAAAGCTCAGGAACATGCTAAAGAGCTTTTGGCTAACCAAAAACCTGACGTCGACTACACTCGTGCGACAGTGGAACTAGCAGAAGCTATGGCCCGCTTGCGTACTATTCAGCAGTTCCGCGATCACAAATAAGCGGTAATGTTGAGTTTGAAGTCAAAAAAGCAGCCTAAGGGCTGCTTTTTTATTGCCTGCTATTTGAGTGGAACGTTGCTTTTTAGAGCATCTTCCATAAGGTATCGAAGATGATCTGCTGTGCTTTGGCGATGTCTTTAGATTCCAATACCACGGCAGAAGGGAAGTTGTTACTCGCTAAAGAAATAATCGCACATTTGGGCGGATAGATAGCAATATAGCTGGCGTCGACCGAACCTTCCGTTTTAATCCACTTACGTTCAGACAACTGTGCTTCTTCACCACCATCTCCAAGCGCGATCACTTTTACATTAATACCAAGCTTCACGCGTTGCTTTGTGTAGTTGGGAAAAGGGCGATACAAGAAAGGGCGAATAGGTTTAGAAGAAAACACACAATATTCTTTGTGGTCTTGTTGCGATACCACGTTTAAAATATCGCGCAAAACCCACTCTATGCCATCATCACCTTCGTAATAACGTACATTGGTTTGATGATAATCTGGCTGCTGCTGATGCAAATTAGGAATGATAGTGTTTTTCAGGTTTTCAATAGTTTTGTCTAGGCGGTTGCGTTTTTCTTCCGCTAAATTTAGAAGAATATCTGGGTTTTCAGCGGTAAATAATCGGCGTTTTCCTTTTGGAAAGTAGCTAACGATGCCTTTGCTTTGTAACTGTTTTAGCGACTCATATGCCGTGCCGCGATTGATGCCGCTGTGTTCGGCAATATCTCGAATGGAAGAAGGGCCTAACTTTAATAGAGTTTGATAAAGTTGAGTTTCTCTTGGTGTCAAACCAAGCATTTCAAAAGCTTGCTGAATCATAGGGCTCACAGTACCTGGTGATTATTTATATAAATCTTTGCATGCAAAGGTTTTTGATAGAAAGTAATTCGTCTTTGCTAGGTTCAAAGAATACACTTATTGGCATAAAAAGCGCAGGGTAGAACCTTTTGCGAGGAGATAAAAGTGACAAACGATAAACGATTTGGTGGCATTCGCCGTTTATATGGCGATGCAGCGTATGAGTTTTTTACTCAAGCACACGTTTGTGTCATCGGTATTGGTGGCGTTGGCTCTTGGGCGGCTGAAGCCTTGGCACGTTCAGGTATTGGTAAAATTACGTTGATCGATATGGACGATGTTTGCATCACTAATACCAACCGCCAAATTCACGCATTAGATGGCAACATTGGTCAATCGAAAGTTGATGTCATGGCAGAACGTATCAAGTTGATTAATCCGAATTGCCAAGTAACCTGCATAGAAGACTTTATTACCCCTGAAAACATCTCTGAGCTGCTCTCTACGCCGTTTGATTACATTATTGATTGCATTGATAGCATCAAGCCAAAAGCCGCTCTGATGGCGTGGAGTAAGAGTAACAAGCGTAAAGTCATCACAGTCGGTGGTGCGGGCGGTCAAATGGACCCAACCAAAATACTCATCGGCGATCTCTCTAAAACCGAAAAAGATCCACTTGCTGCCAAACTACGCAACTTCCTGCGACGTTATTACAACTTTACCCGCAATCCGAAACGCCGCTTTGACATTGAATGCGTGTATTCCACCGAGCAATTAAGTTATCCGCAAGGCGACGGCACGGTTTCTCATCAACGTTTAAAAGGCGATACGGAAACCAAAATGAATTGCGACACTGGTTTTGGTGCTAGTACAGCAGTTACGGCTTCCTTCGCGTTTGTGGCGGTGTCGAGAGTATTGGAAAAACTGGCACAGAAGGCGAATTAAGCAATGACACCGACAACCATGACTTTCTTTGAACGCTTTGAGGCCGATATTCTATCTGGCAAGAAGACCATTACCTTGCGTGATGAAGCTGAAAAGCACTATGTCCCTGACTCAGTTGTGACTGTGTCTACCTTCGAAGTCGGTCGTGAATTTTGTCGATTAAAAATATTGTCTGTCGAGCCGGTCTTGTTTGATGCATTATCGGATTATCATGCCGAGCAAGAAAATATGACGTTGGATGAATTGAGGGAAGTGATTCAAGACATTTACCCAGGGATTCAAGAGTTGTATTTGATCTCTTATCAGCTGGTTGATGCATGACAAACAAGCAGATTCTGCTCATCTATGACAAAGAATGTCCCGCCTGCCATTTTTATTGCCAAATAGTTCGCATCCGCCAAAGTGTCGGTGAATTAGTGCTTATTGATGCGAGAGAGAATCCTGAAGTATTGAAAGAAGTTACTGCTCAGGGTTTGGACATCGATCAAGGTATGGTATTGAAAATGGATGGGCAACTTTACTACGGCGCAGATGCCATTCATCTTTTAGCCTTGCTTAGCGGCCGATCTGGCGTGTTTAACCGCTTGAATTATTGGCTGTTTAGCTCCAAAAAAGTCGCAGCTATTTTGTACCCAGTGTTAAGATCTTGCCGTAATGTGTTATTGAAACTCTTAAGTAAAACTAAGATCAATAACCTAAAGCAAGATGGTAACGAACGATTTTAGTTCGATGCTATCCTATTCAAAATCGCTAACACACCATTGGTTCTAGAGCTGGTTAGGTAACTTGATAAGTTAAGCTCGGCTAGCTCTGATTTGAGGTCCATTTGTTGAATATCCGCTAGCATTTTTCCTTCTACTAAGCTCAATATAGCGACTAATACACCGCGCATAAGTTTGGCGTCGCTGTCGGCTTTGAAGTGACGTAGTCCATCGTTTCCTTCCATGATGAGCCAAACAGCGCTTTCGCAGCCTTTTACCTTGTTGTCTTCGGTTTTTTCTTCAGCGGACAGTCTCGGTAAGGTTTTGCTTAACGTCACCAAAGCCTTAAAGGTTTCTTCTTTGCTACGGCAAGCTTGCAGCAGGGCTTTTATGTTTACTGGCTTTTGTTGTCCTAAAGAGTCTGTCATTGCTTGTTACTCGTCATTTAATAGGTCTATGGCTTCTAGAAGAACATCGCAGAAGCGATTGGCTTCTTCCATGGTGTTGTAACAGGCGAAAGAGGCACGCAAGGTTCCGGCAACACCAAGTTGTGCCATTAACGGATGGGCACAGTGGCTGCCAGCTCGAACCGCTACACCTTGGCTATCTAGGTAAGCGTTCAAATCCAAGATATGAATATTGGGTACACTTAGTGAAACCAAAGTAGTGTTTTTCTCGGGCGAATAAATTTCGATGCCACCCTCTTTATGAAGACGAGAATACACATGTGTAGCGAGGGATTGTTCCCAAGCTAATAATGAAAGACGATCCTGAGCATTAAGAAAATCACAGGCCGCCGCCAAGCCAATAACGCCTTCGATGTGAGGTGTTCCTGCTTCCAAGCGATAAGGTAAAACATTGAACTCTGTGGCTTGATACGAAACATGACGCACCATTTCTCCACCGGTTTGGTAGGGCAGCAGAACTTCCAAAGCGTGGCTTTTACCATATAACACGCCAATACCTGTTGGACCATACATCTTGTGGCCAGAGAAGACATAAAAGTCACAGTCTAATATTTGCACATCAATAGGATAGTGCGCCACGGCTTGAGCGCCATCGACAAGGGTAAAAGCGCCTTGTTGCTTGGCATGATCGAGCATTGTTTGCAGCGGTGTGCTTACGCCGATGGCATTGGAAATCTGCGTCGCCGCAAAAATACGCGTGCGATCCGTGAAGTAGTGGCTGAATTCCGGCTCCCATTCGCCATTGGATGTTAATGGCAGAATGCGTAATCGAGCGCCAGTGCGAAAGGCCAATTGCTGCCAAGGCACCAAGTTGGCGTGATGTTCTAAACTAGTGATGAGTATCTCATCGCCTTTTTCGAGCAGATGCTCTAAACCAAAAGCGACTGTATTGATGGCTTCTGTCGCGCCTTTTGTCCAAATCACATGGCTTTGTTCTGGCGCATTAATAAAGCTTGCGATCGTGTCTCGGGCTTGCTCAAAACGGTTGGTTGCTCGGTCGCTAAGGAAGTGCGCACCACGATGAACATTGGCGTTAAAGCTTCGGTAATAGTCCTGAATTGCATCCAATACTGGCAACGGCTTTTGCGTCGTCGCTGCATTATCTAAATAGGTTAGCGGATGATCATAGGCTGACTGCGCCAAAATTGGGAATAGGTGACGAAGCGAGGAGGGGTCAAAAGCCATGAATACTCTACTTTAGGGTTGTCTACTTTGGTTTTTAACAATGGGCGGATTTTAATTGGTGATGCTAGTGGCTTAAAAGTCTGAACCAAAAGTCATGAAATCTGCGCTAAATTGGTGAAATTGTACCTTAACTCCCATCAAAATCGTGAATTATTGGGCTTTTACTTGCGTTTTTTTAAGACAACTATAATGATTGATAACAGATACTAGATGACAAACTAGAAAAGGTACAAAACGGTGGCGGATTTTTTATATAAAGGTGTGGTGGATTGGTTCTTGGATCAGATGTCACAAGAGGCCATTGTGCCCGGTGATAAAATGCCGTCCTTACGAGCTTTATCGAAACAACTGGGTCTGAGCTTAAATACGGTCATACATGGTTATGAGTTATTGAGTGAAGACGGTTGGATCGAGTCTCGGCCTAAATCTGGTTACTTTGTTTGTCACCGTAGCGAGACAAAACCGGCATTGTTATTGGCTGGCGAAGAATTACGTGAACTCGCCAAAGACGGTACTAAGCCAGCTTGGTCATGTCTTGCGCATCGAGCGGCCTTGGTTGATCAAAGCGACACTTTTTTAAGCCCTGCAGTGCGTCAGGAAGAAATCCATCTGCCTGTATTGGGCAAAGGTCATTTGGCGGCCCGTGAAGCCGTTAGTGAGCATTTAAAAGGGCTTGGTATCAAAGCTCATGCATCACATCTTTGGTTAGGGCGTTCCCCTTTAGCAATCTTCACTCAAACCGTACAAACACTGACTCAACGTGGCGATAGCGTGTTGGTGTTAACGCCTTGTGATCCGCGGATTACTACTACATTGCAAAGCTTAGGACGACAAGTGATTGCTTTGACGGCTGGCGAACGCGGTGTCGATTTAGATTTAGCGATTCGTTGCTTACGAGATAAATCCATTCGTCTGATTGTATTGCCGGGACAGTTCTCGTTTCCTGCTGGCCAGTTGGTGAGTAATTTAAGTCTGCGTCGCTGGTTAGCAATTATTGAAGAAACCAAGCTGCCAGTGATTGAGTGGGATTTGTGCTCACATTTGGCGTATCGCGCTGGATCTATGATGACCTACAAGTCACTGGATTCGTCTGATCATATTGTTTATATCGGCGGCGTGGAATCAAAAGGCGTAGATCGCTCTGCTAGCTGGTGTTTGCCTGGTAAACATCAAGCCTTGTTGGAGGGCGCTTTCTTAGGCGCTGATATGGCGTTAAGCGATGCGCAACAAATGGCCTTGAGTGATGCGTTACAGCCAAATAGTAAGCGCTCATTAATGAAACGCGCGAGAGAGGTTTGGGCGAATTCTGAGCGCGTTAAAGCGCATCTGGAAACGCGTCTCGGCGAGCATGTTAGTTTTGCTGCCAGCAAAGGTGGCATGTCTCTTTGGATGCGTTTATCAAAACCATTAGATGTTGCCAGTATGACTGCCTTGCTAGCCAGTTTCCGCCACGCGATTGTGCCCGGAGCCTTGGTTAGCCATGAAGCCGACGCTAATCATTGGTTGGCGGTGAATGTCACCTTGGACGATGTGGAACCATTGGCAAAAGCCTTGGCTGAGCATTTAGTCGTTGATGAGGTTGAGCTGATTACTGATCCTGTAGAACTAATCATTGAAGAGACTGAAGAAGAGGTTTTAGAGCCTCTTGAGGCTACGTACTTAGTTGAAGCAAACGAGCAGACAGAAGAGCTTGTCGAAGCGATAGAAAGCGATTTAGCGCAGCCTGAGAAGGAAGCTAAAAAGTCTCGTAATGCCACAACAGAACCACTTTATAACCCGATGTTGGATTTAATTAATCACGACTTTGGTTAGAGCCCAAAAAGAGTCATGTTTTCTAGAAAATGACAAAAACAATAAAGGCCAGATTTACTGGCCTTTATTGTTTGTTCGTTAGTCTATGGCTATTGTTGGCGCGCAGCCCTGAACATATCTAGGTCTTTATTATAGATTTCGCTGTTCATATCAAAGGCACCCATGACGCTATGGAAAATATTCGCTTGGGTGCTTTGTTCTCGTGCTCTTAGTTTATCGATAGAGATATGCTTCTGATCAATAAAAGACGGCGACATCCACACAAAGAACGGCACTTTGAATTGTTGCTCAGGTGCAATGGAGTAAGGTGTTCCATGTAAATAAATACCACCTTCGCCAAGTGACTCGCCATGGTCAGATACATAAAGATAAGCGCTGGAGGTGTCTTTCAATCCTTCTAAAGTTTTGCGTAACTGATCTAAGAAATGATCGTTATATAAGATGGTATTATCGTAGGCGTTAATTAGCTCCTCTTGCGTGCAGTTACTAAGCTCGACCGAACGACAAATAGGTTTAAAAAACTCAAACTCCTTCGGATATTTACTGTAATAAGATGGTCCATGACTGCCTGTTTGATGCAGAACCACAAAGACTTTTTGTTTATCCGATTCTTGAATTTGCTCAGCCAGATAGCTTAATAACACGCCATCATAGTCGCATTCACTGCCTTCACAGTTCTTTTTCAAATCCCCTGAACTTAAATAGCTAGCTACTTTAATTGGTGGCTCTCCCCAGTTTTTTGTGCGCCAAAAAACGTCAACTCCTTGTCTTTGCAGGTAACTTGGCAAAGGTTCAAATTGCTCGGAGAAACTACCACTTGGGTTATTGTGTGAAAGAATACATTTCACAGATTCGGTAGTGTAAGTGGCACAAGAGGTCGCATTTTTTAAGGCAACGACATTTTCAGAAGCGGTTAGCAAAGGATTGGTTGGTTTGTCATAGCCGTATAGGGAAAAATTCTCCGCTCGCGCTGATTCGCCAATAACTAACACTACAACGGTTTTTTCATTTGAACCAAAGGTGGCATCTGATAATAGCGTTTGTACCACATTTTCTTTCGCTAACTGGTTTTGATAGCGAATCGTATTCCCTACGTAAGACCATGGCATGATTCGGCCACCTAATTGTTTGGCATGATCATCAATCCATAGCCAATGACTTTGTGACTGCCAAATCCAAGTAGACGTGACTATGACGGTGATAATGAGATGCGCGAATAATCGTATTCTTGAGGTTTTTTGAACCGATGTACGAAGGATTAACCAAGCTGGTAAGACGCCAAGCAGAATAAAATAAATGGCCAGCTTTGGGCTTAAAAATTGTCCAGATTCTGAATATTGGGTGTTAAAAATATTGCCTATCATGGTTCTGTCTAAGATGACGTTATAGGTCACCACGAAATACACTGCCAATGAGTTTGCAAGTGCAAACACCACACACACAGCTTTACCTAAGCGTCTAGATAAAATAAACAAAACATAAAGCACAAGAGTAGTGACTAGATAAATAGCGGCAAAAACAGTCATAAGAGTTTGCAAGCTATTCAGCGTAAAGCCATCTAGATTTTTTATCGAAAAAGAAAACAAAGGCCAGTTATATAGCGCTGTATTTAGTAGCGTTAGCAAAATAACAAAGCTTGAAGTACTAGGTTTTGTTCTAAAACCCTGTCTGAAGAAAGAACATAGCCCCGAAGTGAATCGGGACAAAATAGTGTGGTTACGCTTCATTTGGGATATGTATTCCTGTTGACCTTGTTTGCTACTTCGATAAAAAGCCTAGATTAAGAGAAGGCTAAATAAGAAAAATCTAGATGGAAAAAATTGCTCGTGATTATTCGCCTATTAACGGGGATTTCATCATGATCATCAATCTTTCTTTTACCTTTTGTTTGCTAACCTTACACAAAATCACAAAAAAAAAGATAAACATTCCTTTCGCTACATATCTTTAATTCATATTTCACTTATTTTTCATCCAATATGCATAAAATGTGAACATTGAAGTTTTATATTTATTTATGTTTTGCCAAAAGGAATAGGGATTATATGCGTTGTCACTTAACTAAAATGTCGACCAATTATAAATCGCTGCTAGATCAAGCTAGAGCAAGCAGCATGACAGTTCCTCAATCTAGTATTCAAATTTTGCTTCTGGTTGCCGTTGTATTAGCAAGTACTGCCATGATTGGTAATGTTCTTGGTGGTTATCACTTTGGCTTTATGGAAATAAATAGCTTTAGCACCTACATACCTTCTTTCTTATTGGAAAATATGACGGTATTTGGAGATGGCGTATTTTTGTTGGCCCTAGTGCTGTTATTTTCTTGCCGCAATATTCGTTTTCATTGGACTGTTCTATTCACCACATTACTTGGTGCCATCGTAGTTAACTTACTTAAGGATTATTTTGCGATGCCGCGTCCACCGGCAGTGCTTGATCCTGAAACCTTTAATCTTTTGGGCAGAGCCTATAAAGCACGTAGCTTTCCTTCTGGCCATAGTTTAACGGCATTCTTATTAGCAAGTGTGTGTTTTTGCTACGTTCAAAATGCTTATGCTAAAGCGACGTTTATCCTGTTGGCGGTATTGGTTGCCTTGAGTCGAGTGTTGATTGGTGTGCATTGGCCAATGGATGTTTTAGTTGGTGGCGCATTGGGTGTGGTTTTAGGTGTTGGTGGTGTGATAATCACAGCAAAATGGAAGTTTGGTTTGTGTGCCTATGTGCACCTATTTACGCTGAGTCTGCTAGTTATTGCGTGCATTATGGTGTTTGTAGATGGCAACGATTATAAGCTCGCTTTACCTTTGCTATATGTTGTTTCAGCAGCTGCGATAGCTCGGACAGTGAAGAGTTATATTTTAGTTCGTTGATTTATATTTATAGAACTGATGTGATTTAAGTGACTAAGGCGCTAAGACAGCGCCTTTTTTATGGCATTTAACATGCTTGAATGGTCTTTGTAGTCTAGTGGAATAGGCGTGAGCTTATCGCCTATAAGTAAGGCTAAAGAAGGGAATGAATTTAAGCCAAGATGTCGAGCTTGCTCTATTTCTTCTTCCAATAAACGTTCATTTTTAACGTGCTGCATGGTTTTCTGAAAACCGTCTGCATTCATGCCTATTTGCTCAGCGCATTCAATGAGAATGTCTAAGTCTGATGGGTTTTTAGCATTCAGGTAATACGCCTCTTGGATGGCGTGATACATTTCTTCTTCCAATCCTGTGTCTCTTGCGACATAACAGGCTCTGCATGCAGGGTAAGTCGAGCGTCGTGGTGCAGCTGTTTTCCAGAAATCAAAATTAAACTTGGTTCCTAATGACGCTTGAATGTTTTTCCAAGTGCTTTCTAGTTTGCTTTTCATTTCATCTGGCATAGCGACATCAGAATCGATGGCAAGACCTCCAAGCATGGGTTGAATGGTTAATTGATCTGCATCGACTAAGTCTTGTAGGGATTTTTGTAGCTTGGTCCAAGTAGGGCGGAATCCCCAACACCAGCTGCACATAGGGTCGTAGCAGTAAATCAGTGTGGCGGTCATTGATGGCTCCTGTGAAGATAGAAAAAAGCGAGTCCATAAGGTAACAGCCTCTTTAGCGATAAAACAACAAACAAAAACAATCGACATAAAAAAACGGCTTCAACATGAAAGTTTGAAGCCGTTTTTTAGAATTTCGCAGTAGCGACTAAATGTTAGCCTAGCCCTTTAAAATCGCGGCAATAGCATCACAAAGTGGACCCATGTTTTCATGAGTCATACCTGCAACACTGATACGTCCTGAGCCAACAATATAAATGCCGTACTCTTTACGCAACTGAGCAACTTGATCTGGTGTCAGACCAGAAAAAGAGAACATGCCTTGCTGATGCGAAATAAACGAAAAATCTTGGCTAACGCCTTTGATTCGTAGTGTATTCACAAACAAGCTACGCATTTCATGAATACGAGTACGCATGGCTTTTACTTCGCTTTCCCATAATGCGAACAGCTCGGCATCATTAAGGATTTCGGCGACAACTGCTGAGCCATGAGATGGCGGATTTGAGTAGTTGGTGCGAATGCAGCGTTTGATTTGTGTGAACGCTGTTTCCGCTTGTTCAGCGGTTTCACACAAAATAGTCAGTGCGCCAACACGTTCGTTGTACAGACCAAAGTTCTTGGAGAACGAACTAGCAATCAGCATTTCAGGGACGTGCTCTAAGAAAGTACGTAAGCCTTGAGCATCTTCCTTTAAGCCTTGGCCAAAGCCTTGATAAGCAAAGTCAAACAATGGCAAGAAGCCTTGTTTGCTACATAGCTTAGCCAATTGATACCACTGTTCTGGTGTTGGATCTATACCAGTTGGGTTGTGGCAGCAGCCATGAAACAACACTACATCGCCTTCAGGAACTTGAGACAAGCTCGCAAGCATGGCTTCAAAGTCTAAAGATTTGTTATCAGCATTGTAGTAAGCATAGCTGCCAACTTCTAAACCAACGGATTGAAAGACCGCCTGATGGTTCGCCCAAGTTGGATTACTGACCCAAATTGTCGCTTCTGGTAAATGTTTTTTAATGAATTCTGCTGCGACGCGTAATGCGCCTGTGCCGCCAGGGGTATGGGCTGTTTGAGCAAGCTGTTTGGTAATAATATTGTGTTCTTTACCAAATAAAAGCGTTTGCACGGCAGATCGATAAGCGGGTGCGCCTTCGATACTTAAATAGCTTTTGGTTTTTTCTTGAGCCAACAAACGTTCTTCTGCTTGTTTGACTGATTTTAAAATAGGTGTATTGCCTTGTTCATCTTTATAAACACCAACGCCCAAGTTAATTTTATTGGGATTTGGATCATTTCTGTAAGCGTCATTCAGGCCAAGAATTGGGTCTGCCGGAGCAGCTTGGATATGTTCAAACATGGTAACTCCCCCAAGAGGGTTATTTTCTTTTTTTATTATGGATTAGAAGATATAAAAATCAGACCGTATGGTACTCCAACATGTGAGTAACCGCTATAAGTTGGCGGAAAAGGGCAAGAATTAACTGTGTAGAAATGTTGCGGCTTATTCTAAATAAAGCCGCTTTTTGAGGCCGATAGAGTAAGATCACAACACGTTGGTTGCTGAGAGGGATGTTTTTGAGTGAAAAAAACGTTGACCTAGCAAGATAGCTAGGTCGTATTTAGTTCACTTTAAGTATCAACTAATGAGCAGGGAAATTAATCGTCCCAACCGTTAGAGATATCATGGTGCAAACGTTTTTCTTCTAAATGCTGTTCAATTGCACGTCTGGCTTTTAACATACGTACCGCGTCTTCCTTTTGATTCCGTTCTTTTGTTTCATTATCCAAGCTAATGGAAGCGTGCATTATGTCGGTTTTTACTTCAGTTAGTGTTTCAGCAAAATCGCTCATCGTTATACCCTTTTGGACGTTCGACGACATTGAAGTGCATAGATCGCTGTCATCGACAGTTAAAAAAAGTCAAAATAGACAGATCACTTATTTCAAGCTAATAAAAAACCCAAATAGAATGAAAATCAACTTATTTTTACGCGTTTTTTGTTACAAATTTATTAATTATTATGGCGGAATGTAATGGACGTTTCTTTTATCCTCGACTCACTGAATGACAAGCAGCGAGAAGCCGTCGCAGCGCCTTTGCAGAATAGCCTTGTTTTGGCTGGCGCTGGGTCAGGAAAAACCCGAGTCCTAGTGCACCGGATCGCATGGCTGATGCACGCTTACGAGTTGTCGCCTTACAGCCTGATGGCGGTAACCTTTACCAATAAAGCTGCTCGCGAGATGCAAGGCCGTATCGAACAGTTGGTGGGTGTTCCGCCGCAAGGCATGTGGGTTGGCACCTTCCACGGTTTGGCGCATCGACTCTTGCGTGCCCATTGGCGTGATGCGGGACTAAAAGAAAACTTCCAGATAATGGACAGCGATGATCAACTGCGATTAATCAAACGTATTATGCGCGAGCTGAGTATTGATGATACTCGCTGGCCGCCAAAGCAAGTGTCTTGGTTTATTAACGCGCAAAAAGACGAAGGCCGCCGTGCGGCTCATGTGCCAGACAGTCATGATCCTTTCTCCAAAGGCATGCGTGAGCTGTACTACCATTACGAAGAAGCCTGTGAACGTGGTGGATTATTGGACTTCGGCGAATTGCTATTGCGCGCTCATGAGCTGATGCTCAGTACGCCTGCCTTGTTACGTCATTACCAAGATCGTTTCCGCCATGTGCTGGTGGACGAGTTCCAAGATACCAACACTATCCAATACGCTTGGTTACGTATTATGGTGGGTAGCCAAGGTACGATTACCGCCGTGGGCGATGATGACCAATCGATTTACGGTTGGCGTGGCGCAAAAATTGAAAACATCCAAAACTTCACCAAAGATTTTAAAGATGTTGGCACCATTCGCTTGGAGCAAAATTATCGCTCAACTGGCCATATCCTGAATGCGGCGAATGGCCTGATCAAACATAATGATGATCGTTTGGGGAAAGAGCTTTGGACGGACAGCGGTGAAGGCGATCCAATCTCGCTGTACGCTGGCTTTAACGAACAAGACGAAGCGCGTTTTATCATTGGCATCATCAAACAATGGCGCGACAAGGGAACCTCTCTGACTGATATGGCGATTCTCTATCGTTCCAATGCTCAGTCACGCGTCATAGAGGAATGCCTTGTTAGGGAACAGATTGCTTATCGAATTTATGGTGGGCACAGATTCTACGACCGTCTTGAAATCAAAAATGCCTTGGCTTACGCACGTTTGGCGTTGGATCCAAATGACGACGGTGCCATGGAACGAGTCATCAATGTACCACCTCGTGGTATTGGCGAACGTAGTATCGGTACATTACGTGAAATCGCGCGAGATAATGGCTGTTCTATGTGGCAAGCCGCGCAAGAAGTCGTGCGTCAGTCTTTGATGACAGGCCGCGCGACTAATGCCATCAAGTCGTTTTTGCACCTTATTGAAGGTTTGAGTACCACTGTGCAGCAACCAGATTTGAACCTGAATGATATTTTCGAGCAGATCATTGAAGAAGCTGGTTTGATTCCTTTCCATGAAAAAGAGAAAGGTGAGAAAGGCGAAGCACGTATCGAAAACTTAAAAGAGTTGGTTGGTGCGGCAGGCGGATTCAGCTGGAGCGACGAAGACGAAGAGTTTAGCTCTCCACTGATGGCATTCTTGGATAAAGCTGTATTGGACGCTGGCGATGCTCAAGCCGACGAGTACCAAGACGCCGTGCAGTTGATGACATTGCACTCGGCGAAAGGTCTAGAGTTTCCATTGGTGTTTCTAACGGGCGTGGAAGAGAATATTTTCCCCAGCAAGATGTCTTTCGAAGAACCGGGTCGACTCGCTGAAGAACGTCGTCTTTGCTACGTGGGCATTACTCGAGCAATGGAAAAGCTTTACATCACATACGCGGAGTCTCGTCGTTTGTTTGGTAGCGAGTCATTTAACAGCCCATCACGCTTTATTAAAGAGTTGCCACCGGAATGCTTGGAAGAAGTGCGTCTTCGCTCACAAGTAAGCCGTCCTGTGTCTTTGCAGCGTCCTGATTACAACTTTGAAAAGAATAAACTGCAAAACAGTAGCGTGTTGAACAATTACAAAGCGCCAGAAGTTACCGTGAACATGGGTGATCGAGTTAATCATCCCGTGTTTGGTGAAGGCTTAGTGATCAACTACGAAGGCCAAGGCCCACAAGCTCGGGTACAGGTTAACTTTGACGATGAAGGCACCAAATGGCTGGTGTTGTCGTTTGCTAAATTGGAAGTTTTGTAGCTTTGGTGTAGATATTTGCTAATAAGGACGCTGAGTCTTATTCCTTTGCGCCTGCTTCGCAAGCTCAGCGCGTCAGCAGGAATAATACCAGCGTCCTTTAAATTAAACTGCTTAGCCTGTAGCAAAGCGGGTTAGTGCGTCAGCAGGAATAAGACTCAGCTTACCTTTGTATAGTTGTCCTAACATCGTCTTTTTTGAATGTTGGGGCTTTAAGTTCATTGTCTGTTCCCCAGCTGTTTAGCCATTTGTGTACTTCGTTCGCGTCGAGAACCTTGCCTTTGGCGACTGACTCTAAAGCATCGAGTGTTTGCTGCCATTCTTTAGTGTTTTTCTTAGTAGATTCCATTGTTCTGCTTTTTCCCATTTCTCTCGTTTGTCCAATTGTAATCTAGTGAATGTTTTTAATTGCGGCAATTTTTTTAAATTGGCTGTAAACTGTTTAGAGTTGTAATGATTTAGTTGAAAAGGAGTGGGACATGGCGATTCGTGTTGGTTTGATTGGTTTTGGTTTGTCTGGGCGGGTGTTTCATGCGCCTTTTGTGATGAATGATCCTGACATGACGATGGCGTATGTTTGCAGTTCGAAGGCGGATGAGGTGAGGGCGGTTCTGCCTGATGTGTCGGTGGTGTCGTCTGCTGAATCTGTGTTTGCGGCGCCGGATGTGGATTTGGTGGTGATCACGACGCCGAACGCGTTGCATTTTGATCAGGCAAAGCTGGCGTTGGAAAAGGGTAAGCATGTTTTGTTGGAAAAGCCCTCTGTCACTCGTTTATCTCAGATAGAGGCGTTGTGTGCCTTGGCGCAGCAAAAAGGCTTGGTGTTTTGTGTTTATCAGAATCGTCGTTTTGATGGCGACTTTTTGCGTCTCAAAGCGTTAATTGAAAGCGCTGAGTTGGGTGAGTTGAAGCACTTAGATTCTCGTTTTGACCGTTTTCGTCCAACAACGCAAGCGCGCTGGCGTGAAGAGCCGGGTGTTGGTACGGGGATTTTTTGGGATTTAGGACCGCATATTCTAGATCAGGCATTGAGTTTATTTGGGCCGCCGAAGTGGTTGCATGCAAGTATCGATAAGTTACGCGACGGTAGCCAAACGCATGATTGGTTTGAAGTGGAGTTGGGCTATGATGACAAACGCGTGCGTTTAGCGTCGACGCCATTTGAAGCAGGTGACATGCGCCGCTTTAATGCAAGATTTACTAAAGGCAGCTGGCAATGTGTGGGTTTAGATCCTCAAGAAGAAGCGCTGCGAGCTGGGCAAATGCCATGGCAGGATGAGTTTCCTTCGAAAGCCGCCCAGCAAAAAATCACTCGTTTTGTCGCTCATTCTCAAGATGATATTGAAAGCATTCAAGAGGCTGCAACACAAGGCGATTATGCAGCTTTCTATGCGCAATTACGCGATGCGATTCTGGGTAAAGGTGAGGCTCCGGTTGCGATGGAGCAGGCTTGTCAGTTGATTTACTTGATCTGTTTGGCGGAGCAGTCTGCTGAAAGTGGTCAGCGTATGTCATGGAGTTATACGCCTAATTTCTCTGTTAAGTGAATTAGTCGCGAGAAATTGTAAAAAAGAGTTGAGCAAGATTCCTACAATTCTTATCATCTTTTGCCCTTTTAATGTTTTATGCATTTTAAGGGCAATTTTCTGTCTGATTTATTATAAAAATACAGAAATAGGTGGCATTTAACCGATGTTTTAATAGCCCCTATTTTCATATCACAGATAGATTCTATTGAGACCATGGGTTTCATAGTAATCAAGTAACTGGCTCTCTGAGGGAAAATAATGCGTAATTTAATGGTATTGGGCAAATTGGCGTTTGCTGGTTTGTTTGCTTTGTCTTTGGTCGCTTGTGGCGGATCAGAGAAAGCGGAAGAAACGGCAAAAGTAGAAAAGAAAGTAGAAACAATTCATTGGAAAATGGTCACGACTTGGCCCAAAAACTTTCCTGGCTTGGGCACAAGTGCTGAAGAGCTAGCGAAAAATATTACTAAAATGTCTAACGGTCGTTTGGATATTAAAGTTTATGCCGCAGGTGAGCTTGTTCCTGCGTTGGAAGTGTTTGATGCTGTATCTCGTGGCACTGCAGAAATGGGTCACAGCTCTGCGTATTATTGGAAAGGCAAAGCGCCAGCGGTACAATTTTTCTCGTCTGTGCCTTTTGGTATGACGGCACAAGAGTTTAACTCTTGGATTACTTATGGCGGTGGTTTACAACTGTGGGAAGAAGTTTACGCACCGTTTAATATCATTCCGATGGCTGCTGGTAACACAGGCGCGCAAATGGGTGGTTGGTTCAATAAAGAGATTAACTCTTTAGCTGATTTCCAAGGCTTAAAAATGCGTATGCCAGGTCTTGGTGGCGAAGTACTGAAGAAAGTTGGTGCGGTGACGGTTAACCTTCCTGGCAGTGAAATGTTTACTGCTCTTCAAACTGGCACTATCGATGCCACTGAATGGGTAGGTCCATACAATGACCTAGCGTTTGGCTTGTACAAAGCCGCGAAATACTACTATTACCCAGGTTGGCAAGAGCCAGGTTCTGCAGTTGAGGCGCTTATTAACAAAGACGCTTTCAATGCATTACCAGAAGACCTACAAGAGATTGTTCGTTCAGCTGCACAACAAGCTAACTTGAATATGTTGAGTGAACTAACAGCTCGTAACAACGCTGCCTTGAAGACTTTGGTCGATGAGCATCATGTTATTTTGAAAAAGTTCCCGAAAGACCTTTTGGAAGCTTTGCGTATAGCGTCTGATGAAACACTAAAAGAAGTGGCTGCTAACGATCCAATGAGCCAAAAAGTCTATGACTCCTTCACTGGTTTCTTAACGTCTGTTAGTGAGTGGCATGATATTTCTGAGCGCGCATTTATCAATGCTCGCGCTACAGATTAATTAGTTTGTTATTAATGGAATAAAGAACTAGCGCCACTATTAAGCCCTGCTATCTGTTGGTAACAGGGCTTAATTTATCACGTTGGTTTTGATCGATTTATTGGATAAAGCGTATCGGGCAAAGCGCTAGTTATAAATGTAATTCGTCTCTTAATGGATAAAGTGAATGAGCAAAATAAGAATATGGGCAAAAGTGGCACTGGTCGGTGTAATAACAGCTACTTTGGTTGCCTGTGGTGGATCTGAAGAAAAAGAAACCGCAAAGGTAGAACAAAAAGTTGATGTCATTCATTGGAAAATGGTAACAACTTGGCCGAAAAATACGCCTGGAATGGGCACAGGTGCACAAGCGCTGGCGAATAATATTAAAGAAATGTCCAACGGCCGTTTGGACATTAAAGTCTATGCTGCAGGTGAACTTGTTCCAGCATTAGAGGTATTTGATGCGGTATCTCGTGGCACAGCGCAAATGGGCCACGGCACTGCGTATTACTGGAAAGGAAAAGTGCCAGCAGCGCAGTTTTTCTCTACGGTTCCTTTTGGTTTTAACGCGCAAGAATTTAACGCTTGGATTGCCTATGGCGGTGGTTTACAGCTGTGGGAAGAAATCTACGCTCCGTTTAACTTAATTCCTATGGTAGCTGGTAATGCTGGCGTGCAAATGGGCGGTTGGTTTAATAAAGAGATTAACTCGTTAGCCGATTTCCAAGGCTTGAAAATGCGTATGCCAGGGTTAGGTGGAGAGGTACTGAAAAAAGTTGGTGCATCGCCTATTACTTTACCTGCTAGCGAAGTTTTCACCGCGCTTCAAACTGGGACAATCGATGCTACAGAATGGGTTGGGCCTTATAATGACCTTGCGTTTGGCTTGTATAAAGCAGCGAAATATTATTATTACCCAGGCTGGCATGAGCCAGGTTCTGCTGTTGAAGCTATCTTTAATAAAGACGCTTTTGAAGCCTTGCCAAAAGATTTAAAAGCCATTGTGCGCTCTGCGGTTCAACAAGCTAATTTAGACATGATCAACGAGTTTACTGCGCTTAATAATGCTGCGCTGCAAACTTTGGTAAATGAGCATCATGTGATTCTTAAGCCTTTCCCTCGAGACTTGTTGGAAGCACTTAAGAAAGCGTCTACTGAGACTCTAGAAGAAGTGGCTGCGAATGATCCTGAGAGCCAAAAAGTCTATGATTCTTTCAAGAGCTTTTTAGCACCTGTGAGTGAATGGCATGATATTTCTGAGCGCGCTTATATTAATGCACGCGCAGACGATTAAGCTTCTAAGCGTTTTTGCTTGATAGTCGATTAGCACAGTTAAAAGCTCCGTTATTTTTGATAACGGAGCTTTTTTATTTATAGGACTTACTCATTCGACTGATAAATACTACTTAAAAATAAAACCAAAAAAGTCTTGAGCCTTGATATTGCAATTAATACTATCAAAAACACTTAGCGCATAAGCTATGGCTATAGAGTTGGTTGTCGACTCGCCTTTGCTTGGTTTGTAGCATCAAGCAAAGCTTTTATAAAAATAAAGTCATTCAGTCTTTTAGGGATAAACAATGAGAACAATAAAAATGTGGGGAAAACTGGCATTAGTCGGTTTGACGGCGGCGAGCTTGGTGGCTTGTGGTGAATCAGAAGAGAAAGCAACGGCAAAGGTTGAGAAAGCGGCGGATGTCATTCATTGGAAAATGGTCACAACATGGCCGAAAAACTTTCCGGGTTTAGGCACAGCGGCAGAACATCTAGCGGAAAATATTACCGCAATGTCGAATGGGCGTTTAGTGGTAAAAGTGTACGCTGCAGGCGAACTAGTACCCGCGTTGGAAGTGTTTGATGCGGTATCACGTGGCACTGCTCAAGTGGGTCATGGTGGTGCTTTCTACTGGAAAGGCAAAGCTCCAGCGGCACAGTTTTTCTCCGCCGTACCGTTTGGCTTTACCGCACAGGAAATGAACTCATGGCTCCACTATGGTGGCGGCCTGAAATTGTGGGAAGAGACTTACGCACCTTTTAATCTTATTCCGATGGCAGCAGGTAATACAGGGGTACAGATGGGAGGTTGGTTCAATAAAGAGATCAATTCTCTTGCTGACTTCCAAGGCCTGAAAATGCGTCTTCCTGGCTTAGGTGGTGAAGTGTTGAAAAAGGTCGGTGGTACACCGGTTAACTTGCCAGGTAGTGATATCTTCACTGCACTTCAAACCGGCACCATTGATGCGACAGAATGGGTTGGTCCATACAATGACCTAGCATTTGGTTTGTACAAAGCTGCCAAATTCTACTACTACCCAGGTTGGCATGAGCCGGGTTCAACCATGGAAGCAATCTACAATAAAGAAGCGTTTGAAGCCTTGCCAAACGATCTTCAGCTGATTGTTCGAGCAGCAACTCGCCAAGTGAATGCCGACATGTTGGATGAATTTACCGCGCGTAACAACGCCGCGTTAGAAACCTTAGTAAATGAGCATCACGTGGTTTTGAAACCATTTCCAAAAGAAGTCTTGGTAGCATTGAAAAAAGCCGCAGCTGAAACATTAGATGAAGTGGCTGCCGCGGATCCAATGAGTCAAAAGTCTACAACTCGTTCAAAGAGTTCAACGGAAAAGTCAGAGCATGGCATGAAATCTCTGAGCGGGCTTTTATTAATGCTCGTGAACTTGAGTAAACTAAACTTTTATAACTGAGTGGTATAAAACTAAAAAGCCTTCATGGCCAGATTGATCATGAAGGCTTTTTGTTAAGACGAGTTAGTCTATGACGTTCATTTCTTCAGTGCTTTTAGTATTCTAGGAGCAGTTAGTGCCGCAACGGTTGCGAAAGCCAAGACATAAGTCATGGTGCCATTTAGTAAGATAGACCAATCACCGCCACTGATAGACAATGCTCGACGCAAGTTCTCTTCTAATACTTCTCCTAATACCAAGCCCAAAATAACCGGTGCAAGAGAGAAGCCTAATTTGCGTAAGATGAAGGCAAACACACCTAATACAATCATGAAGAACAGGTCAAACGTGTCGCCATGAATGGAGTAGATTCCGACGAATGTCAGCATCACAATGATAGGCACGAGGTAAGACTGTTTGATAGAGAGTAGTCGAACAAATAAGCCTATCAGCGGTAAGTTCATTACTAACAAGGCAATATTACCAATGAACATAGAAGCGATTAGACCCCAAGCAATATTAGGTTGTTGTTCAAACAATAGCGGACCAGGTGTGATGTTAAACATTAATAGTGCACCCAATAGGATGGCTGTCGTGCCGCTGCCTGGAATCCCTAATGTCAACATAGGCACCATCGAGCCTGCTGCTGATGCATTGTTTGCGGCTTCTGGTGCAGCAAGGCCGCGAATATCGCCATCGCCAAAATGATCATCTTTTCCTTCAGCAAAACGTTTTTCAGTGCCGTAGGCAACGGCACTCGCAATAGAAGCGCCAGTTCCCGGTAAAACACCAATCAAGAAACCAGACAGAGTTGAGCGCAAAATCACCCATTTCACCGCCATGATGTCTGAAAAGCTAATAAAGCTTTTTCCTACTGGCGTGAGTTTCAAATCATTACGTGCCCAGCTTTCTAGCAGGATGAGCACTTCGCTAATGGCAAACATTCCGATCACAACTACCAGAAAATCCACGCCATCAAATAAGTTTGGTATACCCATAGTGAAGCGCAAAATACCGGTACCAGAATCAATGCCAACTGTCGCGAAAAGTAGACCAATGATCACGCCCACGACGGTTTTAATTGGACGTTTACCCACCATAGTTGCTAAACATGTAAAGGCAAAAAGCATTAACCAAACGTATTCTGAAGGACCAAATTGAATAGCTAATTTGCTAAGTAATGGCGCAAAAATCACCATCATAAGTAACGCACCCATGCTACCAAGGAAAGATGAAACGGCAGATAAAGCTAATGCTCGACCGCCTTCTCCGCGTTTGGCCATTGGGTAACCATCTAAGGTTGTCATAATCGCGCCAGCGTCTCCTGGGACGTTGAGCAAAATGCTGGAAATTCGGCCGCCATATTCTGCGCCGTAATAAACTCCAGCTAATAGAATCAAGGCAGACTCTGGAGGTAAACCCACGGAATAAGCTAATGGCAATAAAATGGCCACGCCATTGATTGGCCCAATGCCGGGTAATGAACCAATGAGTGTGCCGATAAAACATCCTGCTAAAACTAACCCCAAGTTAAGAGGCGTCAGTGCAACAGAGAAGCCAATCGATAAATAATGTAAAACGTCCATTATAAGTCTCCGAGAAGTAGGCCAGTTGGGACATTAAGCTCCATTAAATCGGCTAATAAGAAATAGCTGATTAAGCTTAGGGCGAGGGCATACAAGAAGGCTTTGAGAGGTTTTTCACCAAATAACCAGCTAAAAATGGCACCTACTATGGTTGTGGCAATAATGAAGCCTGCTTTTTCAAATAGGACGGCATACAACACCATTATCACCAGACCAATGACTATCTTGGTTACAATCTCTTTGGTCGGATGCCAAGAGTTTTTATCGGGTTTTACTATCATCCAAACACAACATGCGGCTAAAACAATAGATAAGATGATAGGAAAGGCTTTTGGCCCTAATGGTTCATATTGAAACGGGACATCGAAATGGAAAGCTGTCCAAGCAATAAGCCCGGACAGTACCAATAATGCGCCCGCAAAAATGCGGTCATACAACATATTATTGCCCCAATTCACTACTTAATTAAGCCAGCTTCTTTTGCTAAACCACGCATATAAGCGACTCGTTCTTTAATGTAGCTATCTAGAACCTGACCAGACATGTTAAATGGTACAAGGTTTTGGTCGACCACAACTTGTTCAAAAGCAGGGTTTTTATAGGCTTTTTGGAATTGAGCTGCCCAGTAGTTGTAGGCTTCGTCTGAAACCTTAGGCCCTAAATAGTAACCACGAAGAATGGTCCACTCGGCGTCATAGCCCTGTTCAATGGCTGTTGGATACTTGGAGAACTTACCTTTCAAGCGTTCAGGAGACATGATGCCAAGTACTTTCACTTTGCCAGACTCAACTAAGCCTTCCATTTCGCCTACATCACCAGGGAAAACTTTAATGTGTCCGCCAAGTAGTGCTGCTAAAGCTTCACCGCCACCTTCATAAGCAACGTAGCGCATTTTCTTAGGATCTACTCCAGAAGACTTCATGAGAATTGCCGCTTTCATCCAATCTTGGCTACCAACACCGCCGCCAGCACCAAGCACAAATTTACTTGGGTCTTTTTTGATATCGTCTACTAATTCACCCAATGTATTCCATGGAGCATCGGCTTTTACCAAAATTGCACCATAATCAACACCAGCTGTGCCCACCCAGCGAGCATTATTTTCGTCTAATCCTTTACCGAATTTACCTTGAGCAATATTGAGTAATGAGCCAGAGCTAAACGCGACGAGTTTGTTTGGGTCGTCTGGTGTCGTGGAATTGATGTAGTTATAAGCAACGGCGCCGATACCACCAGGCATAAAGGTAACCGCCATTGGAATTTTAGTGATACCTGCTTTAGCGAAGCCTGTTGATAAAATACGGCAAGTTAAATCGAAGCCACCACCTGGTTTTGCAGGGGCAATACAGCTTGGTTTAGATGGTTCGAATGCGCTGGCATTTAGCGCAACAGTAAGACCGCCAACAAGTAATAAAGAGGCAATATTGGATTTCATTTTTATTCTCCAAATTTATTTTTGTTTTATTTTGCTGTACAAAGTTGTACAGGAGTGAGCAAAGTTACTCCTTTAAACTGACACTAACCTGACAAGAAGAAGAGATAGGGTTTCGTCATGCGTATGTTATTGATTGAAGACAATGAGAGCTTGGCCGACTCGATTCGTGTGTATTTTAAGAATTTAGGTCACCCTATCGATTGGATTGGCTCGGTTGAAAAAGCTGAAGCCAGTTTATCTTTTGACGACTTTGATTTGTTGATTTTAGATATTAACTTGCCCGGCAAGAGTGGCTTTCAGCTATTACAGAGTTTACGTAATCAAGGCAATCGCATCCCTGTTTTGGTGTTAACGGCGCGAACTGAAGTTGATGACAGAGTCAGTTCATTAGACTTTGGGGCTGATGATTATTTAGCAAAACCTTTTGATTTTCGTGAATTAGCAGCCCGTTGTCGTGCGCTTTACCGTCGTGATCGTGGTGGTGCTAGTAACGAAATACAGTGTGGTAATTTGGTTTTTGACTTGGCAGCGCACTCCGCTAAAGTGAATGATGTATTGTTAGATTTGCGACCACGGGAGCTGCAATTATTGGAGCTTTTTCTGAAAAATCTGGATCGTGTGCTCACTAAAGATGACATCTCCAATCGGCTCTACAGCTACGATGAAGCCTATACTCCAAATGCCATTGAACAAACCCTAACACGTTTAAGAAAACAGTTAGACGGCTCGACTTTGATTATCAAAACCATCCGTGGTTTAGGGTATTTAGCCCATGTCGATGACTGAGAAAAGCTATTCAATCCGCACGCGAATGCTAGGCCGTTCAGCCTTGTTGTTACTGTCTATTTTTCTTATTTTGAGTCTTGGTGTTTGGCACTATGCTCGCCAGTCAGCCAATTATTCCTATGATCGACTTCTCAACAGCGCTAGCTTGTCTATCATGGAAGGCTTGCATGTTTATGGTAAACAAGTGGATCTTGATTTGCCTTACGCCGCGTTTGAAATGATGCAGCTTGCCGGTGAAGACAAGGTGTTTTATCAGGCGTTAGGTACTCAAGGCGAGCTTATTACCGGTTATCCAGACATGCCTTTACCTGATGAATTTAACGATGAATCGGCTATCGTTTTTTATAATGCGCATTATTTATCTGAAGAGGTTCGTGTCGTAATTCGCCATAAAAGGCTATCAGAGCCTGCGGTGTCTGGTTGGGTCACTGTGGTGCTGGCGCAAACGCTTAGAGCGCGGCATAAGATGATGAATGACATTCTATACCGAAGCTTCGCTGTACTTTTTTGTATTATGGCTTGTGTGATGATTGTCTTGTGGGTGGCGATTAATCGTGCTCTTGAGCCGTTGAGTTCTATTTCTAAAAGCCTGACATCTCACTCATTGATATCGGCCAAGCCTATTCAAGCCACGCCCATTCAAGAAGTTTCGCCATTAGTAAGTGCGATCAATGATTATCAAGCGCAATTATTATCCAATTTAGCTGTGATGAAGCGTTTTATCGCTGATGCCAGTCATCAAATTCGTACTGCACAAAGCGCCACGCAAGCTCAATTAGACATTGCCAGCCAAAGCGAAAATTTGGCGGACTTGCCAGAACATTTAAGTAAAATTCGCAAAGAACATGAGCGCTTGACGCGTTTAACCAATCAGTTGCTCACCCACGCTATGGTAGTACATCGAGGTGATACGGTGGTTACCGAAAAGATGGATATCGAAAGAGTCATGAAGCAGTTATTAACAGAATGTGTACGAGACAATGCGCATCGCATGATAGATTTTTCTTACCAATGCGAGCAGAAACTACCTTTGTTTATGGGCGATTCCATTAGCTTACGGGAAGCGGTTCGTAACCTTTTAGATAACGCGGTTTATTACGGTTCTGAGCAGAACCAGATTGAGATTTGCCTAAAAATGGACTCCTATGGTATCGACATTATTATTGACGATGCTGGTCCTAGTATTCCTATTGAATTGAGAGAAAAAGCATTAGAACGTTTTCAGCGCTTGGAAAATGGACTCAGTGGTTCAGGCCTTGGTTTGTCTATTGTGACCAGCGTAGCTGAAGCCCATGGCGGTGAATTTTACTTAGAGGACAGTCCGTTAGGTGGGCTTCGGGCGCGGCTACGCTTGCCCAATGAGGCATCCTCATGAAGTTATTAAGCATCTTGATTATACTGCTGGCCAGCAAAGCCTTTGCCGAGCCTGCGGCATTGGAAGCCGTGCGGGAAAGCGACAAATTAATCATATACAGCGCGACGGATTTAAACGCAATCGAACCTGTACTTGAAGCCTTTAAAATACAAAATCCTCAGATAGCACTAGAATACCATGAGTTTGATACTCAAGAATTGGATCAGACCATAAGAGCTGAGTCTTTAGAAAATCAGCCGGATGTGGTTATTAGCTCTGCCATGGACCTGCAAGTTAGACTTATCAATGATGGTTATGCGCAACCAGTGTTGGGGAGCGCCGTTGAAAGTCTGCCTAGTTGGGCAAATTGGCGTAATGAAGTGATAGGCTTTACCTACGAGCCGATTGTCTTTGTTTACAACAAAAAAGCCTTTCAAGGTAAGACAGTGCCTTTGACCCATGAATCATTAGCCAGTGCGATGCGTAATGAGCATGATTTTTTTATTCACAAAGTGGGGTCTTATGATGCGCGTCGTTCAGGTATTGGCTACTTAGTTGCTACACAAGATGAAGTAACATCAAGTATTAGCGGGCGTCTGCAAGAAAGCTTAGGCCGTGCTCGCACCAAGGTTTATGGGCACACCGCTATTTTATTGGATGACATTGCGTCAGGAAAATTATTGTTTGGGTATAACTTATTGGGTTCCTACTCTTTGGGACGTGAAAAACGAGATAACCGCATTGGTGTGGTAATACCGCAAGATTATGCGTTAGTGGTGAGCCGTGCTGTCTTTATTCCTAAACAAGCTAAACATGCTGCAAACGCACAGCGTTTCGTGAATTTTTTGATTTCAGAAGCTGGGCAGGATGTGATTGCGAAAAAAAGCGAGCTGGTGGCCTTATTCCCAGATATTGATGATTTGGTATCACATCAAGATGTACAAGATCAGACGATTAATTTTCATCCCATTCCATTAGGGCCGGCTTTGATGGTGTATCTTGATGACTCTAAGCGTCGACGTTTTATTAAAGCGTGGGAAAATGCGTTGTTACCATCAAGTTCTGAGTAATACAAAAACAGCCCTTCTTATTTCCAAGGAGGGCTGTTTCGAGTTGCATATCGAACGAGTATTAGTCGTTCATGCTGCCCAATTCAAGCAGTGTCGCGTTGCCGCCGATTGCGGTTGTGTTGTTAGACACAGTACGTTCAGTGACAAAGCGCAGCACGTAATGCGGTTTGGCAATGACACTTAAATTTTCCGCATCGGTTTCTTCAACCAATTGGCAGATTAGGCCGCCTTTCGCTGCAAGACGTTGGCTAAGCTGCTGCGCTTGCATAGGGTCGCAAAGCGTTGCGATACCAGCTAGGTGATTGGCTTCGATCAAAGAATCTTGCGCTGATTCTGCAATGTTCTGTACGACACCTTCAGCCACGAATGGAGAGATCATATCCATGATTTCTTGGCCTATTGGACCAACAGTAATCACTGGGTTACCAGCAATAAGCGCAGCAAATATTTGGCCTACTAAACCGACTTTTGCCTTATCGCCTTCGATAAAAGACATGCAAAGAAACACGCCACGGCCTTGGTTTGATAGCTCATTACGTTCGCCAGTTGGCCCAGGCATGACGCGTGTTTCTGCAATAGATTGCTTAGCATTATTGATTTGCCAAGCAGCCATTTTTCTCTGTTCGTTAGGGAAGGCGTTAAGGGCTTTCTGCAGTTTTTCTGCACGACCGTTTACGCCAAGCTTGTCCCATGCTTCGAAGACTTTTTGAGCGACCTGAATTTGGATAGGTTGTACGATTGTCATAGTAATGTCTCCCCTTAAAGGTCTTGCTCAATAGCGAAGCGTTGAAGGTAATGTGGACCGCCAGCTTTTGGCCCTGTGCCGGATAAACCTTGTCCGCCGAAAGGCTGAACACCAACTACCGCACCGACTTGGTCGCGGTTAATGTAAAGGTTACCAACACGAGCGCGACTAGCAATGCGTGCACAAGTGGTTTCGTTACGGCTGTGAACACCCATAGTCAAACCAAAGCCTGAGTTATTGATAGTATCGATGATCTTATCTAAGTCGCGTGCTTTGTAGCGTACAACGTGAAGGATAGGACCAAATTTTTCATCCGTTAGCTGATCAATGCTGGCAATTTCAAACGCTGTTGGCGCCACGAAGGTACCGTTTTTAGCGAAATCTGGAAGCTCCGTTTGAGCGATCAATTTGCTTTCCGCTTTCATGTATTCGATATGATCTAGTAGCATTTTCTGTGCTTTTTTATCGATAACCGGACCCACATCTGTGCTGTGTAGATAAGGCAAGCCAACGCTTTGTTCAGCCATGGCACCTTTGATCATCGGAATAACACGATCTGCAATATCGGCTTGTACGAACAATACACGTAATGCAGAACAACGTTGTCCAGCAGACGCAAACGCTGAGCGTACCGCATCGCGAACTACTTGCTCAGGCAAAGAAGTTGAATCAACCAACATAGCGTTTTGACCGCCTGTTTCCGCAATCACTGGCACTGGCGCAACGCCACGAGCTGCAAGGGTACGGTTGATCAATTGTGCTGTACCAGTGGAACCTGTGAAGGCAAGACCGGCAATACGTTTGTCGCTAGTAAGTGGAGCACCAACTGTCGCGCCGTCACCAGGTAACAAGTGAAGTACGTCAGTTGGAACGCCTGCTTGGTGTAGCATTTCAATGGCGCGGAATGCGATTAAGCTCGTTTGCTCAGCCGGTTTCGCAACCACTGTGTTACCAACTACAAGAGCGGCAACCACTTGGCCTGTAAAGATTGCCAATGGGAAGTTCCACGGGCTGATACAAGTGAACACACCGCGGCCGTTTAGCTTGGCTTGTTTTTCTTGACCTAAGAAATCTGTGTAGCTGGTTGGATTGGCAAAGTGGCTACGAGCTTGTTGAGCATAGTAGCGACAGAAATCAACGGCTTCACGTACTTCGTCGATGCTGTCTTGAATGGTTTTACCTGCTTCACGGTGGCAAAGTGCCATCAATTCTGCGTAGTTTTCTTCCATCAAGTCAGCCATTTTATCTAGACAGTCAGCACGTTCAGTCGCTGGACGTGCTGACCATGCAGGGAAAGCGGCTTCGGCAAGGTCGATTGCCTTGGTAACGGTCGCTGTGTCTGCCCAGTCGATTTGACCTGCAGTTTGGCTGTGGTCGTAAGGGCTTTCAATAGAATGTGTTTGACCTGTTGCGACTTTCTCACCACCAACGATAGGGAAGGCACGCCATTGGGTGTCTTGTCCCATGAAAGCATCGATTTTGGCTTTGAAAGGCGTCCATTCAGAGTCAATCTCGATGTTCGGGCCGAATGAGTTCTTTCGGTCGTCAAATAAACCAGAAGGCAAGCTGATATGCGGGTTTGCCAGTGTTTTACGACTTTCTAGCGTAGTAACTGGATGACCTATCAACTCAGAAATCGGGTAGCTAGCATCGATTAATCGGTGAACGAATGAGCTGTTGGCACCGTTTTCTAGCAGACGACGAACCAAGTATGGAAGCAAGTCTTTATGGCTACCTACTGGCGCGTAAATACGTACGCAGATGTCGCTGTCTTTGATCAAGCGGTTGTAAAGTGCATCGCCCATACCGTGTAGACGTTGGAATTCAAATTCTTGTGTTGTCGCGCCTAATTGCTTAGCTAAACAGCTAATCGTTGCGATAGTATGTGCGTTATGGCTCGCAAACTGCGGGAAGATATTCGCACGAGTGTGTTCGCTCAATAAGAAGTGAGCGCAAGCCAAATAAGAAACGTCTGTTGACTCTTTACGAGTGTAAACTGGGTAACCACTGATGCCGCGTTGTTGACACATCTTGATTTCAGAATCCCAGTAGGCGCCTTTCACAAGACGCACAGGGATGCGATCGCCTTGTTCTTTAGATAGTGCAGCCAACCAAACTAAAACCGGCAGAGCGCGTTTTGAGTAAGCCTGAACCACAAGGCCAAATAACCCCCAGCCTTTAGTGGATTCGTCGCGATAAAGTTTTTCAAACAAATGCAAAGAAAGTTCTAAACGATCTGCTTCTTCAGCATCGATGGTGATACCGACGTTCAACGAGCGTGCTTTGATGATCAAACCTTTAACGCTGTCGAAAAGTTCTGTCATTACGCGGTCTTCACAACCGACTTCATAACGTGGGTGAAGAGCTGACAGTTTGATAGAGATTGTTGGGCGGTGACCCTTGCTGTAGGTGTCTTTGCCTACAGATTCAACCGCTTGCATGTAAGATTTTAGGTATTTGTCAGCATCGGCAGCAGTCAATGCCGCTTCACCCAACATGTCAAAAGAGTAAGTGTAACCTTTGTCACGGTAGCCTTTACCACGAGACAAAGCTTCTTCAATGCTGCGGCCTAGAACAAACTGATGTCCCATTATTTTCATCGCTTGGTTCATCGCTTTACGAATCACCGGCTCAGAAACACGGTTTACCATGCGGTTTACCAAGTTAGCTGGCGTACCGTCTTTTTTCTCGTCCATAGTGACGATTTTACCCGTCAACAATAAGCCCCAAGTAGAAGCGTTAACGAAGAAAGAGTCCGAGTTTTTAGCGTGAGATGCCCAATCGGCAACGCTCAAGCGGTCCTTGATGAAGGCGTCGGCAGTTTCTTTATCTGGCACGCGCATTAGCGCTTCTGCCAAACACATCAGCAAAATGCCTTCTTTGGTGTCTAAGCTATATTCTAGTAGCAAAGCGTCAATCATAGACATGCTATCGTCGTCTTTGCGGACTTCGGCAATCAAATTTGCAGCGGCATTGGTTTGGGTTTCTAGCTCACCTTCAGTGGGTTTTGCCAAAGGTAATAATTCATTTAACCACTTCTCTTCATCCATATTATAAAGAGGGGAAATTAGCTGCCACAATTCATTGAGTGGGCGCTGAATGAAGTTAGGTTGTAACACCTCAATCGCTTTAAACATGGTTGGATTCTCCCGCGTTAACATAAAAAACCAAATGATTTTTTATTAAGGCCGCATATTGTTATAGAGCATTAAGCGCTTTTTTGACTACTTTTCACTCTGCATAATCAAAAAAATGCATGTCTGGATAATGCTGACACTTTAGTGACAGAAGGGATAAATTGTCTTTCGAAAAAATCGTTTTTTTTTATAAGAAAGTCCGACTGGATAAGAATAAATGGGACATATATTCATTCTTGTGCAGAAGATTTGAGGAAATTATCGAAATGCTTATAAATAGGGCGTTTTATGGTGTTTTAGGAAGAAAGAGAATTAGCGATTACCAAATTGCTTTTGGTATTTTAATGGCGTAATGCCAAGGGTTTGAGAAAACACATTGGTCATGGCACTTTGGCTAGAGAAACCACACATTTCGGCTACTTGTATTGGTGGGAAGCCTTCAGCGAGCAAGCTTTGAGCACGCTCTAAACGTTTACGCATTAGATATTGATGCGGTGTCATGCCGGTGCGGTCTTTAAAACGTTCGTGAAACTGGCTGACACTCAAAAAGCAGAAGTTTGCCAACTGATCGATATGAACACGACGAGATAAATTCAGCTCGATAAACTGGTCTAGTTTATCGATATCAAGATGGTTGCCACGAGAACGAACATCTTTATTGTTGATTTGATGACGAATGGCGCTCAACAAAGTATTGCCGCAAGCACGAGCCAGAATCATATCATTCGGATATTGCTGTAATTCACCAGACAATGCCGAGGCCAATATCTGTAAACGCGGATTAAGCTGAAAATACGCCGCTTGGTCAAACAAACGCGATACGACTTCGTATTCTTCGTCGGTAATACCTTTTTGCGGCGGAATAGGCAGATTGACCACCATGATGCGATTTTCTCCCAGACCCGCAAACGCATGGCTATTTTCAGACGGAAGAATACAGCCTTCGCCAGTATGCAGTTGCTTGCCTTTGCCTTCTATATCGAAATCGGTATTGCCATCTAGCACAACCACCAGTTGATGGTAATCATGATCGTGGGCGTCCGCTTCGGTAGGTAGGCTGAAAACATCGGAATCAGACTGAGTCAAAATGTGCCTTTTGCATAAACATAAGTAAGAAAGTATAGCGACCTTAAGGCGGCTTTAGTAGCGTATTTTTTTGAAGATGTCGTATTTTACTGCATAAATGGAGGCTTGGAGTGCATATAGAGGCAGATTGAAGGTGAAAAAACACGACGCTTTCCTTTTTTAGAGAGCTTATAAAAAGCCTATAAAAGAGCTTATGAAGCGCCATGTTTGAGTTGTATTGATTTATTCTAGTTTATACGAATAACAAGGTTGCCTAGCGCACCAGATTTTAAGACATCTTCGTGTGCTTGCGCTAATTCTGTAAGCGGGTAGCTATGACGAATAACGGGCTTAAGTACGCCTTTTTCAAACAGCGGGCGTAAGGATTTCGAAATCAAAGTCAGTTCGGTGGGTTTCACATTAGCCAATGCTACACCGACGACAGAAGCATCTCGAGCCATTAAGTCACGAGGATTAATTTCTATCGTGCCGCGGTTCCCCACGACCGCAACGCAACCACCAAAGGCTAATGCTTTTAAGTCTTGATCTAAGTTGTGATTGGCAAGCATCTCGATAACGATATCAAAACCCGTCTCTAACGACTGATAAGGCGCAAGATGGTCTGCTTCATTGTGCATAATGATGTTAGTCACACCTTGCTGGCGTAATAAATCGGCGCCAGCTGCGGTGCCAGAACTGGCAACTACTTCCATTCCCGCTGCTAAGGCTAATTGCACCGTGGCAATGCCGACTGCGCCTGTTGCACCATGTACCAATACCTTATCGCCGGCTTTGCCGTTAGCGCGACCAAACAAGGCACGATGAGCAGTTGTGTAAGGAATACCAACACAAGCACCTTCTTCGAAAGACAAAGCATCAGCCAGCGGATAGGTGTGGGTTGCTGCGCAGGCGGCGAACTCAGCAGAAGATCCGCTTAAGTTACGACTAAAATAAACACGTTGGCCAACCTCGAAGCCAACAACGTTAGCGCCTAGTTCAGCAATCGTCCCAGCGCCATCAGAGCCAGGAGTGTGTGGAAAATTAGCTGAATAATTATTGGTGCCTGAGCGAATGTAAGTGTCCACAGGATTCACACCAGCAGCACCAACTTGAACCAAAATTTGGTCCTCATTGATGCTTGGCTTTTGAGCATCAACCAGCGATAAATCGCTGGCTGGGCCGTAGTCTTTTATTTGCATTGCTTTCATATTGAGGTCCCTAGTCGGCATAGACTTGTTCAGGTAGCCAAGTTGCTAGATCTGGCCAGATAGATAACATGATCAACACAGAAACCTGAATAAGAATAAAAGGTATTACGCCTTTATAAATAGACTGAGTTTTAAGCTCTGGAGGCGCTACGCCACGCAAGTAAAACAGCGCGAATCCGAATGGTGGAGTGAGGAATGATGTCTGTAAATTGATTGCCATCATAATACCCAACCACACTGGATCTAAGCCCATTGCTAACAATACAGGTGCAACAATTGGCACAACCACAAAGGTGATTTCAATGAAGTCTAGGATGAAGCCAAGGAAAAACATTAGCAGCATCACGACGATCATTGCGCCAACAACGCCACCAGGAAGTTGCGAGAAGAAGTCTTGAATCAACTCTTCGCCACCAAAGCCACGGAACACCAACGAAAATAAAGAGGCGCCGATTAAGATCATAAACACCATGCAGGTGACTTTTGCAGTCGAATATACCGCGTCTTTTAAGGTGGGCAAGTTCAGTTTACCGCTGCCTAACGCCAATAGCGCAGCGCCTAGTGCACCAACGCCCGCAGCTTCGGTTGGTGTCGCAATCCCGCTAAGAATAGAACCCAATACGGCGAAGATAAGTACTAAAGGCGGCACCAATCCTTTAAATAGCTGAACGGCTAGGGATTCGTTTGAGCCATTACGTAATTCTTCACGAGGCACAGCAGGTGCTTTGTGCGGCTGCAACCAAGCTACCATGATGACGTAAAGGATATAAAGCCCAACCAAGATTAAGCCAGGAATCAGCGCACCAACAAACAAATCTCCCACAGAGATGGTTTTAGGCGAGAAGATCCCCATTTCCAATTGTGCTTTTTGATAAGCATTGGACATAACATCGCCCAATAGAACCAAAGCGATGGAGGGTGGTATGATTTGTCCCAAAGTACCTGTCGCACAAATAGTGCCGGCCGCTAACGCTGGATCGTAGCCACGACGCAACATAGTTGGTAACGAGATCATACCCATGGTCACCACGGTTGCGCCCACAATACCGGTACTTGCGGCTAACAACATACCCACCAAAATAACTGAAATGCCTAAACCACCACGTAAGGTGCCAAACAGCATGGCCATGGAGTCGAGTAGTTTTTCAGCTAGTTTGGATTTTTCGAGCAAAACGCCCATCAAGACAAACAGTGGTACTGCGATCAAGGTTTCATTGCCGACGATACCAAATAAACGGTTTGGCAAGGCTTCTAAGAAAACACTATCAAAGGTGCCGAATATAGAGCCAACCGCGGCAAAAATCAACGCGGTGCCGCCCAAAGAAAACGCCACAGGGTAACCAAAAAGCAAGCAGACACAAACGCCGGCAAACAGCCATAAAGGAATAAATTCAGCCATTAGTTTTGTCCTTTAGCCTGTCTATTAATGAGAGAGCGAGCCGCAGTCACAACGCCAATATTCTTCAAAATATCAGCCGTACCTTGAATGATCAGGCTAATCATCATGATGGGAATAAGTGTTTTTAGCAGATACACGAAAGGCAAACCGCCAGGTTCAGGGGAGGTTTCTAATACTCGCCAAGAAGCACTCACGTAATCAAAGCTCAAATATGCGGTGTAAAGTGTGAATGGCAAAAGAAAGAAAAGACCGCCAATGATATTTACCCACGCTTTTTTAGTGACAGAAAAGTCACGATAAAAAACATCAACGCGAACATGTTCATCGTCTTTAAAGGTGTACGCCGCACCCAACATAAAGACCATGGCATGCATATAAAGCACGGACTCTTGCAGCGCTATCGCACCAATATCAAAGCCATAACGCAACAGCACGATGAGGCAGGTAAGCAGCATCATCGCTAACGTAAGCCAAGCAACGCATCTTCCCATGTAATGGGAAATCGCCTCAGCCGAACTGACCAGTTTGTTTAACATTAAAATACCCACAGTTTTAATCATTATTATCGGAAGTTTAGTAAGGCCTTAAAGCCCAGAAAATCCGGACGGTTAGTCTATTGGATAACGCCACGCTTGGGAATATTTCAGACGGCGTGAAAGGCAAGTTAGAAGGCATATAACGGAAATTAGCTGGTTTATTGATAATAAAATATTGAGAACGAGAGAGTGCCTGTTTTTTTAAGTAAGTACTTTTGTTGTTGAGTTAGTCAATAACGAGGAGGAAACGGTTCTGGTTTTTCGAAAACAGACACGACGGAGCCGTGTCTGTTGATTGGATCTTTACTTCGTTTGATCTTTTACAAAAGTGGTGTCTTTTTCACCCTTGAAGAAATCACGACCGTAGACTAAAAGGCATAACACTACGCCAACAGCGAATGCCCATGTTGCACCACGAGTCGCCAGCACAGCGGCAACGATACCTGCGATACCAAGGTCACGTTGAGATCTGGCTTCCATGATACCGATTTTCACTGATACATAGCCTTGAATCAGCAAAGTAAGTGCCAAAGCTACACCCAGAATAGGTTGAACCAGTGTGACGATAGGCATGAATAGCAAACCAGTATTGGTTCCCCAGCGGAAAGAGCCCGCGCCCCCAAAGATGGAGTTCATGGCTTTTTTACCTTGGCTGAAACGCTCTGTTATTACTACGTGCATAGCAGCCCACAATGGTCCACACATTGTTACATCTGGGCCAAGAATCGACATTGCTGAGTTTCTTGCGCCAAAAATCAAGTGTGCACGGTCTGGACTGTAATCAATTTTTTCGTCGGTACGAATTAGATCGGCTTCATCTAAAATCGCTTTACTTTGTAATACGTCGCCAAACAACACAATGTAGGCTGCAAGGACGGTTGGTATTGCGGTAATAAACATCATAATTGGCGGCATACCGAGACCGAATACTGTGTACTCTTTCCAAAGAGTAACAAAGTCTGGAGATGAGAATCCCCACTGAATTGTCGGCCAAGAGGTTTCACCAACAGTTGGTGCAATGAGAATTGCTAAAACTATGATAGGGAAGATGCCCAGCTTACCAATAAGATTAAACAAGGCATTGTTTTGCTTTAGTTCTGCAAAATGACGCGAAAATATCACATAGAACGCCACGCCAACCGCAAGCGTAATGGTCACAGGATAAGTATCAAAACGTCCGTCTACTTTAAATACCGCCATGACAGCAGCAATACCGGCACCTATGATAATGCCAGATTTTATTGCCTGTGGTATGAGAGAAACGACCCTCTGAGCTAATCCCGAGGCACCAATGAAAATCGCAAATACCCCTAAGAGTAACTGGAATGATACGAGAGCATGTATTCGTTCAGGCCCTTCAGGGAAGGTTGAGCAATATGCCATAAGTAGTGGAATCGCTGGCGTGATCCAACCAGGTACGACAGGGTCGCCTAACAAATGGTGTAACAAATAGAACAAGCCATTAAGCATGACGACTGCCAATGCGACTTCAAATGGCATCCCGAGTAGTTCTGTCATTAACGGAATGGCGGCTAAGTCGACCGCACACATTAGTAGGCCCTGAAAGTAATCCGGCCATTCGAAACGATAATGGACAAAAGGCAGCCTGACTTTAAAAGGCCCCATTTTCCAATAGGGTGTTTCTTGGCCATCAATGCGTTCTTCTCTCATGGTTATTTCCTTTTATTTTTTTAGTTATTAGCCCCACCTTCATGGGGCGAGGTTGCTTAGAATCAGAAAGCAGCTTGATACAAAGCCAATGCATCTTCTTCAGTTACTGGAACAGGGTTGTTGCCTAACAGGCGAGTTTGTAGCATGGCGTCTTTGGCAAGTGTTGGTAGGCTTTCTTCGGTGACACCAACATCTTGTAGGCGCTGCGGTGCGCCAGATTCGTTCATCAGTTTTTGCATGAAATCGACGAATTTCGCTGAGCGTATTTCCATCTCTTCATCTGAATAACCCAGAACGACATCGGCAAGTTCCGCATACAATGGCGCAGCAACTGCCATGTTGTAGCGTAAGACTGGACCAAGCATGAGAGCGTTCGTTAAGCCATGAGGTAGGTGATAATGACCGCCCAATGGATAAGCAAGGGCGTGTACCGCTGCCACTGGGCTATTAGAGAAGGCTTGGCCCGCTAAATTTGCACCTAACAACATAGCTTCACGGGCCGCGCGGTTTTGTCCATCTTGGCACGCAGTAACTAGGTTTTGGCTCAAGAGACGCAAGGCTTCTTTTGCCAATGCATCTGACAACGGATTCTTAAGATGAACCGACGTGTAGGCTTCAATAGCATGAACCATGGCATCAATGCCTGTTGCTGCAGTTGGTAACGCTGGAAGACCAACAGTTAACTCTGCATCCAACAAGACGCGATCTGCGTACAACTGCTGCGATACCACGCCCATTTTTGTGGTTTCGCCAGTGGTAAGAATTGTGATGTTGGTCACTTCCGAACCTGTGCCTGCCGTGGTAGGAACTTGTATCAATGGCGTTCTGGTGCCAGTGATTTTACCAATGCCGTATAGCTCAGATAGTGGTTGTTCAGATGTAAGCATGACAGCAACTAATTTGGCTATGTCCATAGAAGACCCACCACCCAAGCCTAGGACGATATCGGCATGGCTTTGTTTACCTTGCTCGACACATTCCATTAGCACGTGTTCTGGTGGATCAGCGACCACATCGTCAAATACAGTTACCGTGAAACCGTGTTTTTTTAGCGAGTCTTTGGTTTGTTCCAATAGGCCGCTTTCATTCAAAAATTTGTCAGTGACGATTAATAAGTTACGTTCTTTGAACCACTCACCAAGCAGTTCACCAAGACGCTTTGCGCCACCCCATTCAAGGTGCATGGAACCGGGCGTATTAAAAGAAAAAGGTTTGATGCCGTCAGTCATAATGATCTCCAATTTATTGTTGTTGGCTACTGTTGTTGGCTTATAGAGCGCTGCATACGTATTTCATTTCGAGATATTCTTCGATGCCATACTTAGAGCCTTCGCGTCCGAGACCAGACTGTTTGACGCCACCGAAAGGCGCGACTTCGTTTGAAATCAACCCTGTGTTGTGACCAACCATGCCGTATTCCAGCGCTTCTGATACGCGGATCATGCGGCCGTGATCGCGAGTATAGAAATACGCGGCGAGTCCAAAAATCGTATCGTTTGCCATGGCGATGGCTTCTTCTTCGGTATCAAACGCAAACAACGGCGCCATCGGACCAAAGGTTTCTTCTTGTGCGACTTTCATGTCAGCAGTGACACCGGTCAAAATCGCTGGCTGTAAGAAGAGCCCTCCCAAACGTTCGCCACCAAAGACCAGTTTGGCGCCCTTGCTGACGGCGTCTTGGATATGATCTTCTACTTTAGTGATGGCTTTTTCTTCGATCATTGGGCCAATGTCGGTGCCAGCTTCAACACCGCTACCTACTTTTAAAGCTTTGACTTTTTCGGTCAGTTTCGCAGTAAATTCTTCGTAAACACCGCGCTGAACCAAAATACGGTTTGCGCAAACACAGGTTTGTCCCGCGTTACGGTATTTAGAAGCCATAGCGCCTTCAACAGCTTTATCAAGATCCGCATCATCAAAGACGATAAAGGGCGCGTTGCCGCCAAGTTCCAAAGAGACTTTTTTGATGGTTTGCGCGCATTGCGCCATTAATAAACGACCGACTTCCGTTGATCCTGTGAAAGACAGCTTGCTAACGACTTGGCTGTCGGTAAGAACCTTGCCTAGTTTGCTAGCAGACCCCGTGATGACTTGAAAAACGCCAGCAGGAATACCGGCACGTTGTGCTAATTCGCCAATGGCTAACGCAGTAAGCGGCGTTAAGTCCGCAGGACGAACGATCATTGAGCATCCTGCTGCCAGTGCTGGCGCGGCTTTGCGGGTAATCATCGCGGCTGGAAAATTCCATGGGGTAATCGCGGCGGTTACACCAATAGGTTGACGGATAACGGTCAGTCTCTGATCTGCGCGAGGTGCTGGAATCGTGTCGCCATAAATGCGTTTTGCTTCTTCAGCAAACCATTCAATGAAAGATGCAGCGTAGCCAATTTCGCCTTTTGCTTCGGCTAACGGTTTGCCTTGTTCTGTAGTCATCAATAGGGCTAGGTCGTCGGTATTCTCGATCATTAGCTCAAACCAGCGTCTTAATATTACAGAGCGCTCTTTGGCGGTGAGTGCCGCCCATTTTTTTTGTGCAATGCGAGATGCTTCTATAACAGCAGGGATTTCCTCTGGTGAAAGATGAGGAATTTCTGCGATGACTTCGCCTGTAGCAGGATTCGTGACAGGGTGTGTGGTTTTTGCTTTGGCTTCGACCCACTCGCCATTGACTAAGCAGCGAGTTTTTAGAAGTGACATGTCTTTTAACATGAGTATCACCTTTATATTGGTTATTTTAAGACGCTCTGTTTTTGTCGTTGCTAGGATCACAAAGGAGCCATAAACAGATGACGAACACGTCATTGCTCAAAAGAAATAATAAATAAGAAGCCACTCAAGTCGCTGGGAGGTCTTATGAGATAGGATGGCATTTGTATTAATGCGCGCTCTTATTTTTTTACTAAGAACAATGTTGCTTCTTAGATAAGAGCAAGCAGGATGCCAGTTTTTTAATAATATCTATCTATTTGATTAATATAAAAAAGTGTTTTTTTTAGGTATGTCTATATGGATGTTTTGAGCGGTTACCGATCATGATGATCGCCATTTTATGATCGGTAACCGCTCAAAAAATTAGTGCGATTGACGACGATCAGGGTAGTAAACCGACCAGTTATGCAGCAAACGTGCTGCTGGGGGAAGGGAGGTGTCTTTAGTCGAGGTTCCGATGGAAATAACTTGCTGAAGTTGGTGAGTGTTTGCATCCATGTAGGACGAAAAACCTGTGGGATCTTCTGGTAGTTTAATCACTAAGTTTTCGAGTACAGTTTGCAACTCTTCGTTAGTTGCATCGACACCCGCAAGGTGAACGGCTTCAGCAATGGCCATTATTCCTGAGTACGCACCTTCGGCAGCATAAGAAGGATAGCGTCCGCTTAATTCATGGAAGCGTGATACAAACCATTGATTAAATGCTGTGTCTGGCCAGTTATTGTGATGACGAGATGCCAAAATGAGTCCTTCGGGCATGTCTTCGCCTAATGCTGCAAGGACTTCAAAGTTGGCGCCAGTGTCGAAATTAGCAAAACGTGCATGTTGGAAAAGATTAGCGCTATTGGCTTGTTGAATAAAGGTGACAAGATCGCCACCCCACATGGCATTTACGATCAAATCTGTTGGCTTCTCTAGGAGTGCCTGAATAAAGGTAAAGTAGTTTGGTTCATAAAGTTTGGGCCATAAAGTAGTGACGACTTCATAGTTGACTTGTTGCTGTTTAAGGGCATCTTCTAAATCATCCCACATGGTGTAGCCGTACTCGTAGTCTGGGCCAATATAGGAAATTTTAATGGGTTTGCTGGCGGAAGACGGAAAATGCTCACGAATATATTTGGCTCCTGCCAGCATACTTTGTTGGGTGTTATTACTGACACGAAAATATAAAGGGCGCTTGCCTGTATCTGTCATGCGAGATGAAGCGTGATCAGTGCCAATAAAAAAGGCGTTTTCTTGCTCTGCAACTTGGGCAACTTGCCACGCAATAGATGAGTTCACCACGCCACAAATGAAGCGTGTTTGATGATCTCTTACCAATTCTTTTACTAAACGTGTGGCTCGTGAGGCTTTCGATCTAGAGTCCTCAATAATGATTTTTAAACTAGGATAGTGATCAGTTTTGTTCGCCAGCTGTTCCAGTGCTAGCTGAATGCCAATTTTACTGTCTTCGCCATATAAACCGCCACGTCCAGTAAGCGGAAAAAGGCAGCCAACATTTATGTCAGCTTTGTCTTGATTGCCTAGCACTATTTCGGCTTGGCTGTTTGTTGCTGTGAAACATCCTAATAGGGCGAGTAACCAGGTTAATTTTTTCATAAGGGCATTCTTATTGTTATTTTTTCTGAGTTTAAAGATCTATATGAAGTCTTTGTATTCTGCGTTTTAACGCGTGCCTAGATATGCCGAGTTGTTCAGCCGCAAGGCCTTTTCTGCCGCCACATTTGCTTAAAGCACTTAGGATTAGCTCTCGTTCTTTGTTTTCTACTGACGAAGAGTAATTTGAGTCCTCTATTTTAGGCTGTAGTGGGCCTTGTCGATATTCGCTTGGTAAATGTTTTGGCATGGCTGCTTGGCCTGGATACAAAATAGTAATGCGTTCGACTAAGTTTTTGAGTTCCCGAATGTTACCCGGCCACGAGTAGGCTTTAAGTTGGAAAATAACGTCATCGCTCCAAATTGGCGGATTACAGCCTTCTTGTTTTGCAAACTGCTCACTGAAGAAACTTACTAATAAAGCAATGTCCTGCGTTCTCTCACTTAGCGCTGGGGCATTAATTGGTACCACATTGAGTCGGTAATACAAATCGGTGCGGAAAGTACCGGCATCAACGGCCTCTTTAAGGTCTTTGTTGGTGGCAGCAATGACCACGACATTGGCTTTGCGTTCTTTTCCTCCACCGATGGAGCGATAAACGCGATTCTCTAGAAACGTCAGTAATTTTGCTTGAATGGCTAATGGCATTTCGCCAATTTCATCTAAAAATAATGTGCCATTATCTGCTAGTGAAATAAGACCATCTCGCTTTTGTACCGCGCCAGTATAGGCACCGCGTTCTGCACCAAATAGCTCTGCCTCGATAAGCTGTTCAGGTAGTGCGGCACAATTTATTTCGATAAAAGGGGCATCATCAAAACGAACATCGTGCAAGCTGCGTGCAATTAAGGCTTTCCCTGTTCCAGATTGGCCTGAGATCAAAATGGTTTTAGCAGCACTACTACCTACTTGTTCTATCATGTCACGGAGTTGTTGGGTGCTATGGCTATTGCCAATAATACGATGCGTATGGATTTGCTTAGAGCGCAAAAAGCGCAGTTCTTTTGATAGCCTCTGCTGTTCACCACAGCGACGAATTAAAAGTTCTAACTCATCGATATCAAACGGTTTGGTGATGTAGTCGAGCGCGCCTTCTTTTACTGCTTTTACTGCGGTTCTAGTATCACCATGTGCAGAAATCATGATGACTGGCGTGTCAGCAGATAGGCTTTTTAACTGAGTTAATACGTCTAAGCCGGACATATCTGGTAGGCCTAAATCCAATAACACGACGTCTGGAACTAAGGTTGTAAATGTTTTTATACCCTCGGTTCCAGAATACGCCGCGTGGAGATCCATGTTTTGGTCATTAAGGGAGAACTGGATGCTGCGAACCAAGTTGGGTTCATCATCTATTACCAAAACAGTTAGGCTACTCATATTTATCTTCTTCTATTCGGTCGTTTTGAAAACATAGTTGAACTTTAGTGCCTGTATTCTCCTGACTTTCGATGGAAAGTTCAGCATGGTTGGACTTGGCTAATACATGACAGATTGCTAATCCTAATCCTGTGCCCGCAGACTTAGTAGTAAAGAAAGGTTCCGATACTCGTGGCATGAGTGATGCTGGAATGCCTTTACCATTGTCGGTTACGGATAAAATAATTTGCCCATCTTTCTTTGATCCAAGCAAGGTGATTTGCCCACCTTCTGTTGGCATTGCCTGAATCGCATTGAGTATTAAGTTCATTAAAATCTGTCGAATATGAGACAAATCGGCAGTTATCTCAAGTAAAGGGTCGCAGTCTAGCGTAATCCCAACATTTTGTTTTCTGGCTGACGCGTTTACCAGTGCTCGAATACCTTCTAGTAGCTCTAGCAAGCTTATTTTCTCTAATTTTGGTTGTGTCGGTCGAGCGAAGTTTAGCAAGTTTTCAATGACTCGATTAACGCGCTCTATTTCTTCTTCAACCATCACCAGCATTTCATTATGTTGCGGGTTGGATTCTCGCTTAATTAAAGTTTGTATCGTCATACGGATAATGGTCAGCGGATTTCGAATGTCATGAGCTAATCCCGCCGCCAGTTGTCCTAATGAGGCTTGTCTCTCCATTTCTACTGATGCTTGAATTACGTGATGTAGTTGTAAGCGCATGCGATCAATGGCTAAGGTTAACCGTTTTAATTCTGTTCCTGGTTGCAATGGCACTGGTGAGTCTAAATCGCCAGCAGCAATACTTTCGACGCGATCAATGAGTTTATCCAGTTGTCGGTTTAAGCGTTTTGAAATATACCAATGCAGCAGTAATAGGCCTGCGGCGGTAAATAGTACCAAGAGAATCAGCCAGTAACGCATTTCTGCACTTGGTGGGCTAGAAAGATCTTTGTTTTGACGCAGCTTTAGTGACCAGTTGGGCAGCAAATCATAACTGGTGTTAATGCTTGTATCTTTGTCCACAGGCTGACCGACGATATCAAATAAACGATCACCAGGAACATCTAATAATGGTGTATAAATACCATCGACACCGAGTATCTTGGGTATAGAAGCGAGCGAATTAAAGCGCAGAATAATGCCGATGTATGGCGCATGTTCGATGGCAAAACTGCTGGTGTTGATTTGTTTTAATAATAAGACGGAAGAGGGTCGATCAAATGAATAGGTTTCTGGACCATAAATGCCAGCGTCTTCAAATTGTGTAACAGGATAGATCAAGGATTGATTGTAGCGGTTTTGCGAGTAGGCGTATTCAGGAAAGCTCCACAAGTATTGTTTGTGCTCATCAAAAAATGCAATGCCATAGACATTTTGTAAGTCTGTTTGAATTCTTAGCAAGGTTTGCAATTCAGACGACAACGACTGAGCTCCATCAAGCGTATAAATTTTGGGGTTGTCTAATTCATCGGCTAGGACATCAAGCTGATAAAGTCGCTCACGAAGATTAGCCTGAAATTCATTCTGAACAGTCGCAACGCGAGTACTTAATTGTTCACTCGATATTTTTATAACTAGCTGATTCAGATAAGTGTCATAGAGTCCGGAAAAAACCAATAATGGCACGAGCGCTACTACTAGGGACAATAATAAGTAACGATTAGATAAGCGTTTATTTTGACGTTTGAGCAACTTAGTGGGCCCTTTCAATGGCGTAGTGTTGGAATATGTTACAGCGATTAAAATCGTATGGACAAAGAAACTTGCTGTTTGCTCGTGACGATTTCCTATTGGTTTTGTAAAGACTCATAATTTATTTTTGAAATATTTCATTGTTTAACATTTCTGTCACATATCTTTCCTATAGTACAAAGCATCGAACGAGCTATGGGCAGTTGCTCATAAATATTTGACTACAACCACTGAGGTTTATGTGATGAAAAAACTAGTTGCAGGTTTAGCGATGACAGCGGCAGTAAGCGTTTCTGTTAACGCTTTTGCAGATGTTGATTCAAATTTGATGTCTTACAGCAAAGCAAGTGGCGTTTCTGGCAATATTTCAAGTGTTGGCTCTGACACCCTAGCAAACTTGATGACATTGTGGGCAGAAGACTTTAAACGTCTATACCCAAATGTAAACATCCAAATTCAAGCGGCTGGTTCTTCTACTGCGCCACCAGCTTTGACTGAAGGTACTTCAAACTTCGGCCCTATGTCTCGTACAATGAAAGACAAAGAAATCGCAGCGTTTGAGAAAAAGTACGGCTACAAGCCAACAGCTATCCCAGTGGCTATCGATGCTCTAGCGGTATTCGTACATAAAGATAACCCAATCAAAGGTTTGTCTCTTCCTGAAGTAGATGCGATTTTCTCTTCTACTCGTAAGGGTGGCCACAGCGAAGACATCACTAACTGGGGTAAAGCTGGCCTAGACGGTGCTTGGGCTAAACGCGACATTCAATTATTTGGTCGTAACTCAGTATCTGGTACTTACGGTTACTTCAAAGAGCACGCGCTTTTTAAAGGTGACTTCAAAAACAGTGTAAATGAGCAACCTGGTTCTGCTTCTGTTGTTCAGTCTGTATCAACTTCTCTTAACGGTATTGGTTACTCTGGCATCGGTTACAAAACGTCTTCTGTACGTGCCGTACCTTTGACTAAGAAAGACGGTGGCGAGTTTGTTGATGCAACGATTGAAAATGCAGCGACTGGCAAATACCCACTGTCTCGTTTCCTTTACGTTTACGTAAACAAAGCGCCTAATAAGCCGCTTGAACCACTACAACGTGAGTTCGTGAAAATGGTTCTTTCTAAAATGGGCCAAGAGGTTGTCGTAAAAGACGGTTATGTACCTCTTCCAGCGAAAGTAGCTAGTAAATATCTGAAAGATCTAGGTATTAACTAAGCAGCGCTGTAGTGAGCTACGGATTAGATGCTTAAAGTAGGAGGGCCGAAACGCTCTCCTACTTTTCTCTGTGCAGTAGGCTGTCACACTACTGTCACATAAAAAAATGTCACACAACAAAGATGAATGCGGATGACTAAATCAACTGACCATCAGATGCCTGAGCTGGATTTCAATACGCCAGCTTTAAAGCGTCATCGTAAAATTCGCGCCCTGAAAGACCGTATGGCTGGAATGGGTATTGCCGTGGGTGGCAGCAGTGTTATTTTGGCTGTGCTGCTGATTTGCTTCTATTTACTTTATGAAGTGGCGCCATTGTTTTCTAGCGCTAGTATTGATCCTAAGGCGAGCTACACCTTGCCTGCACAGGATCAAGGTGAAAGCCTTTACTTAACTACCGAAGAGCAAGCTGAAATCGGTATGCGAGTGGCGAGTAATGGTAGTATTGTCTTCTTCTCTGTTGCTGATGGCAGCGTGATCAATATTGTCAAAAATCTTCGTACTGAAAAAGTCACCGCCTTTGCTATTGAATCAGATACTAGCCATTTAATGGCGTTTGGTTATGAAGACGGTAAAGCGCTGATTGTAAAACATGATTACAAGACTTCTTATCCTGGTGGCGAGCGTAAAATTACGCCAGTGGTTGAATACCCATATGGTGAAGAACCTGTTGATGTGGCGGATTTCGCGATCAAGAAGCTAGCGCTTCGTGATGGCAGCGACAGTTTAACCATGGCGGCGATTGGTGATTCAAGCAGCGCCATCACTAAAGTAACGAAAGACGTTAACTTTATCACTGATGAAGTGGAATTGAGCGAGCAGAGCGAGCCATTACCTTTCGTTCCTGATGTAGCCAGCATGCTACTGAGTGGTGATCAGCGTTACCTATATGTGGCGACGCGTTCTGGTGCCATGAGTGAGTTTGATCTGCGAGATTTCGATAATATCGAGCTTAAAAATGAAATGTCACTGTTCAAAGACGCTAGTACCAAACTTATTTCGATGACCTACCTATTGGGTAAGTCTTCTATCATGGTAGCGGACTCTTCTGGTCGAGTGAGCCAGTGGTTTAACGTTCGTAACGATGATACCAACGAAGAAAAACTCACTTTTATTCGCGATGTTAAACAACCTGTTGCCTTAGTCGATTTGGCAATGGAGCAACGTCGTAAAGGTTTTGCTACCTTGGATGAGCGTGGCTTGGTTGCTATCTATAATGCAACATCTACTCGCCAAGTTTTGAATGAAAAACTGAGTGATAAAACCGCTCGCCTAATCAGCTTTGCACCACGAGCAAACGGTTTGTTGTTAGAAGACAGCAAAGGTGTGCATTTCTTCCACGTAGACAACGAACACCCAGAAGTATCTTGGTCCTCTTTGTGGGGCAAGGTGTGGTACGAAGGTTACCAAGAGCCGACTTACACTTGGCAGTCTTCTGCGGCGAACAATGACTTCGAACCTAAATACAGCTTGATGCCATTAGCATTTGGTACCTTGAAAGCAGCATTCTATGCGATGTTAATGGCGGTGCCTTTGGCGATTTGTGGTGCTATCTATACAGCTTACTTCATGGCGCCTGCATTACGTCGTAAGATCAAACCTGTGATCGAATTGATGGAAGCCCTACCAACGGTAATTTTGGGCTTCTTAGCGGGTTTGTTCTTCGCGCCCTTCTTAGAAGAAAACCTAGCAGCAACGTTCAGTATTTTCGTCGTTCTGCCGGTTGGTATTCTACTATTTGCTTATATTTGGTCACGTTTACCTCAGCAAATTCGCTGGTTGGTGCCTGATGGCTGGCAGCCATTGTTGCTTATTCCAGTTATCGTATTTTTAGCTTGGTTCTGTTTGGCGATGAGTCCAATCATTGAATTGAACTTCTTTGGTGGCAACATTCGCGGCTGGATTACTCATGATCTTGGTATTACCTTTGACCAACGTAACGCGCTGGTGGTTGGTTTTGCCATGGGCTTTGCGGTTATCCCGACTATTTTCTCTATTACTGAAGATGCCATCTTTAGTGTGCCAAAAGCCTTAACTCAAGGTTCATTAGCATTGGGTGCTACTTACTGGCAAACCATGACTCGCGTGGTGTTACCGACCGCGAGCCCTGGTATTTTCTCTGCCGTTATGATTGGTATGGGTCGTGCCGTGGGTGAAACCATGATTGTACTGATGGCAACGGGTAATACGCCGATTATGGATTTCAACATATTCGAAGGTATGCGGACTCTAGCAGCCAACTTGGCGGTAGAGGTGCCAGAGTCTGAGGTGGGAAGTTCTCACTATCGTATCTTGTTCTTAGCGGCGTTTGTGCTCTTTATCTTCACCTTTGTGGTGAACACAATCGCTGAAACCGTGCGTCAGCACCTACGCAAAAAATACGGGTCGCTATAATGAGTACTCAAATGAAAATGAAGAAAAAATCCGTATCTGAATGGGTCAAGTCTGGTGATCCATGGGTGTGGCTAAACGCAGGCGCAGTAGCCATTTCAGTCATCATGGTTGTAGGTTTGTTACTGCTTATTGCAGTGCGTGGTTTAGGGCATTTTTGGCCTGCGGATGTGGTAGAAACACATTACGCTTTGCCAGGTGAATCTGAATACAATCTTGTTGCAGAACGAGTTGAAAGCGTGGAAGTTCCTGCGGCCCAGTTACGTGAAGCGGGAATTGCTATTCCAGATCAACATCAGTTGATGCAACGTACTCTCATGAAAACCGGTAACCGTGATGTGTACGGTTCGGATTTTCGTTGGGTTATCGATGAATATCTAACCGACACTAAACGTCCAGAAATGTTATTCACCGCTGAGCGTCGTGAATGGGGTAACTTATATGGTTACCTTAAAGCAGTGAAAGAAGATGGCAAGATCGTTTCTGAAACCACAGACTTGACGCCAACTGATTCGGCTATGGCGACATGGAATGCGTTTGAGAAGAGCATTGAACGTGCAGCCGTTCTTTTCGATGAGATCCATGAAATTGAGAAAAAAGACATTGGTAAGATCAACTACGCATTGGAGCGTATTCGTCTTGAGCAACGTCGTTTAGAACTAGAAAACAAGCTAACACCAGCGGCAGCGGCAGATCTTGCAGCAGAACGTGGTCAATACGATGAAGAGTACAAAGGCCTTCAGCAAAGCCTGATCGACCTTTATGCCAAAATCAACCGCGATACCTTTGTTGTGCAAGTGATGGACGGCTCTGTGCATGAAATGCCGGTAGCCAAGATTGTTCACGCTTACCGTGCTAATGCGATGGGCGTGCCTCAGAAGATGAGTTTTTACTTCACTAAATTGTGGGAATTCTTGTCAGACGAGCCGCGTGAAGCCAACACAGAAGGTGGTGTGTTCCCAGCCATTTTCGGTACTGTCATGATGGTTCTGCTGATGACGGTTCTGGTGACACCATTTGGTGTGGTTGCGGCGGTTTATCTTCGTGAATACGCGTCTCAAGGTTGGGTAACTCGTATTATTCGTATCGCGGTAAACAATTTAGCAGGTGTACCTTCTATCGTTTACGGTGTGTTTGGTTTAGGTTTCTTTATTTACTTTTTAGGTTCCGGTATTGACCAAGCGTTCTTCCCAGAAGCCTTGCCATCTCCAACCTTTGGTACCGGTGGTTTGATGTGGGCGTCTATCACGTTAGCATTATTGACGGTACCTGTCGTGATTGTGGCTACTGAAGAAGGTTTATCACGTATTCCTCGTAACGTGCGAGAAGGCAGCTTGGCTCTGGGTGCAACTAAGTTTGAAACCTTGTGGCGGGTGGTGTTGCCAATGGCGAGTCCGGCTATTATGACTGGGGTTATTTTGGCGGTCGCTCGTGCGGCAGGTGAAGTGGCACCATTGATGTTGGTTGGGGTAGTGAAACTAGCGCCATCATTGCCATTGGATGGTAATTACCCTTACATCCATTTAGATCAAAAATTCATGCACCTAGGCTTCCATATTTATGACGTTGGTTTCCAAAGTCCTAACGTGGAAGCGGCACGACCTCTTGTGTACGCAACAGCCTTATTGCTTGTGGTGGTTATTGCTTTGCTGAATTTGTCAGCAGTAACGATCCGAAATCATTTACGTGAAAAATACAAATCGCTGGAAATGTAAGCGGCGGAGAAGAGATTATTATGAGCGACGTTAAAACACACTCAATTGATATTTCAGCAATGCAGCGTAGCCAACAGGCGTTGCGCATTGAAGATGAAACCGTTTGCCTATCTGTAAACGATTTGCACCTGTATTACGGTGAAAAAGAAGCGCTGAAAGGCGTAAACATGGTCATTCCAGAAAAAAAGGTAACAGCGTTTATCGGGCCTTCTGGTTGTGGTAAATCGACGTTATTACGTTGTTTTAACCGTATGAATGATTTGGTAGATGGTTGCCGTATTACAGGTGAGCTCAACTTACGTGATGAGAATATCTACGCTAAGGGCACAGACGTTGCTGAGCTACGCCGTCGTGTTGGCATGGTGTTCCAGAAGCCAAACCCGTTCCCCAAAAGTATTTATGAAAACGTCGCTTATGGCCTTCGTATTCAGGGTATTAATAAAAAGCGTCTGCTTGATGAAACGGTTGAATGGGCACTTCGCTCTGCGGCGTTATGGGACGAAGTAAAAGATCGTCTACATGAAAGCGCTTTGGGTATGTCAGGTGGTCAGCAACAGCGTTTGGTTATCGCTCGTACGGTTGCGGTAAAACCAGAAGTGTTATTGCTGGATGAGCCTGCTTCAGCGTTGGACCCTATTTCAACCTTGAAGATCGAAGAGTTGATTCATGAGTTGAAAAACGAGTTCACTATCGCGATTGTGACACACAACATGCAGCAAGCAGCGCGCGTATCTGATTACACAGCGTTTATGTACATGGGTGATTTGATTGAGTTTGGCGACACGAACACTTTGTTCACTAACCCAAGCAAACAACAAACAGAAGACTACATCACGGGCCGCTACGGCTAGGCGGAGGACGCATTATGAAAGAATTAACAACGGATCATATTTCCCAGCAGTTTAACAATGAGCTGGAATTGCTTCGCCAACACTTTTTGACCATGGGCGGTGTTGTTGAAAACCAAGTGCAAGACGCAGTACAGGCTTTATTAGATGCGAATGGTTCTTTGGCAGAAGACGTGAAAAACCAAGATGCTACGGTAAATCAGTTAGATGGTTTGATTGACGAAGAGTGCCGTCGTATCTTGGCTAAGCGCCAACCTGCAGCATCTGATTTGCGTATGGTTTTGTCGATTAGTAAAGCGGTCAGTGAGCTAGAGCGTATTGGCGATGAAGCGAAGAAAATTGCTAATCTGACATTAAACCTGATCAATGAAGGCGAGTCTCCTCGTGGTTACGTAGAGATCAATCGTATCGGTCAAATGGTATCTCGCATGATTCATGATTCTTTAGATGCATATGCGCGTTTAGACATTGAAGCGGCTATTAAGGTGGCGAAACAAGATCGAACTGTGGATCAAGAATACAATACCGCAATGCGTTCTTTGGTGACCTATATGATGGAAGATCCACGCAGTATTTCTCGTGTGATTAACGTGATTTGGGTATTACGTTCTTTGGAGCGTATTGGTGATCATGCTCGTCATACCTGTCAGCATTTGATCTTCATGGTAAAAGGTGTTGATGTTCGTCATGTGAATGTGAATGACCTTTCTGCCGATATGAATAAAAAATAAGTGTTATGGTCGATCTCTTGGTCCTCTTCATGAGCCAAGAGATCGAATTTTTCTGGTTCTCTCATTTTTTATTATTGCCCTTCCTACCTTCTTCTTTCCATTGACTTTGTTATCATCAGTTTTTCGTTTTAACTGGTGTGAAATACGATGTTTACCATAGAAACTCATTCTACTGGCTCTTCTGAAGAGTTTTATCAAGAGCTCAACGCTCAGTTAGCTGCTTTGCTAAGTGGTGAGCGCGATTTTATCTGTAATGCCGCGCAATTTTCAGCGTTTGTTATGCAAACCGTAACGGATCTGAATTGGTCGGGTTTCTATTTTGCTCGTGGTGAGGAATTAGTACTCGGGCCTTATGTGGGTAAGGTGGCTTGTACTCGTATTCCATTCGGTCGCGGAGTATGCGGTAAGGCAGCACTTACTTTGCAGACTCAACGTATTGAAGATGTTCACGCATTTGACGGCCATATTGCCTGTGATGCAGCATCGGCGAGCGAGGTCGTCATTCCTGTTGTGGTGGGAGGTCAGCTAATGGCTGTGTTTGATATGGATAGCCCAAAAGTAGGTCGATTCTCTGATGTTGACCAAGCCGGTCTAGAGTCTTTTGTAGCGACTTTTATTGAAGCTACAGATTTTAGCTGGTCAATTTAACTGTGTTAATTTTTTGTTATAAAAAGTACGCTTCAAGCTCGTCTAGTGATGCTTGATGAATGGCGGGCAGGCCATCGATGATGGTTTGCATTCCTTGCTCAATATGCTGTGTTGCTGCTGTTTCTATTAACTGGCATTGTTTAGCAAATATCTGCATAGCCATATTTAAACTGGCGGACTTGAGTGAATGACTCACTTGCTTCAATTCTTGATGGTCTCTTTTTTCCCAAGCTTGCATGAGCTGGGCCATTTTCTCATTGCTGTCGTCAACAAACTCCAAGCGTATTGTGTTAATTGTGTCCTTTCCTAGTAGCTGAATAAGAGAATCTAGATGGGCGTGATCAATCATTTTTATGGGCCTTTGACGATGTTTCTTGGGATGCTGTTATTTGATATGAAAAGAGGCTCGCAATAAGTGGCTCTAGTTGGGTCTGAGTAAGTGGAAATTGTAAAGGCATGATTGGGTATTCTGAGTTGTTAACCGCTTGAGGGTGATAGCCAAGAATAGGGCATGACTTTGTTTTCCATTGTTGTAGTGCATCATAGCCATCGCGTTCGAATCTAGGAGTATTACCCAGAATAACCATATCGTAGTTTTTGTATTCTTGCAGGCTACCATCTTTTGAAATAACTGCGTCGATATTAAATGCTGCTAGCTGCAAACTAATAATTTTAGCTAGGTGTATGTCTGTTTCAATGATCAATGCTTGCGTTTGATCTGGGCATTGAAAGTTTAGCTGTTTTGTCGACGGGCAATCGTTGGGTACATAAAAAGGTATATCTACCCAAAATTCACAGCCTTTTTGCGGTGCGCAGGAAAAATGCATCTCACCTTGCATTAGATAAACTAATTTGTGGCATAACGCCAGACTCAAGCCGACTTTACTGGGTAGAGGTCCTTCTTTTTGCATAGGTAAATACGGGTTTACTCTTAAATTTTGTTGTAACTCATTTGGCATGCCTAGCCCAGTGTCTCTAAGGGCAATTTGTAGTACTCGGATTTCTTTTGTGTCTGTAGCTAGTGGCATTTGAGGCGCACTTAGTGCTGAGGGTCTAATTTGCAAACTAATGCTACCTGATGGCGTATGTGTGATGGCATTTTGCAGCAGCGCAACAATGATTTCTTTCGTCCTAATAAAATCTAGGCTGATATCTTTGGGCAAAAGAGGGTCAATATAGAGGATGCTTTGTAAGTTTTTCCGCGCCATCTGAGGCTCAAAAATAGCAAGGCAATCTTCAACACTATTTTGGAGATACTCGATCGTTGGATTAAGTGTTAGCTGCTTGGCATCAATTAATGCTAAGTCAGAGAGCATTTCTATGGTTTGAAGTAATTGATGACCTGATTCGTCAATATGCTTTGATAGCACCTTTATGTCATTTTTTGACGTCGTACAATTTAGTGTTTTAGCCGTTCCTAGAATAGCATTTATAGGAGAGCGTATTTCTTGATTCACGAAGGAGAGTAAATTGGCTTTATCTTCGTTAATTGTTTGGATGCCTAGCTTAAGATCTTTGTTACGCCTAATGACATTTTTAAGTTCAGTTAATCCTTTTACTGTAAAAAAGCATAAACACAGTAAACAGGCTAACAGTGCCATTGAGAGCAGTTGAATATCATCTAAGTTTTTCTGCAAGGTTCTATGTTGGTTACTGATGAACTCATTGCTGCCTTTGTTTACTAAAGTGACAAATTCGTTGATTTGATCTTCGATACGTTGAATACGTTCAATTAAGTCGGGTAGATAGGAAGTATCGCCATTTTCTATTTTAGATAAATTGAAACTGAGTAGCTCTAACTCACCGTTAATAATATTCAATAGCCTCGTTGTACGTCCTCCTTCGAAAGTGCGAATTAGAGAGCCAACATCTCCTTGTCTAAGCAAGTCTACTCGACTCATTAGCAAGTCATATTCAAAGAAGGCATTGCCGTTCAGAGGGTAATCGCTATCTTCTAATGCTATTAAGTAATTAAGAAAACGATATGATTGTATTTGTAGTTGTAGAGTGTTCCATAAAGAGCTTTCAAAAACGCGCCGACTGTTGTTTTTTGAGCTATCACTGGTGTAAGTGATAATGCCGAATACAGCAATGGTGATGGCAATAATAAAAGCTATAAAACCATACAGTACCCATAGCTTGAATTTGGATAGCCAAGTATTCCCTTTAAACAAGCGCTCCATTTTTACTCCGTTACCACAATTGCTTTGATGCGATCAATTTGCCAGATGGAGCGACCATAAAATATTTCTGATTTGAGCTCTTCACGCTCATCGAATGGATAGATCACCATAATGGGACCGAGATTTCTAACACTCATCGGCTTTCCGTCTAGATGAGTTGCTAAAATCGCGCCGTTTTCCGTAAAGTCACTAAGGGGGATTTCAGTCATGTACTCATTAAGAGCTGTGACTTGTAAAAATGTAGCTGTACTACCTAACTGTTTTAATAGGTCCGCGGCAGAAAAACCTTGGTAAGTGTGAATGCCTTTTGTCCATGGATTATGGGTAGTAATGAAATGTTGTGGCAAGGTCTCTAACATGGCTAAATCAAAAGCCGATTCTTGTTCTGAATTTGAGGTATTAATCGCCCCAGATACAGTCAGTATTACTCTACCTTTCGGTTTATCTGCTGCGTAGGACGCAATAGAAATAACACCTAAAAACAGTAATACAAGAGGATTTAGATTTGTATAAGAAGAGCATAAACGCATGAATAAGAGCCTAACTTAGTTGCTTGACTGATTTTTACTCTATGATAGACAAAAATAGCGAGCTTGTGTGATGAATACTCGCTTTGAAATGAAAGAATAGCGGGTTTTAGAGACAATTAAGCCGTTTTTGGTACTCTTAATTGAGAAACCTCAAAACGGCTTAATTGGTTTTGCCTGTATCTTCTTCGTACTTAATAGATGTATTAAGTTATGTCAGCAAGACGCGAGCAGGCGGCTTGGTGCTCATTTGATAACACTTGCAAGATAGGTTTTAGTTGCGCGCAACCTTCATTTGCATGGGGGCAACGCGTACGGAAAACACAACCAGACGGCGGACTTATCGGAGAGGGTAAATCCCCCGTCAAGAGCTGAATTTTCTTACCACGCTCTACTTTTGGGTCCGGTACAGGCACAGCAGACATCAAGGCTTTGGTGTATGGGTGCTGAGGGTTTTCATAAAGCGCTCGTTTGCTGGCTAATTCAACTGCATTGCCCAAGTACATCACCAATACACGGTCTGAAATGTGTTTTACCACACTTAAATCGTGAGCGATAAACACCAAAGACAAGCCCATTTCCGCTTGCAACTCTTTTAACAGATTGACCACTTGAGCTTGGATGGAAACGTCCAACGCTGAAACAGGCTCGTCACATACAACTAATTTTGGTTTGAGGATCAAAGCGCGAGCAATACCGATACGCTGGCACTGGCCACCGGAAAACTCATGAGGATAACGGTTAATCACGTTAGGTAATAAACCCACGCGATCCATTATGTTACGAACTTCAGCTTTTACTGCTTCTTTTGATAGTTCTGGACGAAAGGTTCTAAGCGGTTCGGCGATGATATCGCCCACTGTCATACGAGGATCAAGAGACGCCAATGGATCTTGAAAGATCATTTGCAGTTCTTGGCGCTTGCTGCGCATTTGTTTTTTGTCCAGATCCGTTAGGTCTTGACCTAGCCAAACCACATTACCTTCGGTGATTGGCACAAGACGCAGTAAAGCTCGCGCGAGCGTGGATTTACCACAACCAGATTCGCCTACCACACCGAGAGTTTCCCCAGCATAAATAGTTAAATTAACGCCATCTACTGCTTTTAGTGATTGGCCTTTTTCCCATGGCCATGCATTGTCTGACTTTATGTTGAAGTGGACTTTTAAGTTATTCACTTCCATTAATACGTTATTTGAAGTGTTCATTAGGCGATCCATCCATCAACGGATTTATGACAAGCTCGTAGTTGACCCGGTGCAAACTCTTTTAGCTCAGGCATGCTTTCTCCACAGCGCTCTTTAGCAAATTCACAGCGCGTTTGGAACGGACAGCCAGATGGCATATGCAATAAGTTTGGTGGATTGCCTGGAATGGTCGATAGTTTTTCGTCATCGGCATCTAGGCGTGGAATGGCTTTTAATAAACCTTGCGTATACGGATGCGTAGGGCGATAAAACACATCTTCTGCGGTGCCATATTCCATCGTTTGTCCGGCGTACATCACCAACACTTTGTCGCATAAGCCAGCGACCACGCCCAAATCATGAGTGATCATGATGATGGAGGTGTTGAAGTCGTCTTTTAATTCGTTTAGCAAGGTCAGAATCTGAGCTTGTACGGTTACGTCTAGGGCGGTGGTTGGCTCATCAGCGATTAACAGCTTAGGTTGGCATAACAAGGCCATAGCGATCATCACGCGCTGTCTCATGCCGCCAGAAAATTCGTGCGGGTACATGTTCATACGTTTGCGCGCTTCGGGCATTTTCACCGCGTCGAGCATTTTGACCGAGGCTTCAAAGGCTTCGGCTTTGCTCATGCCTTTGTGTAGCATTAAGACTTCCATTAGCTGCTTACCGACTTTCATATAAGGATTCAATGAAGTCATTGGATCTTGGAAAATCATCGCAATTTCTTTGGAGCGGATGCGGTTCATGGCTTTTTCATTCAGGGTAAGAATATTTTGCTCGTTAAAGCGCGCTTCCCCTTCAATGACACCATTGCCGGCTAGCAATCCCATAAGAGCGAAAGCGGTTTGGCTTTTACCAGAACCAGATTCACCCACGATGCCGAGGGTTTCCCCTTGTGCCAGTGTGAAGTTCAGATCATTCACTGCGGTAACAAAACCATCTGGGGTTCTGAAGTTAACTCGTAAATTATTAACTTCTAGCAAATTTTTTGTATTTGATAAGCTCATAAGGTCTCCTTAGCGGTCTTTTGGATCAAGCGCATCGCGTAAGCCATCGCCGAGGAAGTTAAAACAAAACAGAGTAACGACAAGGAAACTAAGCGGCCAAGCCAATTGCCATATAGCTATTTCCATATTCTGAGCACCTTCAGAAATCAATGCGCCCCAGCTTGTCATTGGTTCTTGAACACCGAGTCCTAAGAAGCTGATAAAAGACTCAAGCAAGATCATATTCGGCACTAATAAAGTAGCGTAAACGACCACGATACCGAGTACGTTTGGCACAATGTGGCGCAAGATGATTTTTGGTGTAGACACGCCGCAAGCGTAAGCCGCTTCGATGTATTCTTTGTTTTTTAGGCTCAATGTTTGGCCGCGAACAATCCGCGCCATGTCGAGCCAAGAGATCGCGCCAATGGCGACAAAGATCAAGAAGATATGGCGACCAAACAAGGTCATCAAAATGATCACGAAAAACATGAAAGGGAAAGAGTTAAGAATTTCCAAGAAACGCATCATGACACTGTCAACGCGACCGCCTATGTAACCCGATGCCGCGCCGTAAAGCGTACCTATTACAATAGCTACCGCGCTGCCCATGATGCCGACCAATAGCGAGATTTGTCCGCCTTGCATGGTACGAACAAAAATATCACGGCCTAGAGTGTCGGTACCAAAATAATGACCGTTTTCAATGTTTGGGCGGCCCAAAGTAGAAATATCAGATAGTGCTTCCCAGTCGATATCGTCGTAATTCCATTGGCTGAAAAACGGGCCTAGCAAAGCAATTGCCGTAATAATAGTCAGTACAATTAAGCTGGTTACAGCGGCATGGTTAGAAAAAAAGCGACGACGAGCGTCTTGCCATAAACTGCGACCTTCGACTTCCACCACTTTTTCGGCGAACTGTTCGACGGCCTGAATTTTGTCTTTTGTAGTAATCATAATAGGAGGCCTTAGTAGCGAATTTTCGGATCAATAACAGCGTATAAAATATCGACGATGGCATTGAATAGAATCGTTAATGTACCGACCAAAATGGTGACACCCATGACCATGGAATAGTCGCGATTCAGTGCGCCATTAATAAAGTGCTGACCAATACCGCCGGTGCCAAAATACACATCTACAATCACAGAACCTGTCACGATACCGACAAACGCAGGCCCAAGATAGGAAACAACAGGCAGCATGGCGGGGCGCAAAGCATGCTGAAAGATTATGCGATACTTCGGTAGGCCTTTTGCTCGTGCGGTACGGATAAAGTTGGAGTGCATGGTTTCTATCATGCTACCGCGAGTAATACGTGCGATCTGCGCAATATAGCTAGTGGACATGGCAATAACAGGCATCACCAAATAAGGCCAAGCCCCTCCATTCCAGCCACCGGGCGGTAACCAATGGTTATAAATAGAGAAGAACAGGATGCACAAAGGAGCCAAAACAAAATTCGGCAGCACGATCCCAAGGTTTGCAAAGCCCATGACACCATAGTCTAACCAAGAGTTCTGGCGCAGTGCTGCGATAATGCCACAGCCCACACCAATGAGCAGAGCGATAAGAAAAGACCAAATGCCGATTTCAGCAGAGACAGGAAAACTCTGTGCAATCAGTTCGTTAATGGTGAAATCTTTATAGCGAAAAGAAGGTCCTAGATCGCCTTGAAGTAAGCCACCAAGGTAATAAAAATATTGATTAATGACCGGCTCATCTAAATGGTATTTGGCGTTAATGTTTGCCAATACTTCTGGCGGCAAAGTACGCTCGCTGGAGAATGGGCTGCCTGGAGCAGAATGCATTAAGAAAAAAGAAACCGTAATCAAAATTAATAATGTTGGAATGGCTTCTAAAATGCGTTTTGAAATAAATGTCAGCATAAAAATTACCGGACTAGGCGCTATAAATGGCGGCTAATGCTAGGAACCTGTAGGGAATTCAAGAGATGCCCAGCGCTAAAGCACTGGGCATGGTTTAACACAAAGTACTTTTTAATTTTTAAGTACTATTCAATCTATAAACAGCGCCTTAGTGCTTGATGATGTACATATCTCGCACGTAAACGTTATCTTCTGGATTAGGCATGTAACCGCCTAAGTAGCTTTTTACTAAACGTTTTTCGGTATATTGATAAATAGGAGCAACTGCCATGTCTTGTTCAATGGCGATTTCTTCTGCTTTGTTGTAGTTCTCGGTAGGGTGCTGCATGGTACGGGCATCGTGCAAAAGCTTGTCGTATTCTGCGTTGCTGTACTTACCGTCGTTATTACCGTGAGTTGTTGTTAGAAGATCTAACATAGTAGAGGCTTCGTTGTAGTCACCAATCCAACCCGCACGTGCAATATCAAATTGTTGATGCTTTTTCGTTTCTAGGTGAGTTTTCCACTCTTGGTTTTCCAGGGTAACGTTAACGCCCAAGGTTTTTTTCCACATAGAAGCAATCGCAATGGCGATTTTCTTATGGTTTTCGTTGGTGTTGTAAAGCAAGCTGAAAGACAGAGGGTTGCTTTGAGTGTATCCGGCTTCTTCTAATAGAGCCTTGGCTTTATCGTCACGTTCTTTTTGTGACCAAGTTGCGTACTCAGGTGTTGCTGGAGAGAAGTCGTTTACTACTTCTGGTGTGAAAGAATACGCAGGTAATTCACCAGTGCCCGTTACAAACTTTGTGATCACGTTACGATCAATGGCATAGGACAAAGCTTTACGTACTCGAACATCGTTGTATGGTGCTTTTGTTACGTTGAATTGGTAGTAATAGGTGCCTAGTTTTGGCGTAACGACAACTTCATCAGGAATGTCTCGCATGAGCTGTCTGAAGTGGTCATTTGGTATCTCATAGCTAAGATCCATTTGACCCGCTTGGAAGCGTTTTAGCTCAGCATTAGGTGATTCAATTGGTAAATAGGTAACCTTGTTGATGATTGTTTTGGCATCATTCCAATAGTTCGTATTGCGGGTGAAAACCATTTTTTCGTTCACGACCCATTCGTCCATTTTATACGCGCCGTTAGACACCATATGCTCTGGTTTTGTCCAATTATCCCCCCATTTCTCGACCACTTTTTTCGGTACAGGGAACATGGTTTGATGAGAGGTCATTTTTACAAAGTAAGGCACTGGACGTTCAAGTGTGACCTGGAATGTGTGGGCGTCTAATGCTTTTACACCAAGAGTTGAAGGTTTGGCTTCACCAGCGATGATCTTAGTCGCATTAACAATAGATGGAATTTCCATGAACCATGCGTATGGAGAAGCAAGTGCAGGGTCAACAGCACGAGTAAAAGCGTAAACAAAATCCTCTGCTGTGACTGGGTCGCCATTAGACCATTTGGCATCTTTACGGAGGTGGAAGGTGTATTGAGTGTTGTCGGCGTTTACGTCATAGCTTTCTGCGACACCTGGTACTTGGTTACCGTCACCATCTTGGTTGTATAAACCTTCAAAAAGATCTTTAGAACGAATAGAAGCTGGTGTGCCTTCCATTTTTTGTGGATCAAGGGTTGCGGGTTCTGCACCACCACCACGAACAAGTTCTTGTTTGGCCGCTAATTCTACGCCTGCTGGTACGTCAGCAGCTTGAGCTTCTAGAGTGAAGATAGATGTAGCCATAATAGCACTGGCGAGTAATGTCATTTTCATTTTTATATTGTCCCTTGTGAGTTAGCTTTTGTGTATGTGCTTTTTATATTCAGACGCGATACCTGCACTGGTTCGTATTCGTCTTACGGTTTCATAGTTCACCAATTCGCTAAAGGTCACAATCGAAATTGCGTATCAGGTCATGCGTCTAATAAATGTAAGCTTTATAAAAGAGCGGTGAAAATTGCATGTTTGGTGTCTATAAGGCTTGAAGGCGTTGCTGTTTCAGTTTATGAACCTTCAATTTGAAAGGCTTTGTGGAGCCGCGAAAGTCGTCATGATATTCTGTGGTTCTTAGATAAGTTTGATGAAAAGGTTTAAATTCAGGAGTAATACAGCATCGTGATCACACACCCATTTAAAGCCGCTGGGGCTTTTTTAAAAGCGTTTCCTTTGGTTTTTTCGAAAGACTTAAGACTGTTTATATTGGCTCCTTTGTTGGCGAATTTTGTTTTAGTCGGCTTATTATATATGGTCGCTTTTAGCTATTTTCAGACCTTAATGGACTCGGCAATGGGATATCTACCTGAGTGGGTTTCCTTTTTAAATTGGCTGTTTTATTTGATATTTGCCGCTATTATTAGTGTACTTTTGTTCTATAGTTTTTCAGTAGGTGTGAATATTTTGGCGGCGCCTTTTATGGCGTTTCTAGCAGAAAAAGTAGAAGAAAAGGAAACAGGGAAGGTTTTTGATGAAACGCTGACGGCTGGCGTTCTTATCGCGATAGTTGGTCGCAGTTTACAGCGAGAATGCCAGAAAATATTGTATTTTTTACCTCGTTTTATTTTGTTACTGTTATTGTCTTTTATCCCTCTTGTTAATGTTATTGCTCCAGTATTATTACTATTGTTTTCGGCTTGGATGTTATCCCTGCAATATATGGATTATGCTTTTGATAATAATAAGGTTAAATTTCATGACATGAGAATGGCATTACGCTCCAAACCTTTGTTATGTTGGACATTTGGCGGCATAGTAATGGTTGGTTTGACGATTCCTTTCTTTAACCTATTCGTTATGCCGATTGCTGTTGTAGCTGCCACATTATTGTGGATTTCGGTTTTCAGATCACAACATGGGGATTTTTCTGCCTTGTTAGATCGTACTAATGGAACTTTGTGATGTCGTTAAAAATTTTGGTAGTAGATGATGCCTCTTTTACACGTGACTTGATTCGGCGCACATTGCGTAAGCAGTTTCCTGCGGTTGAAATTGAAGAGGCGGTGAATGGACGTAAAGCACAACAAATGTTAAATAAAATTCAGTTTGATATGGTGTTGTGCGATTGGGAAATGCCTGAAATGACAGGCGTTGAGCTGCTTAAGTGGTGCCGAGAACAACCGAAATACAAAAAAGAAGACGTGCCATTTGTGATGATTACTAGCCGTGGTGATAAAAGCCATGTGGTGGAAGCTGTTCAATCAGGTGTGACGGATTATCTAGGCAAACCATTTTCTAGTGAACAGCTCGCTAACAAAGTCATATCGGCTGCGAAAAAGCATGGACTTGAAAAGAAGCTGACGTCTCAAAAAGCCCGTGAATCTGTCTCGCCTGGTGGCGTCAGTTCGGCATCGCTGGATGTATTAATGGGAGCAGGCAAAAGCACTCCTGTGAAGGCTACCAAGTTTACGAATCCAGACGCACCAGTTGTGACAGTTAAAGACGTTAAAATTCCAACTCAAGTACGTTTTGAGGGAAAACAATTTCGCTGCATGATTATTCAGTTTAGTAAAACTGAAGCAACGATGTTTATAAAGAGTGATGATGTTGTGCCACAAGTCTTGGGGCAAGCGGTATTGGATCTGGAACATAAGGGCGCGATGAATCGTTTGAATTATTATGTTCAATCCGTCGCTACCACAGAGAAAAAACACGACTCTACTTTTTTGACGGTTATCTTGAGTTTAATCGATCAGGATAGCGAGAAAGAGGCGTTTATTAGCCAGTTGTTTGATAGCCTATAAGTATTTTCGGGTTTGATTTGAATGATGTAAAAAGGGACGCATGAATGCCATGTGTCCCTTTTTTATTATTGGTCTGTTGGCGGTGTGTCGTCGGTATTAAATGCTATCGCCGGAATTGTATCGTTTCTGGTGCGATTCGCTGGGAAGTGGCAAGAAAACGTGCTGCCGAAACCTGGCTGACTACGGATTTGTAGTTTGGCATCGTGATGCAATAACACGTGCTTTACGATGGCTAAGCCAAGACCTGTACCGCCAGTTTTCGATCCTCTTCCTTTATCGACGCGGAAAAACCGTTCTGTGAGTCGAGGAATGTATCTTGGTTCTATGCCCAGTCCGGAATCTTTCACCGAAAATACACCGTTAAACTCACTGGATTCCCATTTAATAGCGATTTCGCCACCATCTGGTGAGTATTTTATGGCGTTAAAAATTAGATTCGAAAAAGCACTGTATAGCTCTTTATAAGAGCCGTACAGTCGAGCTTCCACAGGGATATCCAAGACAAGAGTATGTTTGTCAGTCAAGATAGGCGTGGTCGCATTGGTAATGGTTTTTACTAGGTCTGAGACCTTATGCCATTGGTTTTCTTCACGCTTGTCATTACTTTCTAATCGAGACAGCAGTAACAGATCCTCGATAAGTTGTTCCATCCGCTCAGACTGCTCTGACATATTCACAATGCCTTTTTGCATGCTTTTGGGCAGGCTGTCCTTAAACATGTCTAGGGTTTCTAAATAGCCTTTAATGACCGTTAGCGGCGTTTTCAGCTCATGTGATGCGTTAGCGACAAAGTCTTTACGCATCTGCTCTAGCAAGTGTAAGCGGGTCACATCACGAACGAAAATCAAGTGATCGTTTTTATCGTACAGCGTGGTTTGAATTTCTAAATACACGCCATCTTTGGCTGGAGACTTGATGACCAAAGGTTCACCGAAGCGTTTTTGGCTGAAGTATCGGAAAAACTCAGGACTACGGACAATATTGGTAATCACTTGGCCGCGATCGACAGGACGCATTAATCCAAGAAAATGTGCTGCCGAGTTATTCCACCATTCCAAGTTGCCTTGGTTATCAGCCATGATAACGCCTTCTTTTAAGGCGGTTGTAGAGCTTTCAATTCTTGTTAGGGCTTGGCGCATGCGACGTTTGGATTTGCGCTGTTTCTTATGCAATCGATAGACTGCATCGAATACTTCACCCCAAATTCCACTGGCTTCTGGCGGTGCTGCACGACCAGAATGACGCAGCCAATTATGGAATTGATATAGCTGATAAAGTTGCCAGTACAAAGAGCCTAAAACGTACAGCAGCAAAACACCCAACAACTGACCAATGACTAGGCCTATGACAATGCAGGCTGCGAGCCCCGCGAGCCAAGTAATAATGGTGTTTCGCCAAACTGTTTTCATACGGACCTTTTTGCTGAGAAGCGGTAGCCTGTTCCTCGTACAGTTTGTATCAAGAAATCATGAGTACTACCAATGGCTTTGCGTAAACGACGTATATGGACGTCAACGGTACGTTCTTCAACGTAGACATTTCCACCCCATACTTGATCCAACAATTGTGCTCTTGAATAGGCACGCTCTTGATGGGTCATGAGAAACTTTAATAGACGGTATTCTGTCGGCCCCATATCTAAAGGACGGCTGCCTATGGTAACTCGTTGACTAATTGGATCAAGGGTTAGGCCTTCGATTTCGATTGGCTCATCAACCCCTTGAGGTGTCGCGCGGCGCAAGACAGCTTTGAGTCGTGCAACTAATTCACGAGGAGAGAAAGGCTTGGTGATGTAATCATCCGCGCCGACTTCTAAACCTTGGATCTTATTGTCTTCTTCACTTTTCGCGGTCAGCATAATGACCGGAATTTCAGCCGTCGTAGTGTCTTTTTTCAATCTGCGAGTAAGCTCAATACCGCTACCGCCGGGCATCATCCAATCTACAAGAATTAGATCTGGACGGTGGTCCACAATGATTTCATGCGCTTGCTGAATGTTTTCTGCTTCCAAATACTCGTAGCCTGCCATTTCAAGAGCGATGGCGATCATTTCGCGTATGGAAGATTCGTCGTCAATAATTAATACTTTTTTACCGGTCACAGGATTTATCCTCATCTCAGGAACGGTTTCATTAAAGCGATCTAATGTGACAATTCGGTTACATTGTCACAACTTTGCCATATATTACATAAAATAGCTTGCGACTAGACCAATGAAGACACAATAACCAACGCGGTTGTTATCTAAAAAAGATCGGAAGCAAGCTTGGCGGTCGCGTTCTTTTGCTTGTTTAAATTGTTGATAAAAGAGTCCGACACAAACGATTAGTGATACAAAGTATAGCCAATGTAGTCCTGCTAGTAGGCCAATCCACGTCAATAAAGATAAGGTTAGCCCTTGCAGGCAAACAATGACGAATAAATCGTATTGCCCAAATAAGATTGCGGTGGATTTGACGCCTATTTTGAGATCATCTGGACGGTCTGTCATTGCATAATACGTGTCATAAGCAATGGTCCAAAAGCAATTCGCGACAAACAACATCCATAATTCGGGATCTGTTAAGTCCCCACCTTGGGCGCTGTAGGCCATAGGGATCGCCCAAGAAAAGGCCACACCAAGGAAAAGCTGAGGCAGATGGGTATATCGTTTCATAAATGGATACAGTGCAGCAAGGCCCAAACCTGCAAACGACAGTAAAATAGTCCTCAGATCGGTAAATAGCACTAGGATAAAACTTAAAATCGATAAAGCACAAAATAGCATCAGCGCTTCTTTTTCGGATACTCGACCAGAAGGCAAAGGGCGATTTTTGGTGCGATCAACAAAACCATCGATTTTTCTATCCGCGTAGTCGTTAATGACACAGCCCGCTGAGCGCATGCTGAAAACACCTAAAATAAAGATAATCACCAAATGCCATTGAGGCATGCCATCGGCTGCCAGCCATAGCGCCCACAATGTTGGCCACATCAGCAAAAATGAGCCGATAGGGCGGTTGAATCGAGTTAATTCTGCGTAGTCTTTAAGTTTGTTCATAACAATCCAAACGGCGTTTTTAGTTGGTTAATTTCATCAAAGAAAGCTTCATTGACCAATATTCCAGGGCCAAACTGGTGGAACACAGAGCGCCTCGCCCATAACGCACTAGGTTGGTTTGGAAACATACGTTTTGGCAGCTGAGTGACTTCAATACAACTCCTAGATAGCCCTTTATGTTGAAATAAGTAGCCGCCCAATGGCTTGTCTTTTAAATGTTTTACTTGTCGCCAATGGCCTTTTAAAGACCTGGCAGGAATGATCGAGCGAGCATAAATCACGGCTTCGTTGTCGACTTTGAGCAAGACGGTACGAATACGTGCGGCTTCTCTTGGCCGCAACTTTAGGCGTTTTCGTTCTCTCGCAGTTGGGGTTCCCCAAGTATCTTCAAGTACATCAACTGTTAATGTTCCTAGGCTTTTAAGTTTTGCCGTCAAGGAATCTTCAGTAATAAGCCAAGGCCATAGATTTTTAGGTACTTTTACCTTATTAATCTGATCTACAGGTGACCAACGATAGTCAAATTGCTGCGCGGCAGAAGAGTTCATTAACGTCATAATTAACTAGGTATTCATTTTATTAATTAAAGCGACCATTTTATGGAGCTCGGTAGATTTTTGGTAAATATTATCTCTACAGTTTTCGGCTTCTTCTTGAGTCAATCCAATTTCTAACAACACTGATGGCTCAATGGCTGCGTTATTACGCAGCTGAGATGACACATACAGCAGTCTTGCCAAAATGGCGTGCTCACCATAATAATGAGGTTTTTTACTATAGCGAATGGCCGTCCAAATGTTGTCAGGCAAACTCCAATAGCGCAATAGCCAAGAGCCTAATTGCTCCTTGGTAAAGTGCAGTATTTGCATTTCTATTAATTCAGAAGACAAGTGAGCGTTAGCTTCTTGATAACGTGACAGAATCGAAAAATGCGGTGGTAAAATAGTGCTAATCGCCAAGTAACCAAAGTTGTGTAGCAAACCAGCAAGGTAGGCATGGCCTAGCTTTGGACGGTTCGGAACTGGCATAGTTTTTACTAAGGATTCCATCAATACGGCATTTGATACGGAATCGAGCCAAAAGTCTTCATAGTGACGCGGGCCGTCTTGAGGGGCTTGAAACGCATTGCCCATCGACAGCCCAAGGGCCAAATTCATCACCATATCAAAACCTAACACTCGAATGATCGCATCCTCTACCGATTCTATGGTGCCCGGTGCACCATAATAGGCGGATGACGCCCAACTGATAACTTGAGCTGCCAGACTTGGGTCTAGTGCAATGACCTCACACAGTTCATCTGTTCCCGCTGTTTTATCTGCTGACAGGCGAATAATGCGGTGAGATGACGCAGGCAGAGGCGGGATTTCTAATGTCTCTTCGATACGCTGCTTGAGTCGAATGGACTGAAATCGCCCAAGTGCATGGAGAATCTGTTCTTCGTCGTTTTCGTGATTATCGACAGGACGCTTTATGAGCTGTGTATTGATGGAAATAGCTTCAAAACGGTTCAATGGGCCAGAGAACATCTCGGCTAACTCTACAGAGCTAATATCATGATATTGGCCATCTACTTTAGTTCGTATCGAAAACATAGCATCCTTTAGCATGCTAGCTTCTAGAATGGTCGTTATACTGTTTGGCTTGATCAGCGGGTCGCCTGAGCTTTGAAAATTGCTGACGGGTTCAAAACGACGCTTAGTAATACGGGAAACCGCAGAAATATCCAGCATGTTGCTGTCAGGAAAAATAACCTGAAGACGGCCTGTATGATCAGCTAAATGTACCACCCGTAATCTTTGGTTTGGCTGAAGGTCTACGGAAGATTCCATACATTTTCCTGCTAAAATGGCTGACATAAAAAAGCCCCGATAAGGGGCTTTGTCAATATAACAGATTTTAAGTACTAGTTCTGAATAGTAAGTGATTAGTGATTCAAAATCTGACTTAAGAACATTTGCGTACGGTCATGTTGAGGATTGTCGAAGAATTCGTGAGGCTCGTTAGCTTCTACGATTTCGCCGGCATCCATGAAAACAACACGGTCAGCAACGGTTTTAGCAAAGCCCATTTCGTGTGTTACACACACCATGGTCATGCCTTCTTCTGCTAACTGAACCATTACGTCCAATACTTCTTTGATCATTTCAGGATCAAGTGCTGATGTTGGCTCATCAAAAAGCATGATACGAGGCTGCATACATAAACCACGCGCAATCGCTACACGTTGTTGCTGACCACCAGATAACTGACCTGGATATTTCAGCGCTTGGTTAGCGATTTTTACTCGCTCCAAGTAATGCATAGCCATTTCTTCTGCTTGTTTCTTAGGCGTTTTACGAACCCAGATTGGCGCCAAAGTCAGGTTTTCTAAAATGGTTAAGTGAGGGAACAAGTTAAAGTGTTGAAACACCATGCCCACGTCTTTACGGATCGCTTCGATGTTCTTTAGGTTGTTGTTCATCTCAACGCCATCAACCAGAATCGTTCCTTTCTGGTGTTCTTCTAGACGATTGATGCAACGCGTCATGGTTGACTTACCAGAACCGGAAGGGCCACACACAACGATGCGCTCGCCTTTCTTGATACTGAAGTTTATATTTTTTAGTACGTGAAAATCACCGTACCACTTGTTTACATCGTTAAATTCGATGATTGCTTCTTCGCCCTGCGCAAGTTGGGCACGAGCCATATTTGTATTTGTCATGATAAAGACCTCAAATTCCTAACTAATTTCGCTTGTGCCCAGTTTCTAACTTACGCTCTAGTGCCATACTATAACGTGACATACCAAAGCAGATAACCCAATAAATCAAGGCTGCGAAGGCATAACCTTCAATGGTAGTTCCTAACCAGTTTGAATCATGGTTAGCGGCCTGAATTCGACCCAAGAAGTCAAACATACCAACGATATACACCAAGGTTGTGTCTTTAAACAAAGCTATAAAGGAGTTCACTATGCCTGGAATAACTAGTTTTAGTGCCTGTGGCAAAATAACCAGAATCATTGACTGCCAGTAGGTTAAACCCATTGCGTCAGCAGCTTCATATTGGCCTTTAGGAATTGCCTGTAGACCACCACGAACCACTTCGGCCATATAGGCTGCAGAGAATAAAGTAATACCAATCAGAACACGTAATAACTTGTTGAAGTTCAAACCTTCCGGCAAGAACAATGGAATCATTACAGATGCCATGAACAAGATAGTGATTAGTGGTACAGCCCGAATGGTTTCGATAAAGACCACACAAACAGACTTCGCAATTGGCATCTCTGAGCGTCTACCAAGAGCCAGCACTATCCCTAATGGGAAAGATGCCACAATACCGATAACACCAAGTAATACAGTAAGGAAAAGGCCACCCCATAAAGAGGTTTCTACTACTTCTAGACCAAATACACCACCAGCAAACAAGAAGTAAGCCACAATGGGGTAAGCAACGATAATAGCGATAGAAAGATACAGTTTGTTAATCGTCTTAATGGCAAAAGCACCAACCATAACCACTAATAGAATCACGGCTAAATTAATACGCCATGTTTCTGCTTCTGGATACAAACCGTACATGAACTGATCAAAATACACACCGATGAAAGCCCAACAAGCACCGCCAGCAGTACAGGCCGCTTTAGATGAACCTTCCCAAGTAGCATTAATTAAAGCCCACTCAACAACGGGTGGAAGTAGTAAATACAATATGTAGATACTAAAGAACGTTAGAAAAATATTAAGCGGGGACGAAAATAAATTCTGACGTACCCATGCCACGGCACCAACCGATGTAACCGGTGGTGGGAGGCTTGGTGATGGTTTAAAGATAATAGCCATGATCTGCCTCCTAGCGCTCAATTAATGACATTTTGTTGTTGTACCAGTTCATGAATACCGAAATCGATAGACTCAATGAACCGTAAACCAACATACAAAGACCAATGGTTTCAATCGCTTGACCTGTTTGGTTCAGCGTTGTACCCATCACGACAGCTACCAATTCAGGGTATGCAATAGCAGCCCCTAAAGAAGAGTTTTTCGCTAAGTTAAGGTATTGGCTTGTTAGTGGCGGAATAATAACGCGCAACGCTTGAGGCAAGACAATTAGACGCTGTGTCATGCTATCACGTAAGCCTAAAGAGCGAGCTGCCTCGGTTTGTCCCCAGTTTACGGACAAAATACCAGCGCGAACGATCTCGGCAATAAAAGCGCCAGTGTAAGTTGATAGGGCAACTAATACCGCAACAAATTCAGGCGGTAGCACCATACCACCAGTCACGTTAAAGCGACTTTTTGTTGGTAAATCAAACTCTATTGGAAACCCTGCCATGGCAAGAAAGATAAAGGTAATACCAAAAATGACACCCAATGAAGCCCAATAAGCAGGAAACCATAATCCTGTTCTAGTTTGGCGTTTTTTGGCCCAAACGATGACGCCGATAGATGCGACAATCGATAGGATGAAACCGACGATTACCAATCCAAAGCCATCTTGGGTTATTGGGTTTGGTGAGTAGATGCCGCGTTTGTTAAGTAAAAAATCGGCAAACTCATAACTTTGAGCAGGTGCTGGTAGCGCAGCAAGTACCGCAAAATACCAAAAGAACATCTGCAACAATAATGGAATGTTACGCAATGTTTCAATATAGACAGTTGCTAAACGTGCCACTAACCAGTTTTTTGATAAACGGGCTAGGCCCATTATTACACCAATAATAGTGGCTAATATTATACCTAATAGAGAGATTACGAAGGTGTTGATTAAAGCAACAACAAACGCTCGTCCGTAAGTATTAGCTTCGGTGTATTCAATAAGGTGAATAAGAATTGGAAAACCAGCAGGCTCATTAAAAAATGAGAAACCAGTGGAAATCCCTCGGTTATCGAGGTTGGCTTGAAGGTTACTAAATAAGTAATAACCCGCAAAGACCACCATCGCTAGCAGCAAAATTTGAAAAATTAAGGCACGATTACCCGCGTCGTTCAAAAAGCTGTTATTGCTCGGAGTTGTTTTATCGCTCATCTTGGTTCAGGCAATGAAATGCTCGTCAGATGTGTAAGAAAGGGGGGAGAAACCCAGCGACTCTCTAGTCGCTGGGTAAATACCCAAGCAGTTTTTTTGCTTTAGGTATTAACGAACTGGTGGCGCGTACATGATGCCGCCAGCTTCAGTCCATAGAGCATTAAGACCACGTGGTAGATCAACAGGAGTAGATGGACCAACGTTACGCTCAAACACTTCACCGTAGTTACCTACGTTAGCGATGATGTTGTAAGCCCAATCAGCAGGAAGCTCTAGTTGAGCACCCATATCACCTTCAACACCTAGTAGACGTTTGATGCCTGGATCATTGGTTTCACTTTTGATCTTAGCAACGTTTTTAGATGAAATATCCATTTCTTCCGCGTTAACTTGAACATACATAGACCAAGTTACGATATCTTTCCATTGGTTGTCGCCATGGCGAACAACTGGACCTAGTGGTTCTTTAGAAATCGTTTCTGGAAGAATAACGTGAGCAGATGGATCAGCTAGTTTAGTACGGTGAGCCGCTAGACCTGATTTATCCGTAGTGTATACGTCACAACGGCCTGAGTCGTAAGCTGCTAACGCTTCGTCTGCTTTTTGTACTACAACTGGAACGTAAGACAGTTTGTTTTTACGGAAGAAATCCGCCATGTTCAATTCTGTCGTTGTGCCTTGCTCAGTACAAACCGTTGCACCATCAAGATCCATCGCAGATTTTACGCCTAGGTCTTTACGAACCATGAAGCCTTGACCGTCGTAAAAGTTAACTGCAGTGAAGTCTAGACCCAAAGACGCGTCACGGGTGTAAGTCCAAGTTGTGTTACGAGCAAGGATATCGATTTCACCAGATTGTAGAGCAGTGAAACGTTCTTTCGCAGAAAGGGGAGTGAATTTAACTTTTTGAGCATCGCCAAAAATAGCGGAAGCAACAGCGCGACAAGCATCAACGTCTATGCCAGTCCAGTTGCCTTTATCATCAGCATTGGAGAAACCTGGAACACCAGTACTGACACCACATTGAACGAAGCCTTTTGCTTTAACATCTTCAAGTGTTGACGCAGCAGCGCCAGCGCTGATAGTTGCGGCGATTGCAGCGGTCGAAAGTAATTTACAAACATTCGATTTCATTATATTGAGCCTCCCAGGCGTTTTTATATATGTTGTTATCTTGCTTGATTCTATATTTCAGATTTTAAAATCCGTGTTTTGAAACTAGCAAAGTTAGTGCCAACATTTAATTATTCTTGTTGTTAGGTATATGTAGACGATTCCTCTAAAAGATCATCACATACCCCTATAGAATTACTCTTTTGAGGAGTAGTCAAGGATAAAATGTCAGGAAAGATGTGTGGAATGCTAGTTTTTTGCGCTTTTTGAGTTTGAAACGAGATACTTTCTAATCAGCTTAGTTGAATATCCTCTTTTATTAAAGCTAGAGAAAACAAGGCTCTGTGAGATAATAGGGTCTATTTTTTTTGCACAAATATAGGGCATAACACAAAGGTGATGGATCTATTTTGTGCTAGATGAATTTTTTGCATCATTTTGGTGCTTTCATGTGCTTTGTTGTGCTTAATTTGAATACCCATACGCAATATATTGAATAAAGCGCTTTCCATAATTTGTAATCTGCATGGTAGACTTAAGCATCAATTGAAGCCATGTAAGGAGATCCACATCAGATGGATAACTCAGCAAAACCGCTTGATCGCTTAGACAAAAAAATTCTTCGAGAACTGCAGATTAATGGCCGTTTATCGAATGTAGAGTTGGCTAGTCGAGTAGGGCTAAGTGCTACTCCTTGTTTGGAGCGAGTGCGCCGCTTGGAACGTAATGGTTACATTACGGGCTATTGTGCTTTGGTTAATCCAAAGAAAGTGGACGCAGGATTGCTTGTTTTTGTCGAGATTCGTCTAAAGACAACGTCTCCAGAAGGTTTTAATGAATTCAAAACAGCGGTTACTGAAATCCCTGAAATTTTGGAGTGTCACTTGATAGCTGGTGATTTTGAGTACCTGCTAAAAGCACGCGTATCCAACATGGACTCTTACCGCCTTTTGCTTGGAGAAACCCTACTGACGCTGCCACATGTTCGAGAATCTCGTACTTATGTAGCTATGGAAGAGGTGAAGAATACTACTGTGGTTAATATCCCTTAAAGAATAAGGTTAGTGAATGGCCTGCTTACGCAGGCTTAATGCTACTTATTTTGTTAATTCAGCAAGTATTTTTTCCATCATAACCGGCCCCATCCCTTTGATATTAAGAACGGCTTTTTCTGATTGAAAAGGACGCTCTGCTATCAACTTTTCTAGTACTTTTTTCGGTACGCCTTTCACCTTTAGAAGCTTGTCCACTTTTGATTTATTAATGGCGAGATAGCCATCGGCGTAACCAGTGGCGTTTTTTTTTACTTCTTTCGGCTTTTTTACGGTGGGGTGCTCTGTTGCTATTTTCGGCGTAGATGCTGCTTTTTCGTTCTCTAGTTCGTCAACTTGCATCGCTGGGACAGAGGGATTGGATGGTGCTTCAACTTGATAAGCCGTGTCGAAATAAGCTGAGTCACACAAGGTGTAATCTACTCCGTTCCATTCGCTAAGTTGCAATGCTAATTGCCAAGAGCCAACCTGTGGTGGTTGAAAAAACAAATCGTAGTAGCAATCGGAAAGAAAATGCTGCCCTTTCATTTCACCAATAATAGTTGACGCGAGGACTATTTTTTCTAAATCCCCAATACCTTGATGAAATGCACACAACTGTAGTTGCAACGTGCCACTTAGATTTCCTTCGTCTCTATCATTAGCAATGCGCTGAATGGAAATGATGACTCTGTCATTTTCGATTCGGTAGCCGCAGCCTTGGATCGTTAGATGTGCTTGATTGGAAGCATTCATGTCAGTTCCTTCTTGCGAATCGATTAAGTAGGGCGTTTTAGCTTATGGAATTTTTGATTAAATTTTGCACATGTGCAAGCAAATACCGTTTATTTAGATGAAAAGAGTATTTAGACGTTTAAATATTGATCGTGATTAGGCAGCCATCGAGATAAAAGAGGCGAGACACGATCAGGATAACGACTGTGCAGCAGCGAAGCGGCTTTTTGAACATCATCCAGCAAGTTTTTATCGCGCTGTAAATCTGCTACTTTGAATTCCCAAAGGCCGGTTTGTCTGGTGCCGAGTAGCTCACCAGGACCCCGTAATTCGAGATCTTTCTCAGCAATTTTAAAACCATCGCTGGTTTCTCGCATGGTAGAAAGTCGTTCTTTGCCTTGTTGTCCTAATGGTGCTTTATAAAGCAGCACACAATGACTGGCGGTTTGGCCTCGCCCGACACGACCACGTAACTGGTGAAGCTGAGCAAGACCAAGACGCTCTGGGTTTTCTATCACCATTAAACTGGAGTTTGGCACATCTACACCGACTTCGATGACGGTTGTGGCCACCAAGAGCTGAATCTCACCGGCTTTAAATCTGGCCATAATGTCGGCTTTTTCTTGAGCTTTAAGTCGACCATGCACTAAACCAATGGATAAATTACCCAATTGCTCTTGTAGTAATATTGCCGTGTCTTCTGCGGCTTGGCACTGTAAAGCCTCAGACTCTTCAATCAAGGTACAGACCCAGTAGGCTTGTTTGCCTTCTTCACAGGCGCTTTTCACTCGATCAATCACTTCTTGTCGGCGCTGATCCGATACCACAATAGTATTAACTGGCGTTCGACCTGGTGGTAGCTCGTCAATGACGGAGCAATCCAAATCTGCATAGGCAGACATGGCTAAGGTTCGGGGAATTGGTGTAGCAGTCATAATGAGCTGATGGGGCTGGAAACCGTGCTTCATGCCTTTTTCACGCAACGCCATACGCTGATGCACACCAAAGCGATGTTGCTCGTCGATAATGGCGAGCGCTAAACGATCAAACTCAACAGTGTCCTGAAATAATGCATGGGTGCCGACGACAATATTCGCGGCGCCAGAAGCTATATCAGCAAGCTCTTTCTCGCGGGTTTTACCTTTAAGTTTGCCGATCATCCATGCGACTTTTAAGCCAAGCGGCTCAAACCATTGGGTGAAGTTAATATAATGCTGCTCGGCGAGGATTTCGGTCGGTGCCATGATGGCAACTTGATAGCCAGCCTGTACGACAGACGCCGCAGATAACGCCGCAACCAAGGTTTTTCCTGATCCTACGTCACCTTGCACTAAACGTAGCATAGGGTGACCTGTGCCGAGATCGTTAAGGATTTCCTGAAACACTCGACTTTGCGCATTGGTTGGTGAAAATGGTAATTGTTGTAAGAGTCGTTGGCTTAATTCGCCGGCGGCTTGAACTTTGATCGCGGCATCCTGCTTGGCCTTCATGCGTTTACCAATTAGCGAAAGCTGATGCGCCATAAGCTCTTCAAAAGATAAACGATATTGCGCCGGGTGAGTACCTGATCTTAGTAATTCGAGATTGGCCTCTCGCGATGGGTGATGCAGAAAATGAATGGCATCGCTCAGCGGTGGCAAACTGAATTGGGTGCGGATTTCATCCGGTAGCCACTCTTGCAGATTGTAGGGTGTTAAACGCTCTAATGCTTGTTCGCACAGTTGTCGAATCTTGGTTTGCGTTAATCCATCAGTCAGCGGATAAATGGGCGTAAGTTGCGCTGTTTCTTCTTGTGTTTCGTCTTCACCAATAACTTTGTATTCTGGGTGATATATTTCAAACCCAGTACTGCCACGACGGATTTCACCAAAACAGCGAACGCGCTTACCTGATTCCAGCTGCTTCTTTTGCGCAGCTGAAAAATGAAAGAAGCGTAAACACAAGGTGCCGGTGTGATCTTTGATACGACACAGTAAACTACGACGTTTGCCCATTTTGATTTCAGCACCCGTGACTTGGCCTTCGATAACGGCTTCGTCACCAAAGCGCAGCATTCCGATTGGAACAACGCGCGTTCTGTCTTGATAGCGAATCGGCAAATGAAACAGCAAATCTTGTACTGTATTTAAATGGAGCTTGGCCAGCTTTTCGGCCATCGCATCACCAACACCTTTTAGCTCACGAATATCCTGAGTGTCTAATCCGTCGATCATACTGTTCTCTATAAATTCAGATGCTTGCAAGCATCACGGATAGATTGGCTCACGGCTTCAATGGCTTTTGGGCGCGGGAAGCTTGCTCGCCATGCTAAAGCCACTGTGCGTTTGGGTGCAGGTTCGGTGAAAGGGCGCACTTCCAACATATCGTGATTAATATTGGTCACGGCGGATTTCGGTAATACTGTCACACCTAAACCAGATGCCACCATATAACGGATGGTTTCTAACGAACTGCCATTGACTATAGTACGACCATCACCAAATTCGCCTTCTGTTACCAGAGGGCAGGCTTCTAATACTTGCTCACTGAAGCAATGGCCTTTGCCAAGTAACAACAGATTATCAGTAGAAAGCTGGTCGGTTTCTATGTGCGTTAGCTTCGTCCATGGATGATTCTTTGGCATAAGAACCACAAATTCTTCTTCGTAAATCGGCTGTGTCACCACATCTGGTTCACGGAACGGAAGCGCTACAATGATGGCGTCTAGCTCGCCGTTACGCAGTTTAGGGCGTAAGTTTTCAGTTAGATCTTCTTCAATGATCAATGGCATGCCAGATGTTGCACTATGCAAGGCAGGAATCATAAAAGGGAACAAATACGGGGCGATGGTATAGATCGCACCGACCTTTAGAGGGCCTTTTAATTGATTTTTACCAGAGGTCGCCAGCTCTTTAATCATGTTGGCTTGATCCAGCACCCGCTTGGCCTGAGTGATGATTTGCTCGCCTAGTGGTGTGATATAAACAGAGCTTTTGCTGCGCTCAAAAATGGCCGTGCCAAGCTCTTCTTCCAGCTTCTTCACAGCAACACTGAGCGTTGGTTGCGATACATAGCAGCGATCTGCTGCTCGGCCAAAATGTTTCTCTTCGGCTAGCATTACAATGTATTTCAATTCCGTTAATGTCATAGCACACCTTTTACTTAGGCTGATTCATTGTTAATAACTATGATAATACATAATTTGATAAAGTATACTCGTTCTTTAGTTACTGAGAATGTCTTAGGTTATTTGGGGAGGATAAATGGCAAAGATTCTAATCGCTGGTTGTGGTGACTTGGGTTCTGGTTTGGCAACCGAGTTAGTCGCGCAAGGCCATATGGTCACAGGTATTCGTCGCACAAAAAATGATTTCCCGAATGGCGTAATGGGCATAACAGGTGATCTTGTTGAAATTAGCGACGACACCTTGCCTGATGCAGATGTGGTGTTTTTAATCATGACGCCGAATGGCCGCAATGAAGAAGCGTATCGCGCGGCATACTTTGATACGGCGCAGGTGTTAATTCGTCGATACAAAGACATAGCTAAGCAGCCAAAAGTATTTTTTGTATCAAGCACCAGTGTTTATGGTCAAAGCCAAGGCGAGTGGATTGATGAAAACACACCAGCACAACCGACCTCAGCCACCGCCAATATTTTACTGGAAACAGAACAATCATTAGCGGCTGCATTTTCCAGTGTGGCAGTGCGTTGCTCGGGTATCTATGGCTCTGGGCGTTATAGATTATTGGAAACGGTTTTAAGTGGCAAAGATTGGGAAGCTAATAGCTGGACTAATCGCATTCATCGAGACGACGTTGTTTCTGCTTTGGTATTACTGGCAAACTGCGCTTTAAGTAAGAAAGCCATACCAGCACATGTGATCGTGACGGATCAAACGCCTGTTTCCATGTGGGAAGTAAAGCTTTGGCTGGCAACTTGCCTTGAAGCCAAAGTCGCTGTGAGTGGCGGTGAAGGCTTTGTTCCCACTTCTGGGAAACGCATTCAAGGACAATACTTGTTGTCACAAGGTTGGCGTTTGCAGTATCCAAGTTATGTGCCGGGTTATCATGAGCTGTTGCGTGAGTTTAAGGCTTTGCGATAAATCAGCTGAGCGATAAACGCTAAATAAAAAATAGACATGAAAAAAGAGGCCGCAGCCTCTTTTTTCATGGGGTATAGATGACAGTGAAGAGATTAGTCTTCTAGTACCATGATACCTTCGATTTCTACTTGAACGCCTTTTGGCAATGCTCGAACGCCCATTGCTGCACGAGCTGGGTAAGGCTGTTTAACGAATTGCATCATCACTTCGTTGACTGTGGCAAAGTTGCCCAAGTCAGTCATGAAGATGTTGAATTTAACGACGTGCTCTAGAGAACCGCCAGCCGCTTCGCAAACTGCTTGTAGGTTTTTGAATACTTGTGTTGTTTGTTCAACGATGTCTTCGCTGATAACTTCCATGGTTTCAGGAACCAAAGGAATTTGACCAGACAAATACACAGTGTTGCCAGCGCGTACTGCTTGTGAGTATGGACCAATCGCTGCTGGTGCGTTTTCAGTGTGAATCACTTGCTTTGACATAATAAGTATCCTTTATCTTGGAAGTAGTAAGTTAAATAGGTAAGTGAAAATTGATTAGCGCCCAACAATGGTTTCGCGTGAGACTTTTTCCACACAACGAACCGCTTTAATGCGGCGCATAACATCAGCCAACCCTATACGACTAGAAATAGTAATGCTTAACCGTAAACGACTGACTCGGCCTCGCTCAATGATATCGAGGTTCGACACTTGGAAATCGGTATCACTGATAGAACTGGCAATTTTCGCCACAGCGCCACGCTCGTTGATGTAGGTGACGATAAGGCTAATATTTAGCTCTTCTTCGATCTCTTTGCCCCATGCCATATGGATAAAGCGTTCAGGGTTTGATAAATGATCTTGAACGTTAGGGCAGTTGAGGTGATGAATGATGATTCCTTTATCAACCTGAACATAACCAACAATTGGGTCGCCAGGAATTGGAGCACAACATTTAGCATAAGAAATAAGCATGCCTTCTGAGCCATTCACCTTAAAGGATTTTGGCGTAACCAAGGTATCTTCATCAATGTTCGGGAAAAGCTCGCGAGCAACCAGATAACCAACATGACGGCCTTTGCCGATGGATTCTAATAAATCATCCATGGATTCGAGCTGGTGGTTTGCTAATACTTGTGCGATTTGCTCTGCAGTCAGCTCTTCGACGTTGGTTTTAAATGCATTTAATGAACGAGTTAACAGACGATGGCCGATAGATATCGCATTTTCGCGTTGTTTGTCTTTTAAATAATGGCGAATGTTGGTACGTGCTTTACCTGTAATCGCAAAACTTAACCAAGCAACATTTGGTTGTGCATTTTTCGCAGTAATGATTTCAACCGTTTGTCCGCTTTCTAGCTGTGTGCTTAGTGGTGCAAGACGACGGTTAATTCGACAAGAGATACAGGTGTTGCCGATTTCTGTGTGAACACCATAAGCAAAATCGACTGGCGTCGCACCAGAAGGCAATTCAATGATTTGGCCATTTGGCGTAAAGACATACACCTCATCAGGGAACAAATCACTTTTCACGTTATCAACAAATTCCACGGGGTTGCGTGCTTTTTGTTGAATTTCTAATAAGCTTTTTACCCATTTTGTCGCGCGGTCATGGTTGCTTGGCATATTAGAAGTGCCGCTGACCTTGTAAGCCCAATGAGCCGCAATGCCATTGTTGGCAACCAAATCCATTTCTTCAGTACGTATTTGAACTTCCATCGGAATACCGTTGGTGCCTAATACCGTTGTATGAAGAGATTGGTAGCCATTGGATTTAGGAACCGCGATGTAATCTTTGAAACGACCTTCGATAGGTTTGAACAGAGCATGAATAACGCCGAGAATTCGATAACAGCTGTCATGGCGATCAGTAACAATACGTACGCCCATTACGTCCATGATTTCATCTAAAGAACGGCGCTTTTTGTCCATCTTTTGATAAATGCTGTAAATGTGTTTTTCTCGAACGCTGATGCTGGCTTCAATGTAATCTGCGGCCAGTTCCGATCGAATCGTATCTTCAAGCTTTTGAGTGTCTTTAATGCGCTGCTGGCCATATTTTTTATGGATGGCTCGTTGCAACATACGCGCGCGCATTGGGTAATAAGCTTGAAAAGCGAGGGATTCTAAATCTACCCGAACCTTGTACATACCTAGACGGTTTGCGATAGGTGCATAAATGTCTAATGTTTCACGGGCAATACGGCGTTTCTTGTGGGCAGGCATGGCATCTAATGTGCGCATGTTATGCAATCTGTCCGCTAACTTAACCAAGATGACACGAATATCATCGGCCATGGCCATGGCCATTTTTTGGAAATTATGGGCTTGTTTTTCTATTTGGCTATTGAATTCAAGGTGCGTTAATTTACTCACACCATCCACAAGTCCCGCAACGCCTTCACCAAATTGTTCGGTAAGCGCTTCACGGCTAATGCCTGTGTCTTCAATAACGTCGTGCAGAAGTGCCGCTGTCAATCCATCACAATCCATTCGAAGTTCCGACAGAATTTCGGCGACAGCGAGAGGATGGGTGACATAGGGCTCGCCACTTTTACGTCGCTGCCCATCGTGGGCTTGCTCGGCGTAATAGTAAGCGCGTTTTACCTTAGCAATTTGCTCATAAGGTAAATACTGACTCAAGGTCAGGGCTAAATCTTCAATGGTATACATCGCTCACCTCACTAAGGCAAAAAGGAAGCGCGACAGCTGTGCTATGAGCGACACCATAAAGATTAAAACTCGTGCAATGGGCGTTTTTGCTGATCAACATTTTTTGCGTTGATCAAATTTTCCGCGATTTCACGTAGTGCAACTACAGTAACTTTGTCGCCTTCTAAAGGCACTTTTGCGTCTTCACCACCAGTAGCAAGTTGACGGGCGCGTTTTGAAGCGACCATAACTAATTCAAAGCGGTTATCAACGTTTTCTAAACAATCTTCTACGGTAACTCGAGCCATTTTGACCTCTGTATTCGGTTATCTATTTTTCCAAGGGTAATTCTACTTAACGGCTTCTCACAATGACAAGAGATCATTTATAAGATTGCCATATTTTTCCTGCATAACAGGTGTTTTGGAGCGCATTGCGGTAAAAACCGACGAGATTTGTGAAAGTGCTTCATCAAAATCGTCATTTACAATAACAAAATCATATTCGTGATAATGCGACATCTCATTAACCGCCTTTGCCATACGACGCTGAATGACTTCATCTGAGTCTGTGGCGCGTTTTCTTAAACGTTCTTCTAGCGCTTGTAATGACGGCGGTAAAATGAATATTCCGATAGCTTCAGGGTAGAGTTGACGTATTTGGCGAGCGCCTTGCCAGTCTATTTCTAAAATCACATCTAAGCCTTGTTCTAGCATACCAAAAATGGACTCTTTTGATGTGCCGTAATAATTATCAAAAACTTGAGCGTGCTCGAAAAAAGCGTCTTCAGCAATCATGTCCAAGAAGGATTCATCATCGATAAAATAGTATTCTCGGCCATGTTCTTCGCCAGTTCGTGGCGTACGTGTGGTATGAGAAATAGAAATCCGCACGTTATTGTCTTGGCTTAGAAGTGCCTTATATAAGGTTGATTTACCAGCACCAGAAGGGGCTGATAAGATGAATAAATTGCCTTTATGTTTGTCCATGGGGTTCTTTTAATCCGCCTTTTTTGACTTTGTTGCGTTTTACTATATCACAAACAAAATGCCTGTTAATTAGTTGGATATTATTGTCGATATTAGTGTTTTTTGACAGGTATGTTATTGAATGTTCAAGCCGAGTTTTGAATTTAACTGACAATATTCTATTGATTTGATGAATAGTAATAATTCGTTACAAAGTTTTTCTTTGTTCTAGATGCATTTTTTTTAAACAAGACTAAGCTTTAATTATAAGCATTCAACAGATAAATGATGGAAGACAAGGAAGGGAAATGCAATGGATTTACCCTACGAAAAGAAATCACTGAAAGCAATCTCCAAAAAAAGAAACTACTGCAAAGTCTTATCCGTTGAAGATGACCCTGATTACCAAGAAGCGCTAATGAACGGCCTTAGTGCGCTCAATTATGATGGTAAACAGGTGGAGTTTCTGACTGCATCATCCGCTAGTGAAGCGGCGACAGTTATCGCCGCCAATCCTGATATATCGGTTATTTTTCTTGATGTTGTCATGGAAACCGATGTTGCAGGGTTGCGCTTAATTCGTACTATTCGTGACGTTATTGGTAATGATTTGGTGCGTATTGTCTTGTTAACTGGTCAACCGGGTATGGCACCAGTGGATGACCTTATTGGCCAATACGATATCGACGACTATTGGTGTAAATCTGATCTTACTCAGGCACACCTACAAACCATAGTTCTAAGTAACTTGCGTACTTGGGAGCATCTTTCTGATATGAAAGAAGCCCGTCATGGTATGCAACTGTTGTTGGCTTCAAGTCAACGAATCGCCTCAAAGAGCGACATTACTGACTATACACACTCTATTTTAGAAGAAATTGGGTTGCTGCTAAAAATGAGCAGTGGCGGAATTGTGTGCTTTTTTCACCCAGAAGAAGAACATCTAGAAAAAGCTTTAATTGTGGCAGCTTGTGGCGAGTTCTCGTCTCATATCCATCAATATTTTTTATCGGCAATTCAAGACGGTATTTTAAGAGAAGCTGTAGAGTTGGCTAATACGCAGAAAAGTCATGTGTTCCAGGATGGCTTTTCGGTGTTGTATTTTTCGAATAAAGAGTTGGAAGATCGAGAATACATGGTAGTGGTAAAGCTTGATCGAAACCTTGCCGCCAATGAAATTAATTTACTCCAGGTATTTTGTGAAAATATTAGTGCCGGTTTCCGCAATGTCGCCTTACATAATAAGCTAACCGAACTGGCTTATGTTGAGCCTACTTTAGGGATACATAATAAAAACTGGCTGGTTCGTGAAATACGCAATATGTTTTCGTGGGAGCGTGAAAAAGCTACCTTGTTGATGCTTTACGTGGAAGATTTGGCTTATACCGAGTCTGTTTTAGGTTCTAAGTATTGCGATCAACTAACGCTTTCTCTGTACGATTATTTGAACCACTTTTTTGACAAAACGGTCGATATAGCCTTGCTTGAGAGAGATACTCTGGTGTTGATTGTATATGACGATCAGGATTACAACGAAGCATCACTCGAGAACATTATTCACACCAGCATTGAAGTGGAAAACTCCTTACATTCTCTTGATTTGACTGTAAGTTTGGTGAAATTTTCAGACTTTCCTAATTATGAACCAGAGCAATTAGTCAGTGTCGGAAAAAGTACTTTAGAAAGAGCAAAATACGAAAGTGTTTCATACTTGGCTTTTTCTGAAACCCTTGCGTCGGAGATGTTTGGGCGTTATGAGTTATTAAAAGATCTACGAGAGGCCATTTCGGATAATCAGATTCACGCTTATTTCCAGCCTAAATTTAGCTTAAAAGATAACACGCTGATTGGATTTGAAGCCTTGGCGCGATGGGTGCATAAAAATGGGCAGTTTATTCCGCCAGATCAATTTATTGCGCTAGCTGAGAGCAGTGGTCTGATTGATAAATTGGATCAGCAGATGTTGCGGCAGTCTTGTAAAGCGATTAATACACTTAAAAATTTAGGTATTAACGTGCCTATTTCTGTGAACGTTGCAGGCAATGAAATCATTCGCCCTAACTACTTCGAAAACTTTAAACGACTGCTCGCAGAAGAAGGAGTTTCGAATGAAATGATTGAGTTAGAAATTACTGAGTCCCAAATCATTGAGGAAAAAACTAATATTAACAAGCATTTATCGAACCTCAAAACATTAGGTATACGAGTCAATATTGATGATTTTGGGACGGGCTATTCTTCCTTAGCGTATTTATCTACTTTATCGGTTTCAACCATTAAAATTGATCACAGCTTTGTGTGGCGCATGGAAGAATCCGAGAAAGATTGGGAAATATTGAAGATGATCATCGAACTAGGAAATTTCTTGGGGTTAAGTGTTATTGCTGAAGGTATTGAGACTGAGCAACAAAAAACGCATTTGCTGGCTTTGGGCTGTGAGGATGGTCAAGGTTATTTATTCGCCAAACCTATGTCATTAGACGATACGATCAGCTGGGTTAAAGCAGGTTTGTAATAATATGGCTGTTGGTAAACGGATGTCACAAAAATCATTATTTTGCATTTATTTGTCGGGTATTTTGATTTTTATAGCTTTGCTTAGTTGGGGCAGTTATCGATTCTTTTTAGACAATAAAATTAGTCAGTTAGCATGGAATGAATCAGAAGTATTGTCTCGTAGCGCCAGCGTTTTTAGTCGTGAAATGGGACATATTAAGCGAGTAACTTTGCTGCTACGCAACAGCATTAACGCTCGCCTATCTTCCCAAAATACCGCTTTTCAACACTCTGCTTCGCCTCAGAACGGAAAAAACATTCCCGCTGATTGGGAAGCTCAGGTGGTGGATGAATTCAATCAATTTGCTCGAACATCTAGCCTTATTTCCCAAGTTCGCTGGATTATGCCAGATGGCCAAGAGCACATTCGAATCAATTCTCAGGCTGGTGTCATTACTCGTGTACCAGAGGAACAACTGCAAAACAAATCGGATAGGCCTTATGTACAAAATGCACCTACTAACAGCGATGATATATATATCTCCTCTTTAGATTTGAACATAGAAAATAAAGAAATTGTCCGTCCTTTTCAGCCAACAGTGCGTGGTGTCGTCAGAGTTGATGGTGAGATGCCTGGGTTTTTGGTGGTGAATTACGATTTGAGCAAGTTGTTTGAACTAGTACGTACTTTTAGTAGTGACGGCGTATATTTAGAAATATTAGATACTAATGGGAGTTGGTTGTTGGCTGCGGATAGAAGTCTTGAATGGGGCGGGATTCTACATTCTGATGACTTGAATTTTAATATCAAAACGCATTTCCCTGCTATTTGGCGACAAATGGATGCTGCGGATGGATTAGAACGAGTCTTTGATGGTAGTCGTTTATGGAGCCTCTTGAAGCTGTATATAGATGAAGAAACGGATATCCAGAATTCACAAACACCATCTCTGTATTTTGTTGCGCGCTCAAATTCTGATGCTTTTATGGCATGGCGGACCAATTTGATCTTGTCCATTGCTAGTATCGCTGTTATTAGTTTTTTTGTGATTGCGTGGCTAGTTTGGCGGCAAATTACAGCTCAATTTGAGACCTATCGATTACTGCAACTGGTTCAGCAAGAAAAAGCACAAGCAGAGCAGGTTAACCGTAAACTGAATCTAACGAATAAGCGATTAGTGGATCTTCAGGATGAGTTAGTAGAAACCAGTAAATTATCTTCACTAGGACTTATGGTGGCTGGTTTAGCTCATGAAATGCATACGCCGCTTGGTGGCGTCAGAATGGCTTTATCTTCATGTAAGGTTTTGTTAGATAAAGAAGCCAAGCAACAGCCTTCCGAAGGGCTTGAAAAAATGCAGAACTCCTTGTTAATAGCGGAAAAAAATTTGGTTCGTGCTTTAGATGTAGTTTCTAGTTTTAAGCGTATTGTGTCTGATAGGACCGCTCAGGAGGTTCAGGCCTTTTTCTTTCATAATGTCGTCAATGACATCTTATTTACCTATAAACCTATATTAAAAAAACGTCCTAGTATTTGTATTGACGTTGAATGCCCAGAAGACATTGATATGCTGGGCTACCCTGGAGCCATGTCTCAGATCATTCAGAACCTTATCGATAATGCACTAGATCATGCTTTCCAGCGATTGGATAAAGGCGTTATTACCCTTACGGCTAAAAAAGAACAAGAGAACCTCATACTTGTTATTAGTGACAATGGCAGAGGTCTCTCTCCAGAAATTAAAGCGCATATTTTTGAACCCTTTTTTACTACAGGTAGAACTAAGCAACATACGGGATTAGGGTTACACCTAGTTAGTCAGTGGATTAATAAATTAATGAATGGACGGATAGATGTTGTGTCCGAGCTAGGCGTTGGAACGACATTTACCCTAACGATTCCCCTAAAACAACATGAAGATGATGAGTCAGCGAGCTGACGAATTTTAGCAACTTCTGTCATGCATCGTTTGTTGTAAACAGGTTATTCTGTCGATACTTAATGAATTGACGGAACGAGCAAAGAGCGTGGCATCGATAAAGTACTACGAAAAACGCATGCTAGCAGTATGTGATTACATTTATAAGCATTTGGATGAAGACTTAACAGTCGAAGCTTTATGTGATGTTGCCTGTTTTTCTAAATACCATTTTCATCGGCAGTTCACACATTTCATGGGTGTTGGCGTATTTAAATTTGTGCAGATCTTACGCTTGAAACGGGCTTCTTATGAATTGGTGTTTACTAAAGAAAAACGCATCATTGATATTGCAATGAGCGCGAAATTCGATCACCCAGAATCTTTCTCAAGGGCTTTCAAAAAAGCCTATTTGCAATCCCCAAGCGAGTTTCGTCGTCATCCAGATTTAGAAAAATTAGGTCTGCACTTTCATAAACTTGAGAGGCAATTAGAACCCTATATGACGGTAGACATCGTTCACTTCGATACGACAAAGATAGCCCTGCTAAAGCATCGAGGTTCGCCTAGTCGGATTATGGAATCGGTCTCAAGATTTAGAGAGTGGCGCAAATCATCGGGCTTATCACCCATAACGAAAAGTCGAACCTTCAATATTATCTATGAAGACCCAGCTGTGGTGGTCGCAGAAGACTTTCGTTGTGACCTAGCAGCGGAAGTGATGAAGGAAGTGGATGACAATGAGTACGGCGTCATTAACAGTACCTTAGCTGGTGGTCGCTACGCCGTAGTTCGCCACTTTGGTCCTTATGACAGTATCAGTCGCTGTTTGTACTTCCTTTATGGGGAATGGTTACCAGAGAGTGGAGAAGAGCCGAGGGATGCGCCATGTTTTTTTCAATATCACAACCATTTCCCAGAAGTGGCTGAGTATAAATTGATTACCGATGTTTATTTACCTCTTAAATAAGGTTTTTCTATAGGAGTCTAAGATGTTAGCTATTTTTACTCATACTCCAGTGTGGGTTTGGTTGTTGTTAATCTTGCTTATATATTTGGGTGTGACACAAAGCCGAGACCGTCAAGTATCGAAAAACAAAGCCTTTATTCTGCCTATCGTGATGATCGTATTTTCATTGCATGGAGTGATATCAAGCTTTGGTGGCGCTTTTGATTCGTTACTGTTTTGGAGTGTCAGCTTTATTGCGACGTTATTGATTGGCGTATTAATTTTTCCATCGCAACAGACACGTTTTGATGAGTCGATACAATGTTATTTTATAAACGGTAGCTGGCGACCACTGTTTCTTATTTTGGGAATTTTTACTATTAAATACACCGTTGGCGTGATGGAAGGAATGCAAAGCTCTTTTCTTACTATGTCATCCGTTGTTGATGGATTGTCATTACTTTATGGCTTATTCAGCGGAGTGTTTGCTGCTCGTAGTGTTAGGCTATGGCGCTTGAGCCGTCCGACTCAAGCTTACTCTTCACCTTGAGCAGTTACCGGTCTGGCTTTGGGCTCGCCATCCAGCCCAATCCCATCCAAATTAAGCCAATGCTTAACATGACGTAGAGCGATGCCGTCCATGATTGCTGCCAATCGTAAAGGGCACCAATCAACACAGGGCCAATAGCAGCAAGGGTATAACCGATTAACTGAGCCATACCAGATAGTGCCGCTGCTTGCTTTGGACTGTGGGTTCGTAAGCTGACGAAAGACAAGCCTAAAATAAACCCCATACTCGTACCAAATCCAAAAGACACCGACCAAACCCCAGACCAGCTTGGAATGAACAAAAAGCCAGCTAAACTCAAGGAAGTTAGTCCGGTAGCAAACAAACATAATCGTCTGTGGCTTCCTAAACGGTTGATAAATGGCGCTAAAATCAATGAAGGCATCGCACCAGCTAATTGCAAATATCCTTGGTATAAACCAGCTGTTGAATCGGTATAGCCATTGCTCATTAAAATGGCCGGCACCCAAGCAACCACAATGTAATTAATCAACGAGTTGACTGCTAGAAATCCTGCTACTTGCCATGCAGTGATGGAACGCCAAACGGATGTAGATATCTCGACATTGCCGGTTTGCGGCGGTTGATGCTGAGTTATTTTGCAGCTAAACCAGACTACTAAAGGCAACAAAATCAACACACTTTGGCAAGCCAGAGCAAACGACCAACCACTCATCGGCAAGTTAAAAGAGGGCTGTTCCGCATACAGGCTCAATGGCACCGCAAGGCTCGACATTAAAAAGCCGCCGATGCTCATCATTAGTACATAAATCGCCGTTAGCTGAACAACGTAATTAGGAAACTCGCGTTTCAGCAAACTCGGTAATAATACATTACCGATGGCAATTCCAGCGCCAATAAATACTGCACCGATATACAAGGTACTGATCGAACCAAAAGTACGGATGATCATCCCAATGGCGATCAAGCCTACGCCCGAAGCCAAAATACGCTCAATGCGAAAATGACGAGTCAGCCAAGACGCCACAGGCGCAAAAAAACCAAATGCTAACAAGGGCAAGCTGGTGAGCAAACCGGATTGTGAGCTGCTTAAATTCAGATCGGTACTGATTCGATCCAATAAAGGCGGCAAGCCCGTGACTGGACCGCGTAAGCTCAATGCCACCAAAAAAATAAACAGAAGTAAAAATGCTGCGTCGTGTTGCGCTAGTTTATGTAATCGTTTCATGGTGTCCATTCAGAAAAAGAGTAATGTCGGGAGAGATTGTCGATTCGCTATTATATGAGTTACTCTGCTTGCTGAATTTAGAGACTTGGACAATAAATTGCGAAATACAGACAAAACCATTTTTGAATCCCTGACCGACCTTTGCTTTGCTGATCACTATCCGCATCGAGTTTTGGTATTGCGTTCCCAATCGGTACCGCACAGTGAAGAAACGCCTTGGCATCATCATCAAAAAGGCCAGCTTGTCTTGCCTTTAACTGGCGTAGTGACCAGTTTTATCGATGACAAAATGTGGCTCGTGCCGCCGCGTTGCGCGGTTTGGATTCCCAGCAATGTCATGCATCGTAACCAGATCTCGCCTCATGCCGATGTCTGTATGCTCTTTGTCGACAGCACCGATTTAGCTTTGCCAGAGATCGCTTGTACCTTGACGATCACACCCTTTGTACGCGAGCTAATACTCCACCTGCATACGCAACAAGATTACGAAAAAACCGATCAGGCAACCGATCGACTGGTCGATGTCTTGCTCGATCAGCTTATCCAACTAGAGCGTGAAGAATTCGATTTCCCCATTCCTGATGAACCAACACTCAATCGCCTTGCTCTTGAGCTCATTTCCAGACCCAACGAAAAACGTACATTAGGCCAATGGGCCAGCGACTTCGCCATGAGCGAACGCACCTTAGCGCGTATGATCAAACGCCATGTGCAGCTCACCTTCGGCCAATGGCGCAGCCAACTTCACATCGTCCTCGCCCTGCAAAAGCTCGCCATCAACCTGCCGATCCAAACCATCTCAGAAGAACTCGGCTACGACTCTGTCAGCGCCTTCATCACCTTCTTTAAAAAAGCACTGGGCAAATCTCCAAGACAATATCGAATAGAGAGATGGGGGAGGGAGTGATGTTTATAAAAGAGATATAATAATATCCAAAAATTTCTATTTTAGTCTAAATTGGATACTATGGTATCTTTTTTTATGCGAAGAGGTGTTTCTATGAGTCATTTCCTATTGCTTGATGATAGCGATGTACAGCAAGCTTTTGCCGCTCATCTACGTCGCTTGCGAGAGCAAGAAAAACTGTCTCGCGATGCGTTAGCCACTCGCAGTGGTGTCCCCGCTCCAACCATCAAAAAGTTCGAACTGACAGGGCAGATTTCCTTTCGTCAGCTATTACTGCTCTGGCAAAGTCTCGATGATCTATCGCGGCTCTTTGCGTTGACCCAACATACAACAAACAACAAATCTAGCATGCCAACGTCTATTGAAGAGGTGTTGAAAAATGGCTTTTAAACCGATCCAAAAACTGCTTGTTCAGCGCACACTCTCAATTGGAGAAAGTATGGATGTTGGTATGTTAGCGCAAAATCAACAAGGCGTTTTTTTTCAGTACAACGCGGATTATCTTCAGAAATTTGGTAACTTATCTCCGATTACTCTTAAGCCTAATACGGACTTACAACGGGCACCAAAAGTACCTCATCACGGAATTCATGGAGTATTTGGCGATAGCTTACCCGATGGTTGGGGGTTGCTGTTACAAGACAGAATATTCCGTCAGAATGATATTTTACCTGCGCAAATTACCGCAATGGATCGGCTAGCGTTTGTCGGCGACTCTGCAATGGGTGCGCTCTCGTTTAGCCCTGAATCGAATTTCAAACAGTATGACGACGCTGATATAGATATTCATACGCTAGGCTTGGAAGCACAGAGTGTGTTTGATGGACAAGCAGAAGATGTGTTGATGGCTTTAGTCGCTGCTGGTAGCTCAGGTGGCGCAAGACCAAAAGCCCAAGTGTATCTTGATCCCGATCAACCGACTTATTGGCGGACTCAAGCTCAAAAAAATGACGAAGCTTGGCTCGTTAAGTTCACCTCAAAAAATCTAGCACTGGGTCATGAAGAAGGCTTATGTGAAGCCGTTTATCTTTCATTAGCGGAAAAAGCAGGACTTCAATCGCAGGAATGGAAACTAATAGAAGCGCCTGCGAAATCTGGCGCGAGCCATTGGTTGGCTTTAAAGCGCTTCGACAGAGTGCTAAACAAACAAGGGACTTTGGGGCGTTTACATATGCACAGTGCTTGTGGCTTATTAGACGCAGACTTTCGAGAACCAAGTTTAGACTACGAAGACTTAATCAAACTGAGCCGACATCTTTGTAAGTCGCCTATGATCGGCCAAATGCAATTTCGTCGAGCCATGTTTAACTTGTTTGCCTGTAACCAAGACGACCACAGTAAAAACTGGGCCTTCTTACAAGATGACGCTGGCAATTGGCAGCCGGCGCCTTTCTATGACGTTACCTTCAGCCCACATCCGTTTGGTGAACAAGCCACGTCATTTATGGGTTATGGAAAGAAACCACCGTTAAAAGCCATTCAAAAACTCGCCACCACCGCCAGCTTCGCGAACTGGCACCAAGCCCAACAAGCAATAGAAGAAATCGTAGAGTCTCTTTCGGGTTTTCGTGATACCGCTTTATCACTAGGTGTGAAAGCCGATACTGTGCGTCTGATAGAGAAACAACTGGATGCCTGCTGGCAAGACAATAAAGGTTTATTGGGCTGATTTTAGGTTATGTATAAAAAGCATGAAAAATAGACATGTCATAAGAATTTGGTTCTTTCATGTCGAAAAAGTTGAATAATTTCGACATGAAAGCTTGTTACGTCGATGGCATCGGCATATGTCTTATAAAAGTTTATACATATCGGACGTTTAATATAAAGCTGCTTTTGCTTAACTATGGCGAATAATGGTGATTAACACCGCGGCTTTTAATACGGATGATCATTTAAGGATGCATGGTTTCCTTTTGTAAGTCTGCCTGGTCTAATAGTTTAGATATACTCACCTCATTCAAAGGATTATGAATCACTCATGCAGCAAGTTGGCATCTACGAGCAGTTGATTACTCAACTGATTTCTTCGCGATTAGATAAACAATCTTTTTATATTGGTGAGCGCCAGCTTGAGGCAAGTGAAGCCGGTGTTTGGCTTTCCCGATTCTTGAGTCGTATTTTAGAGTTTGCCGTGAACTCTATTCCGTCTGGAGATGATCAGCTACAAGAGCAAATCCACTTTGCGAACCAGCTAATGCTATGGCTCAAAGAGCGACTGCAAGATGATGATTTTATTGATGAAAACCTACTGGATTGCCAAGGTAGAATACTTACTGCGTTGTATGAGTTAGAAAATCCTGTTGCTGCGAACTTAAAGCAATATGTAAAAGATATTTTTCCTCTGACTGGATTAACTCAAAGTGAGCTTTTTTGTGGCAGCAATGCGGGTTTATCGCTTGAGTCTGAGCTGAAAAGAGAAATTCTTTCCGCCGATAAAATTTACTGGTTGGTGTCCTTTATAAAATGGGCTGGTATTCGAATCTTTCGACGAGAGCTTGAAGAATTTACTCGAAGTGGTCGAGAGTTAAAAATTATTACGACCTCATACATGGGCGCCACAGATGCTAAAGCGGTAGAGTATTTAGCTAGTCTCCCTAATACCGAAGTAAAGTTAAGCTATAACACCGAGCGAGAACGGCTTCATGCTAAGAGTTATCTGTTCTTGCGTGATACAGGCTTTCATACAGGTTATATCGGCTCATCCAATCTGTCTCATTCTGCACTTACCAATGGCCTTGAATGGAATTTAAAAATCACGTCGCAAGAAATCCCACACATTATCAATAAATCACTGAGTACGTTTGAAACCTATTGGGCATCGAATGAGTTTGAAGAGTTTAATGGTGATGCTACCAGTTCTGAGAAATTGAAACGGGCTTTGAGGCAACAGCGAGGTGATAGTGATACTAGTCAGTCGCATTTTTTCGACATCACCCCTTTTCCACATCAACTCGAAATTTTAGAGCAGTTAGCCGTTGAGCGTAGTGTTCATCAACGTTTTAGAAATCTTGTTGTAGCCGCTACGGGAACAGGAAAAACGCTTATTTCTGCGTTTGATTTTGCCCAGTTTTTAAAGACTAAACCTAACGCTAACTTTCTATTTATTGCCCATCGTGAGGAAATATTAAAACAAGCGCGTTCGGCTTATAGAGGTGTGTTGCGAAATGGATCGTTTGGTGAACTATGGGTCGGCAGCCACACGCCGGAACATTACCGCCAACTGTTTGTCTCTATTCAGACTCTTAACAGTCAGTTAGAGCAGTCAAACTTAACCGCAGATTTTTATGACTACATTGTGATTGATGAAGTCCATCACATTGCGGCAAGCAGTTATCGTAAAGTATTAAACTATTTTCAGTCGGATATTCTATTAGGTCTGACAGCGACGCCGGAACGTCATGACGGCGGTGATATTCTTGCTGATTTTGGTGGTGTCATTGCCGCTGAGCTGCGCTTACCAGAAGCGATTAATCAACGTCACCTTTCTCCTTTTCAATACTTTGGGATAGATGACGAGACTGATCTGCGTAATATCTCGTGGAGCCGTGGTCGTTATGATATTGCTCAGCTGACAAACCTATACACACATAACCAAGCACGTTTTGATAAAATATTGCTGAGTTTGCAGGAGATCGTAACGGATCTTAACCAAATGAAGGCATTGGCCTTTTGTGTGAGCCGTGATCATGCGAATTACATGGTGCGACAATTGCTGTTAAAAGGCGTTAAGGCTGACGTACTTACCAGTGATAACAGTAATGAGCGTCAGCAGAAGCAACAGGCAATTCGGTCCGGTGAAATTAATGTGTTGTGTGTCGTCGATATTTTCAATGAAGGGGTCGATATTCCAGAAGTCGATACCTTGTTGTTTTTACGACCGACGGAAAGTCTAACCATTTTTTTACAGCAGTTAGGCCGTGGTTTACGCTTGGCTAATGGTAAAGAATGTTGCACCGTTTTGGATTTTGTCGGTAACTCTCGTCCAGAATACGATTTTGCCAGTAAGTTCAGAGCGTTAGTCGGCAAAAGTAATCGAGCGATTAGTGATGAAGTTAAACAGGGCTTCCCTCAAGCACCACTTGGTTGTCGTATTGAATTGACAAGGCGCACGCAAGACATGGTACTGCAGAATATTCGTCAAGCCAGTGTAACTCGTACTCGATTGTTAGGACTGATTCGTCGATTCGATCAGCATTCTACATTAGATTTATCGCTGTCTAATTTTCTTAAAATTTATCCGCAGGTGAGTTTAGAGGATATTTATAAAGCGGATAGTTGGAGTGCTCTAGTCAATGCTACCAATACGAATGAAGTTCGAGAGATCGATAATGTTGAGTTACAAAACATTTATAAACGGGCAATTGATACTCGATTTCTAGTTTGTGACTCTTATAGCTATTTGAGTTTTTTGCGTGACTTATGCTTGAGCAAGTTTGTATTGAGCGACGATATGGATCAACGAATGGCGCTCATGTGCCATTATGACTTTTGGCAAAAAAGTGGTATTGAGTTGGGTTTTTCTTCGCTGCAAGCGAGTCTGAAAGCGCTTGATAATGTGCATTTACGAGCTGAGCTTGTTGATGTATTAACGATTTTAATAAACCGTATTCAGCATCAAGAATTACCTATGTTAGATATGATATCTAATCCGCTAATGTCACATGCTCGCTACACTCGGGAGCAAATTTTGGTCGGCTTTGGCGCGTCAACATTTGAAAAACGTTCGCCTGCTCGTGAAGGTGTGTTAGAAATCAAAGAAGACAATGTAGAGATTTTATTTGTCACACTGAATAAAAGTGAAAAGCAATTTTCTCCTACTACCATGTATCACGACTACGCAATTAACGAGCACTTATTTCATTGGCAGTCGCAAAACAGTGCGCGACCAGATAAAGGAAAAGGACTTGGCTATGTCGAACAGAATGAAAATAGCAAGCGTGTTTTCTTATTTGTACGTGAACAAAGCAAAGATGAAAATGGCCGTACAATGAGTTTCGTGAATTTTGGCGAAGTGAATTATATTGCTCATACGGGTTCTCAACCAATGAGTATCACATGGCGATTACAGCAAGCCATACCAAACTTTATGTGGAAACAAGCGGCTAAACTGGCTGTGGGGTAGAAAGTGTTTTTGAAACGCAATGTAAGAGAGTGAAAAGCCATGATCACCAAATTAATCCGCAATAGCACGGCTGAGTTTTTGATTTTTACTGGTCAATCTGGTGAGCAGAGCATTGAGGCCCGTTATGAAGAAGACACTATTTGGCTTTCCCAAAAGCTGATTGCTGAGCTGTTCGATGTTGATGTCCGAACGGTCAGTGAGCATTTCAAAAATATATTTCAATCAGCCGAACTCAATGAAGAAGCAGTTATCCGGAAATTCCGGATAACTGCTTCTGACGGTAAAAATTATAATACGCAGCATTACAATCTAGACGCCATTATCTCTGTCGGTTATCGCGTGAATTCTGTGCGAGCGACTCAGTTCCGTCAGTGGGCGACTCAGGTGTTGCGAGATTTTTCTATCAAGGGTTATGTGATCGATAAAGAGCGCATGGAGAACGGAAGCTTTCTGGGTGAAGATTACTTTGAGCGCTTGCTGGAAGAAATTCGTGAAATTCGCCTTTCTGAACGACGTTTTTATCAGAAGATCACCGATATTTACGCAACCAGTGTTGATTACAATAAAAATGCGCCAACCACTCAATCCTTTTTTGCGACAGTGCAAAACAAACTGCATTTTGCGATTCATGGACAGACTGCCGCCGAGTTGATCAAAGCGAGAGCCGATAGCAGTAAGCCAAATATGGGGCTGACTCATTGGGCGAAAGGGCCAGAAGGAAAGGTGTTAAAAACCGATGTGGGCGTAGCTAAAAACTATCTCAGTCAGGATGAGCTCCAGTCGTTAGGGCTGATCGTCAACACGTATCTTGATTTAGCGGAAAGTCGTGCAAGACGCAATATTCCCATGACGATGGAAGATTGGTCGAAGCGGTTGGATATGTTCTTAGAGTTTGACGATAGAGATATTTTGACTAATGCCGGATCAATCAGCGCAAAAATCGCCAAAGACTTTGCGGAATCAGAATTTGAGAAGTATCGAGTCGTACAGGATCGTTTATTTGAAAGTGACTTCGATAAGATGATCAAAAAGGTTGAGAGTGAAGGATCGGGGGATAAGTAAAACATGACGCCTAAGCCTAGATGTGAAAAAACCGGCTAAAGCCGGTTTTTTCACCTTAACGGCCAGCGTAACTTAATCGCTGCGTACAAGGCTGAGTCGTAAGACTTATAATAGTGATCATTTTGGTAACTTTGAATTCGATATAAGCTATTAATTTTATAAAATTTATAATCTTAGACTATATAAAGGCGAGTTATTCTATTTTTGCCAGAGTGCTAGAGAAAACGTGGTGTAGGCTTAAGCAAATTATCGGTCTATAAATGATTTATATATTAGTCTTATGGAGCTTTTTATGAATATTCAAACCGTGTCATACCTGAAAGCAAACGCGAATAATCTCTCTTTAGATGATCCTTTACACATCACTCAAAACGGAAAAGAAGTGTATGTTGTACAAGACTCGCAGGCTTACTATGAGCAGCAAGAAACCATTGCTTTGCTTAAGCTGATTAACCTTTCTGAGCGGAGTTTGAATCAAAAGGGTGAACTGTCTTTGGATGAGGCATTTGATGTCTAAGCTTTTCCAAGTTGTCGCCACGCCAGTGTTTAAAACGACAATTAAATTTTATTATCTATCGAGTCGATGAAGAGGCGAACAAGGTTGTACTTATTGCTGTGATAGACAGTCGACAAAGCATTGAGCAGCTACTTTATGAAACCATGCTGGTGCTGTAGATGATGAAAAAGCCCGCTTCTACTATTATGCGTAGAATGAACTGACCCCCAATAGTTGGACATTCCA
>NZ_KZ454880.1:0-153092 GCF_002792415.1 Marinomonas sp. BSi20584
TGGCGATGGCAAGATCAATTTTGCGTTTCTTAGCGGCATCAGCATCGGCACTGTTTGGTGCTGCTTCTGTTTTCTGCGAAGCGTCTTGTGGATTGGCCAACGCTTTTTCTAGCTCATCAGCTCGTTGTTGTGCTTCTTGCAACTGCTGGCGAATAGACTCGATTTCTGGTGCTTGAATTTCTTCGGCTTTCTTCAAGGCTTTTTCGACTTTCTTCACTGCGGCTTTGGCAATGGCAGCATCGATTTTTAGCTTTTTCAGTTCATCGCTAATTGCAGCTTTCGGTTCAGGTGTTGCTGCGGTTAAGCTTTGCTGAGTGCTTTCGCTTAGTTTACTCACTGTGGCTTGCGCAGCTTTTAGATCGGTTTCAAAGGCGGTGATCTTGTCTTTCAATTCCTGATCATCAGGCGTATCAGCAAGTTGCTTCTGAAGTTTCTTCAGTTTAACGCCAATCAATGCCACATCAACTTTGGCTTTTTTTAGTTCGTCGTTAGCAGGAGCCGGGCTTGGCTTAGTTGTACTTACTGTCGCTGCCACTGGAGCGGCTACTACCGTTTTAGCCAGTTGCTCTTCAAGAGTTGCCAAGGCTTTTTCTTGATCGGTGACCTGAAGTTGTAAGTTATTGATCTCTTCAATGTGTTCGTTTTCTTGCGCTTCAAGCAGTAGCTTCTGTAGCTTTTTCAGTTTCGATTTGCCAATGGCAATATCTACTTTGAGCTTTTTCGATTCGTCGCTGATAGGTGCAGCAGCAGTTGGAGCTACTTTTGCCGGCGCGGCTTTTTTCGCATCCGTGGCTTTGCTTGATGTCGCTTTTTGACGAGCAAGACGCTTCGCTTCTTTTTCAGCCGCTTCTGCGTCTTGACGCGCTTTACGTGCTTCAAAACGTTGTTTGGCTAAGTCGGATTTTACGTTGGCTTCACGAGCTTCACGGATGCTGCTCTTGCTGTGACGGTAATATTGCACCAATGGAATGCTACTTGGGCAAACGTAAGAGCAGGCGCCACATTCTATGCAGTCGAATAGATTGTGGTGTTCGGCTTTTTCGAACTCTTGGCTTTTGCTGAACCACAGTAATTGCTGCGGTAATAAGCTAGCAGGGCAGGCTTGTTCACACATACCGCAACGGATGCAGGCTTGCTCAGGTGCTGGCGCTGGGAGCTCTTTTTTGCTGGCCGCCAAAATGCAGTTACTGGTTTTGACAATCGGTACAGCGGCAGAATCTAAGGTGTAGCCCATCATTGGGCCGCCCATGATTAAACGGCTGAGTTTTTTCTGTTCAGAGTCGGCGTAATCCAATAAATGCGCAACTGGTGTGCCAAGTAGCACTTCGACATTTTGCGGATTTTTTAATGCGTCACCGGTCAATGTGGTGAAGCGTGAAATCAAAGGCTTACCCAGTGTGATAGCGTCGTGAACCGCAACGCAGGTACCGACGTTTTGACACAAAATACCGATGTCCGCTGGATATTGTCCGCTTGGGACTTCTTTGCCAGTTAATAGTTGGATTAGTTGTTTTTCGCCACCTGAAGGGTATTTAGTCGGCACAACTGCAAGTTGAATCTTGCTGTTGCGCTTGGTGAGTAGCGATTTTAATGCGGCGATGGCAGTCGGTTTATTGTCTTCAATACCAATGACAACGTTATCGGCTTCCACAAGATGTTGAAGTATCTCTATGCCTAACACCAATTCTAGCGTTTTTTCACGAATCAGCATGTCATCTGCGGTGATGTAAGGTTCGCATTCTGCCGCGTTAATAATGAAATGTGTCAGTGGGTTCTTGTGTGCGCCTTGTAACTTAACTTGAGTTGGAAAGCCTGCGCCGCCCATGCCGATGATGCCCATTTCGGAAAGATAAGCCAGCACGTCAGTTTTGCTGATGTCTTGCCAGTTGCTTAATGGCTCAAGTGTGGTCCATGTTTCATTGCCGTCTGGCGTGAGGATAATACAAAGGTCGCTTAAGCCTGATGGGTGGGCGATAAGGCGCTCTTCAATAGCTGCAATAGTGCCAGAGGTTGGTGCATGTAAAAAACTGCTTAAAAAGCCATTGTTAATGGCGATAGTTTCGCCTTTTAGCACCTTGTCGCCCACTTTTACTAGAGGACGAGAGCTCTGACCAATATGTTGTCCGAGCGGCAAAATAAGCTCGCTCGGTAGGCTTGGCCTGCCCAAAGGTAATTGCAAAGATTGGGCTTTGTTTTCCGGTGGATGAATGCCGCCGTGAAAAGAAAAAACGTTTGCTGTTTGCATGTTTACTGCTGGCATTAGTGTGCAACCTCCGCTTGGCGGTCGGTGGCAATAATGTTTAACGAGGTTGCCGCGATACCCTGCGGTTTGTCCCAAGACCAAGTTTTCGCTGTCACGCCTACTTCTACCATATCAATACAATCTACAGGACAAGGTTCGACACAAAGGTCGCAGCCTGTGCATTCATCCGCTATGACGGTGTGCATTTGTTTCGCTGCACCTAAAATTGCGTCTACAGGGCAAGCTTGAATGCATTTGGTGCAACCGATGCATTCATCTTCACGAATAACAGCCACACGCTTTGCGCTTTCTGCGCCGTGATCGCCATCCAAAGGTACAGCTTCCACATCCAGTAAGTCGGCTAAGGCTTGGATGGTTGCTTGACCGCCCGGAGGGCAATGGTTAATGGCTTCGCCGTTGGCAATGGCTTCTGCATAAGGGCGGCAACCTGGGTGACCACATTGGCCACACTGAGTTTGTGGAAGTAAGGCGTCAATTTGGTCAACAATCGGATCGCCTTCTACGTGGAAACGCACATTGGCGTAACCCAAAATTGCGCCAAAAATAAGCGATAAAAGAACTAAGATCCCGATAGCGAGTAAAACAGTAAACATCGTCAGGCTCCTAAATCTGCACGAGGGCGGTGAAGCCCATGAAAGCTAGAGCCATAAGGCCTGCGGTAATCATACCGATGGCAGAACCTTTGAAAACAGTCGGTACATCCGCAACGTTAATTCGTTCACGCATGGCAGAGAACAGAATTAATACAAAGGAGAAACCCACCGCAGCACCAAAGCCATAAAGGATAGATTCAACAAAGCCGTTTTGTTTGCTGATGTTTTGCAGCGCCACACCCAAAACCGCGCAGTTTGTCGTGATCAAGGGTAAGAAAATCCCTAATACACGATAAAGCAGAGGGCTGGTTTTATGGACAACCATTTCGGTGAATTGTACAACCACCGCAATCACCAAGATAAATGAAATGGTTTGCAGGTATTCAAGTCCAAACGGCTGAAGTATGTAGGTATAAGTGAGATAGCTACATAGGCTCGACAATGTCAAAACAAAGGTCGTGGCCATTGCCATACCAATAGAGGTTTCTAGTTTCCCAGACACGCCCATGAAAGGGCATAGGCCCAGAAACTGTACCAATACAAAGTTATTAACCAGAATGGTACTGACCAGAATCAGGAGATATTCAGTCATCTCAAATCCAAAACATGTGGTGAATATTGTGTGATTTTAGATACTTTTAGAGAAAAGCATCTGCGAGCGTAACTATACCAATCTGCTTATAACTAACAAGACTAAAGCTTTTGTATTTCTAGTCCGATTTAGTATATAGATAATAAGTTATGCTTATATAAGTTTGGTTTATGTTTCTTTATTAATGCCAATGCCCACCTTATTAAGAATGTTTCTTATTAACTAAGGTGAGCATTGGTTTGTATCGCATTTTTTAGAACTTTACTGAGAAGCCCTGATGCTTGCTTAATAGTCGCTTACATCACGCGTTGGCCAGGTTTCGCGCCTGCATGAGGTTCTAGTAGGTAAATTTCTTCACCACCAGGACCAGCCGCCAATACCATGCCTTCTGACATGCCAAACTTCATTTTGCGTGGTGCAAGGTTAGCAACCATCACCGTGTGTTTGCCTTCTAAGTCTTCTGGTTTATAAGCAGATTTGATACCAGAGAATACAGTGCGAGTTTCGCCACCGATATCCAAAGTCAGTTTTAGCAACTTATTGGCTTTTTCAACGTGCTCGGCTTTAATGATCAAGGCGATACGCAAATCTACTTTCGCGAAGTCATCAAAATTGATTTCTGCTTCGATTGGTTCTTTGCTTAGTTCGGTTTCTGCTTGGGTCGGTTGCGCAGCTTCTTTTGCTGCCGCTTCTGCCGCTGCCTCTAGCTTGCCTTCTTCGATAATGGCATCGATTTGCGTTTGCTCAATACGACCCATTAGCGGTTTGAAGGTATTCACCGTACGACCAAACAATAATTCGCTGCGATTGTCCCAGGTTAGCTCTTTGCCTAGGAAAGCTTCAGCATCGGCGACCAAGTTTGGCATAACTGGCTTCAAGTATGTCGCCAAAATAGCGAACATGTTTAAGGCAGCAGTACAAACGTCTTGCACTTTCGGTAACGTCGCTTCGTTTTTTGCTAACACCCAAGGTGCTTGCACAGCAATGTACTCGTTTGACACATCAGCAAGACGCATCACTTCACGAATCGCTTTACCGTATTCACGGCTTTCAAAGTGCTCGGCAATCACTTCGCCCGCATCGATGAAAGATTGGATCATCTCTGCTTCGCTCACATCGCTGGCTAATTGACCGTCGAATTTTTTGTTAATGAAGCTCGCTGTACGACTAGCAATGTTAACCACTTTGCCGACTACGTCAGAGTTTACGCGCTGCAAGAAATCACCTAGGTTAAGGTCGATATCATCAACACGAGAATTCAGTTTTGCAGCGTAGTAGTAACGCAAGTATTGCGGGTCCAAATGCTTCAGGTAAGTACGGGCTTTAATAAAAGTACCGCGTGACTTAGACATTTTTTCGCCATCAACGGTGACATAGCCGTGTGCATTGACCGCTGTTGGTGTGCGGTAGCCAGCACAGTCCAACATCGCAGGCCAGAACAAAGCGTGGAAATTGATGATGTCTTTACCTATGAAGTGGTAAAGCTCTGCGTCAGAATCTTTACCCCAGTAATCATCAAATTCTAATCCTTCCGTACGATCACAAAGGTTTTTAAAGCTCGCCATGTAACCAATCGGTGCGTCTAGCCAAACGTAGAAATATTTACCCGGTGCGTCTGGGATTTCAAAACCGAAGTAAGGTGCATCACGGCTAATGTCCCATTCTTTTAAGCCTGAATCCAACCATTCAGATAGCTTGTTAGCCACTTGGTCTTGCAAGGTGCCGCTGCGCGTCCATTTTGTTAGGAAGTCTTGGAAGTCTGGCAATTTAAAGAAATAGTGTTCAGAGTCTTTTTCAATCGGCGTCGCACCAGAGTAAACAGAGCGAGGATTGATCATTTCCATTGGCGTGTAAGTGGCAGAACAGACTTCACAGTTGTCGCCGTATTGATCTTCTGCTTTACACTTAGGACAAGTTCCCTTAATGAAACGATCCGCAAGGAACATCTCTTTTTCAGGGTCGTACGCTTGTACTATAGAACGAACAGCGATTTTGCCATTGTCACGAAGGGCTTTGTAGATGCTGTTTGAGAATTCGCGGTTTTCTTCAGAATGCGTTGAATGGTAATTATCGTAACCAATCAGGAAGTCATTAAAGTCTGCCATGTGCTCTTGGCGAACACCTTCGATCAACTCTTCTGATGTGATGCCATTTTGCGCAGCTTTGATCATAATCGCCGTGCCGTGAGCGTCATCCGCACACACTGCTGTACAAAGATGGCCGCGCATTTTTTGAAAACGCACCCAGATATCTGTTTGGATGTGTTCCAGCATATGCCCCAAATGGATAGAACCATTGGCATAAGGAAGGGCGCTGGTGACTAAAATTTTGCGTTGCGTTTGTGCCATTTTTGATAAGCCTGCTGGATTAAAAAAGGTCGGGTATTCTATCAATAATTAGGCGTAGATGACGAATAAATAAAGCGCCTAAAGGATAGATAGTCTAAGAAAAGCGACATTATAAGACCCAATCTTCCATGTGCAAGGGCTTGTCTTCTTCCATAGCTCTGCTTTTCTGGTTTCTGGGCTTGCTTTTCTGCAATTTGCCCCCAAACTTGGCTCAACATTAAAAGATTTACATTACGCCTTACAAGGATCCCCCTATGTTAACTGATGCCCAACTACAGGCGACTTTAGAAAACCTTATTGATGATAATAGCGGCCAACCTTATGGTGCTGTTTGGAACGTCGTAGCAGATGATAATCGCGTTCATGTCACCTTGATGCTTGGCTACCCAGCGCAAAAACAACAAGCTCAACTAGAAGACAAGATCAAAGAGCTCTTGGACGATTCTCGCAACTTGGTGCTAGACATCGACTTTCAAGTCAAAAGCCAAGCCACACAAGGCAGCATTCCTGGGATGAAAGGCGTGAAAAATATCATCGCCGTGGCGTCTGGCAAAGGTGGCGTGGGGAAATCCACCACCACGGTTAACCTTGCCCTTGCTATGGCAAAAGAGGGCGCTCGCGTTGGTATTCTGGATGCGGATATCTACGGCCCAAGCCAAGGCATGTTGCTCGGCTTCGCCGAAGGTACTCGTCCTCAAGTTCGTGAAGACAAATTCTTTGTGCCGCCAACTGCGTTTGGCGTGCAAGTCATGTCTATGGCGTTTCTGACCACTAAAGACACGCCAGTTGCATGGCGTGGCCCAATGGTAACCGGCGCCTTGATGCAGATCCTAACGCAAACCGATTGGGATGATCTCGATTATTTATTTATCGACATGCCGCCGGGCACAGGCGACATTCAACTTACCCTAGCGCAAAAAGTGCCAGTGGCAGGTTCCGTCATTGTGACAACACCGCAAGACATCGCTTTGCTGGATGCTCGTCGCGGAATCGAAATGTTCAACAAGGTAAAAATTCCCGTATTGGGCGTGGTTGAAAACATGTCGACGCATATTTGTTCCAACTGCGGTCATCACGAAGCCATCTTCGGTGATGAAGGCGGCGCGAGCTTAGCGAAAGAATATAACGTCAATGTGTTGGGCAAACTGCCATTAAGCCTAGCGATCCGCGAACAGAGCGACGCTGGCCGACCAATTGTAGTAAATGCACCAGAAAGTGATACCGCAGGCATTTATCAGTCGATTGCACGCAAGCTTGGTGCTACCCTTGCATCCCAACAAGGCTCTGAACAAGGTGAGCAATTTGCCATGCCGACCATTAGCATGAGCGACGATTAAAAAAACACCGAAATTAGAGTGATTTAATAGAAAATTGAGGAAAAGTAATGCGTTTGTGTGACCGAGATATTATTAAAGCCCTAGACGAAGGTTCTATCGTTATCGAACCTCGCCCCGACAACAGCGTTATCAGCGGTGTATCTGTTGATTTACGATTGGGCAACTCGTTTCGCGTCTTTCAAGGTCACCCAGCGCCTTACCTTGACCTAAGTAGCTCTAAAGCCGACTTAAGCAAAGTCATCGAATCCGTCATGAGCGAAGAAATTCTCGTCGAAGACGGCAAACCTTTCTTCATTCATCCGGGCGAACTTGTACTTGGCGTGACCAAAGAATCTGTCACCTTGCCTGATAACCTAGTCGGCTGGTTAGATGGTCGTTCTTCCCTCGCACGCCTTGGCTTAATGGTTCACGTAACCGCACACCGCATCGACCCAGGTTGGAGCGGCGGCATCGTTTTAGAATTCCTCAACGGCGGCAAACTGCCAATCGCCCTAAGCCCAGGCATGACCATCGGCGCCATCAACTTCGAAACCATGTCGGGGTCTGCGGATCGTCCTTATAACAAGCGTGATAACGCTAAGTATAAAGATCAAACCTCAGCGGTTGGTAGTCGGATCTCAGGTGATAAATCTTAGATCTTTTTTAAGATCGACTAGAAAGAGGCCTCGGCCTCTTTTTTTGTTTTAGTTCTGTAGGTTCCATTCAAACGCTTTGTATTCCCAACCTTTATTCCGCTTTTTAATTCAGGAAAAAGCTGAGCGGGTAACTTTTGTCCGCCGTTTAATTCAGAAAAGTACAAAAGTAACCAAAAAATCTTTTATCGGGCTATCGCCCAAACGTCTCATTCACTTTGTTTAAGATTGGTTTAGCAACACGATTTTTATCGTAAGGCATAGATTGTTTTTGATTATGTTAGAAAAGGTATATTTAACTGACCCTGAAACTCCATAGGGTCGCGCAACTTCGTCGCGTCGAACTGACTTTTTCGTAGCTAATCGTCTGCAAATTTATACCTGATACCGTAATACCTGTCGTAGGTCGGATGAGGGAGGTACGACCGTGATCCGCCGTTGAAAGTGAAGCTTTCATTGTCTGAAACCAACTTTATTTGTGGATGGAGTTTAAAACACAATTCATGGGTGGATATACAGTCTATTTTTGTGATGAACGCTTTATTGCTCGTTTAACCATTTTAAATAAACCGGTTGTGCGCGTTTTGTGCTGGAGGTAAGTAAGAAAGTCCTCTAATATCAATGAATAAGAATCTACAGTGTAGAAATAACGCGCTGTGGATAAAAGGAATAACACGCATGCTCGTTTTTCCTGTTTTAACTTTTGTTGATATCTCTATTTATGGTTTTAGAGTCAGTGACTTATAGTAATATTAAGAAGGTTTCCAATCTGTGTAAAAGCGCATGCGTATTAACAAAATGTTATGTGATAGCGTATAACTGAAAGGTAAGTGGAAATTATTAGTGAAAAATCCAGAAGTAAAATCATTATATAAATATAAACCGATGAATCAGTTTACGTTAGATATCATAGCGGGAAACAGGATTTTTTACCCTCTTCCTGAATCGTTCAATGACCCATTTGATACCCAATGTTCTTTTAAAAAGAACACTGTCATAACACCATCATCAGATGCTAAAAAAATAGCCAAAGCATTTCCTGATGATGAAGGAGTCATGGCTTATGAATTGAAAGATGTTTCATCAAATATTGAGAACTTTCATAACTGTCTGAAGAGCTTCGGTATTGTCTCATTAGCAGAAAGCGCAGCTGATATTCTTATGTGGTCTCATTATGCAGACGATCATAAAGGTATCTGCATTGAGTTAGAAAGACATGAAAACAACGCTCTAGGTAATGTGGATGTCACTAGGAAAGTTGTATACACAAAAAACTACCCATCCCTGAGCTCGAAGTCACTTCTGTCTGACGCAGACATTAGCTCATCCCTTCAAAGGGTGTTGTACACAAAGTCAGAACATTGGGCGTATGAAAATGAATGGCGTACCTTTAAGCCAAGTGGTGGCAAGGTTTACCCGTTACCAGGAAAGATTAAATCAATTACTTTTGGTGTGCGTGCATCCAATATGGACATTGAAATTGTAAGAAAACTTATAAAAGGCTCCGATATTAAGTTATATCAAGCTCAATTAAAGCAAGGTGAATTTGGTATAAAATTTTCCAAAATCACATAACAAGACGCTCAAGAATGACAAAAAACGCTTGGCGTTTTTAGCATCTTAGCTTTGCGTTAGAAGCCTCAAGGAGATAGTGTGCCAAGGAAAAATCCTTCGCCAAAACAACGAAGCCGTATTATTAGTGCCAATGCTAATAGTTGCTGTGTCTGTAAAAGAGATGGGGTTGGCCTACATCTTCATCACATAGATGGAAATAATTCGAATACTGTCGATGAAAACTTGGCTGTCCTATGTGTTGAAGACCATGATAAACACCATCGCCCTAATGAGTATCAGAAGGCTAGGCATACAGAATTATCAGCTGATGAGTTGATAAGTTATAAGGAGTCTTGGGAACGTTTTGTAAGGAATGCACAAAGTGATGACCCAACCGTAATCGCTGTGATAAACGTTTTTGGTGATGAGCAACATATCCACGCTGCAAAAATACTGTTCCAGTGGCCAGATGAAAAGATTGAATATGAAAGGGTATTTCACCTGCTAGAAGGTGACTTTGACTATTGGACCGATGAAATGATTTCAGAAGTTCAAAGTATAGGTGAAAAAGTTAAGCTCACCTTGATCAATGAACCCCTTCCTGTTGAGTATTGTCCTTGCTGTGGTTCAGGGTTTAGTAACACTGTTAAAGAAGCGGTAGTTGTTAAAGCAACCGATCCTGATTGGGACAATCATTCAATAATGTCTATATACATTAACCCTGAAAATCCAAGCTTAGCTATATCCCTCGGAACCCCTAATAAGCACCTATATTCGGCATCGCTACATCTATGTCAAAAAAGATTTCTTCATTTTTCGTCTGACTATTATGATGAGAGAGTTGACATAAAGAAAAGCTCTAGCACTAGATCACAAGCCACCAGAATTGTTGCCAAAGAAATCGAAAATTGGGAGCCTGCCCATGTGATTATCGCTACGGGAGATCACGATAACCCTGAACCAATTAGCGATCTTGTTTTGCCAAGAATTTGGGAGCAAGAAACTTCTAACAAAAAAATGCAGCGGACACAAAAGACGCGCCGCTGATTTAGGCGTTAGCTATCATAAGGAGATCGTGTGCTGATAATGACCCTCGATGAAGTTAAAACCATGCATGACCAGCGGCAGGCTATTCTCAATCCGCCAGAACCAGATAGCTTTATTTGGCGGTATTTCCCACTTGATAAATTTCTAAGTCTTCTCACTTCTAGTCAGCTCTTCTTCGCTAAAGCTAGCAGTTTTGAGGACCCATTCGAAGGCGATTATGGCGAAGCCGCCAAGCAGCACATACGCGATCGTTATGGTGATGGACAATATCTGAGGGACTTCAACACATTCGAATTTTTACGCGAGCACACATATATTTCCTGCTGGCACGAAAACCAACATGAATCCGATGCCATGTGGAAGCTGTACGGAAACGCGATAGCAGTAAAGGCGAAATTCTCAAGCATTCAAAAGCTGTTAAGCTGGTCGGAAACCGAGATTAAACACAGCGGAAGGGTAAACTATATTGACTACGCCACGGAACACGTCAGTGTCGAATCTAGTTATATTCCATATTTTTTTAAACGGTTATCTTTTGCACATGAAAAGGAAGTCAGATTTTTAATTCAAGAGCACCGCTATGACTGGAACGCGTATCCGCCTTCTCTGCCGGGAAAGTCAGCCCAACTAAACATCAATAAAAACTTCGAAGAGATTGTCCTAAGTCCAACTATGGAGCCGTACGTGTCCAGAGCAATTGAGAGAGTAGTTCGGCAAGCAGGTGTTTCAATAACAGTGCGTCAATCTATACTTCTTAATAACCCGGTCTGGTGATGGCTAACAATCAGTAGCAAGGGACAAAACTACGTTCCGTAAATTTATGGTTCGCTACGCTCACTTTACCACAAATTAGCTCCACTCCGGTTTGCCGCTGTGCAAAGCGTTACAAGTAAAGGATAGATATGAGAGGTTATCGGCGAGACGGTTTTCACGCTTTTTCTGAATATGATGGATTCAGTATGTTTGAGAATCAGCGTTCAGCAATAGATCAAGCTGTTAAGCGTCAAAACGATGATTACATCCTTAATGTAAATCGTGAAGAATATATTCAGCACTTAGTTAGTGAATTTTCTATTGAGCCGATCGAAATCCACAAGGATGGTCTGTCGGTTTCTATACACGAAGAAATGATACCTGCTGAAATGCACCCTCTCTCTTACTTTATGGATCGAGGAGGCTCATATCCTAGAGATGTACTCGTTTTCCACCTCCCGTTTACCGGAGATCAGCAATTACTTAAAGTAAGAGCAAGTACATACTCTATGTCTGCACCGCTGATCACTGTGGAGCAAGGTTGTATTTGCTTTAAGATAATTAACTTCAATCTTGAGGCTCAACAAATTAAGCAAGAGTCTGAACGAACAATACAAAGCCTTGAAATCCAAAATGGCTACCTTACTAATGACCTAGAGAAGTTCAATTCATCTATCGAGCAGCATGCATCACGAATATTTGATGCAAGGAAAGAGCAGCTACTTAATAAGAACGATCTAATTGCATCTTTAGGTGTTCCCGTAAGGGAATCTGGAAATAAATCATCTACTTTTTCAGTTCCAGCCAAAAGAACTAAAGCAATAGCTACAAAACCAAAGCCACAAGTTACCGAGAAAGGCTATACCCCTGAACCTACCCTAGATGCAACAATATACGCTCAAATACTCAAAATAATACATGATTTAGGCAAGCAATTTGAACGCTTACCATCTACTTATTCAGGAAAGGGTGAGGAGCATTTACGGGATCATATGCTTCTTATACTTGAGCCCAATTTTGAAGGGTCAGCAACAGGAGAAACTTTTAATAAGTCAGGTAAAACAGACATATTGCTTCGCCATGAAGGAAAGAACGTTTTTATCGCTGAACTCAAGTTCTGGCACGGTAAGAAAGGCTTTTTAGATACTATTAGTCAATTACTTGGTTATCTAACTTGGAGAGACTCTAAGGCAGCCGTTGTGATGTTCGTTAGAAACAAGGATTTTATGGCAGTTTTAGAAACGGCCAAAGAATGCATTTCTGAGCATAATAACTATCTCGGGTTCGTAAATGAGGAAGATGAAGGATGGTACCACTATAGGTTCCATGTCAACGACGATAAGAACAGAGAAGTAAAGCTATCGGTGATGCTGTTTCATATTCCGTAGCAGTATACTTGTAACAAGGCGCTGTTGTCGGACTGTTTTTCCGCTGACGCTCCAAAACAGCCGCAAAGCGTGGCGTTATCCCCCCTTCGACACAATCCCGATTGCGCGACTCTATGGAGTTTCAGGGTCATTAACGGAAAGACTCTCTCGAACAGCAAGATCAATCTATACCTTACGATAAAAATCGTGTTGCTAATCAGGATGTTAAGCAAAGTGAATGAGACGTTTGGGCGATAGCCCGAGAAGAGACCTTTTGGTTACTTTTGTACTTTTCTGAATTAAGCAGAGGACAAAAGTTACCCGCCCAGCAGAGTGGAATAAAGGTCAGGAATCCAAAGAGTTTGAATGGAGTATGAGTTCCGCATCGGGCTAAAGCTGCGATCTACCATACAATGAAAGCTTCGCTTTCAGCGGCACATTACGCTGCGCTTATGATGCCCTACGTTTTAGTTTTACACGAATAGCTACGAAGAAGCCCCCTTCGACGCAATCCCGATTGCGCGACCCTATGGAGTTTCCGAGTCATTAACGGAAAGATTCTCTCCAGCAGCAGAACCAATCTATGCCTTACGATAAAAGCCGTGTGGCTAGACGTGATGTTAAACAATGTGAATGAGACGTTTGGGCGATAGCCCGATAAAGAGACCTTTTGGTTACTTTTACGGATCTGGGTAAAAGTTACCCGCCCAGCGGGGCGGAATAAACTTGTAGCTCAAAGTCATAGAGAAGTAACAAATATATTTGAATATCCAAAGAACAACCCCATCCTCCGCTTTCCCCTTGGAAGACAAAAGGGGAAGGGACTAAGCTCTCGCCCAGCAGGGTTTAATGACTTAACTACAAGTGGTTTTGTGGGCGTTGTGATTGAGCGAGTACAGCCACTACCAAAATAAAACCGTCTTCTTTTGTAAAATAAGCCGTGTGTTTGCCAACAGGAAAGTAAAAACTGTTTGGAAAAATATCATCGCAACTACGGCCTACGTCTGGATTGTCGGCTAGCATTTGAAAACCAGTTAGTAACGTGTGTTTATAGTTTTGCCACTGTGTTTCAGAAAAATTGTGGATGGTATAGGTTTTGATTTTTTGTAAATGGGTCTGAGCCAATTTACTCAGTTTGTATTTTGTCTTTTGCATAATGGGTTACAAGGCGTTTAGGAAATCTTCACCATCAACCACATTGCCTTGCGCCAAGTCTTGTTTAGCTGACTCGAAACAATGTTTAAGGTAGTCCGTTTTCATTGCTTCTAGTTCTTCATAGTCTCTGATAGACATTACCACTACGGCATCTTTGCTGTTTTTGCTAATTTTAACTGGCTCACGTTGGGCGCTTAGCAGAAGTTCACCAAAATTACGCTTAGCATCATTTGCTGTTAATGTGTGCATATTCAATCTCCAAATTTGGAACTAAAGTAATATTATAGTTAGTCGCATGAAATGATCAATCTAATTAAATCGTGCGATTTGTGTGAAAAGTAGACTAGCAAAGCATTTAAGATGGATTCCTAATGCTTGGCATTTTTGTATCGATTGGAAAAAGTTACCCGCTTAGCTTTTCCCTGAATTAAAGTGCGGAATAAAGGTTGTGAATTCAAAGCGTTTGAATTGAGTTTAAATTCCGCGTCGGGCTAAAGCTGCAACCTACCCTAGAACATGAAAGCTTCGCTTTCAACGGCACATTACGCTGCGCTCATGATGCCCTACGTCCTTTGTTTTCCATCACTGCAATCTCGAAGAAGTCAGTTCGACGCGACGAAGTTGCGCGACACCATGGAGTTTCCGAGTCATTAACGGAAGGGCTCTCTCCAGCAGCATAACCAATCTATGCCTTACGATAAAAGTCGTGTTGCTAATCAGGATGTTAAGCAAAGTGAATGAGACGTTTGGGCGATAGCCCGATAAGAGACTTTTTGGTTACTTTTGTACTTTTCTGAATTAAACAGAGGACAAAAGTTACCCGCCCAGCAGGGCGGAATAAAGGTCGGGAATCCAAAGTGTTTGAATGGCACCCAATTTGCTCACTTCCCCACCAATCGTTATTATCCAGCTCATCTAAAATCACTAAGTGTCCCAATCTATGCGTTTACTAAAATCCTCTATCCATCCAAGCCTTGAGTCCCTCGATCAATCTTCTTTTTTACGTCTTGCTGCCCGTGGGATTATTCTAAAAGGCGAGGATATTTTGATGCTGTATACCCAGCGTTACGATGATTACACCTTGCCGGGTGGTGGGATTGATGAAGGCGAGAATCAGGTGGAGGGTTTGATCCGTGAGTTAACGGAGGAGACTGGGGCGCGGAATATTCGCAATGTCGAGGCGTTTGGTTTATATGAAGAGTTTCGGCCTTGGAATAGGGATGGTTTTGAGATCATGCAGATGAAGTCTTACTGTTATACCTGTGAGATTGATGAACAGTTAGGCGAGACGAGTCTGGAAGATTACGAAGTCAAAAACGGTATGAAGCCGGTGTGGATTAATGTCCACGATGCCATTAAGCATAATTTGGATACCATTAAAAACAGCGATAAAAAAGGCATGTCGATTGAGCGGGAAACTTTTTTATTATCTATGATTCGAGATGAGCTGTTGGTTGTTGCAAGCTGTTAGTCTCTGGCTAAAGTTATTAGGATTGAGCATGTTTACTAGAAAACTTTTATACTTATTGGTGTTTATTTTATTGCAGGGGTGTTCAAGCCATATGCCGAATTTAGGTGTTTCTAATGGGAAGTTAGCTGAGTGTCCTCGCTCGCCAAATTGCGTGAGCAGTCAGGCACCGGTCAGTGATAAGCATTACATTGGGCCTATTGTGTTGAAAGGTTCCAATGTGTCTGCCCATGATAAGGTGTTGGCGGTACTGGAGTCTTCGAAACGCACTAAGGTTGTGGTGAATGAAGAGAATTATATCCACGCTGAATTTACATCCTTGGTGTTTCGTTTTGTGGACGATGTGGAGTTTTTGTTTTCGCAAGAGCGAGATGGAGAAGTGAGCATCGATATTCGTTCTGCCTCTCGTGTTGGGCACTCCGACTTTGGCGTGAATCGAAAACGTATGGAAGACATTCGCGGCAAACTTAATAAGTAGTCTGGTCGGTTATTGATTTGAAGGCGCTCTGTATATTCTGTAGAGCGCCTTTTTTATCAGGTCACAGTGTTTGTGAATGTTTCACTTCGTATTCGATGTTTTGACGCAGGTCGTTTGGTAAGTGTAGGGCGTCGCCTAGACGATCTAGGTAGCGGCGTTCTTCGTCGGTATCGATATCGATTGCGAGCATAGAAACGAGGTAAATCTCTGCCGATTGTGCTTCATTTTCAGACAGGCGTGCGATTGCGATTGGGTCGCTGGTTGCTCGTAGTTGCTCTATTAGAAATTTTTGTTCTTCTGCGCTGATACCTAGGTCATTGATTTCTTGTTCGATTCGGGCGCGTTCGGTCGCATCGATATGACCATCGGCTTTGGCGGCGCTGATCATGGCTTTTATTAGAATGATGTATGTATTTTGCGTCTGTTTGCTTGGCTTCTCTTCAGCGAGGTCGAAGATGCTACCTGCGGGCGCTTCGGGTATGGTGGTGGATGAGTCGAAGCTCTGATTAGGCTCAAGGTTAGTTATTTGTGTCGTGGTTTTGTCCTCTTTGTGAGCGCGCCAGGCTTTGTAGGCCATTCCGCCCACAGCTGCCATGCCACCGTATTTGATGGCTTTACCGCCCATTTTACGGGCTTTTTTGTTCGTTAATAACATGGCGGCTAATCCGCCAGCGACTGCACCGCCCATTAGACCACCGGGCATAGAGCCAGATTTTGCTTTGGTGACGGCTTTGCCAATTCCTGAGCCTGTAGAGCCCATAATGCTGCTTAACAATGAGTTGATATTCACGATTGAGGATCTCCTATTAATTTATGAGTTACTTAATCGGACTGAGGATGTGCCATAGAGTTCACCTGTGATTGCTTTGTTCCCTTTCTTTTACTCTTTGATGACGTTATTTAAAGGGATAAAACTATGAAGTTTTGTGTAGAGTTACGCATTGTTTTGGAAGGTTTGTATAAACCTAAATTTGGGTTGGTAGTTCGCTAGATAAAGTGAGTTGAAATGATTTATGTGTTTTCTGTGTATGGCATTTTAAGTTTGATTACGTTTTGTTTTTATGGGGTTGATAAGTCTGCGGCTAAGCATGGAAAGCAGAGAATTCGGGAATCTACTCTGCATCTACTGTCTTTGTTTGGCGGTTGGTTCGGCGCTCTGTTGGGGCAGAAGGTGTTTCGTCATAAGACAAAGAAATGGCATTTTTTGCTAGTGTTTTGGTTGACGGTTGTGGTGAATGTCACGACGATGGGCTACGCAGTTTATTTTTTTCAATTCTCTTAATCTTGGTTAATCTCGTTACGTTATGTAATAACCATGGATTTTTTATTCAAACTCCGTAGATAATTAGTGCTTATATGAGAGCGCTTTGATTAGTTGTCTTCTACAATCGATGAATGACGCTGATTTTTTTATCTTTAGGTGCAATGTTTTATGAAAAACAATGAGCTAGCCATTAGCCTTGCCGATGTAATGGAGCTGATGCTCGATTCTGTTTGTGTTGTTGATCGCAATGGAAGTTTCGTTTTTGTTAGTGCGGCTTTTGAGGATATGTTTGGTTATGCACCCCATGAAGTGATTGGCAAGCCTATGGTAAATATGGTTTATCCGGATGATAGGGAGAAAACGCTAGGTATCGCTGAGTCTGTTGTTAGTGGTCAGATTCTGCCGCGCTTCGAGAACCGTTGGGTACGTAAAGATGGCAAGGTGGTAAATGTGCTGTGGTCGGCTAGGTGGTCGGAAGAGCACCAGGTACGAATCGCGGTTGCTCATGACATTACCGAGCGCAAGGAAATGGAGGCTCAGCTGCTTTACGCTGCGGGTCATGATGATTTAACGGATTTACCGAATCGTACTTTGCTGTTAGATCGTTTGCAGGCGTCGCTAACATTGGCGGAGCGTGAGCAAGTCGGTTTATCGGTTTTGTTTATTGATATTGATGGTTTTAAAGATATTAATGATGGCTATGGCCATGCAGTGGGCGATTTGTTGTTACAACAAATAGCTAAAAGGCTAGGTGCTTGTGTTCGTAAGTCAGACACTGTTGGACGTCTGGGCGGCGATGAGTTTTTAATTATTTTAAATAAAGTGAATAATACGGAAGGTGCCGCCTTGGTTGCTGAAAAAATCCGGGCTGCTTTATCTGAAGTTTTTGTTGTTGACGGCTCTACATTGTCTGTTTCTGCCAGCATTGGTATTGCCAGTTACCCTGAAAACGGTAAAGAGCCGTTGGATTTGGTGCAGTCCGCTGATCATGCTATGTACCAAGCAAAAAATAATGGTGGCGATAAGGTTATTTTGGCGGCTTCTTAGGGATTTTTAGTTTGGGTTATTGAGCCCTTCTTATCGAGAAGGTAATATTCTTGTCACGTCTCATCACTCTTCTGTCAGTCTATTTTCTGGTTTAAATTAGCAAATATACTGGAAATACACATTCTGTTTGATCCGTGGTTTACGATTTGCTTTCTTCGTGCTGGTTTCCGTTTTACTATCGGGGGATTGGGCGAGAAGCAAAGTCTAGAGTCCACATAATATCAGTGTCGATCACTGGTGTTGTTTGTAATCATTTAACTTTATAGGAAACAATAATGGCGGCTTTTGGTAGCGTGTTTATGCCTAAGATGGCGTTGGCAACATTCGAAAATAATCAATGGAGTGATGCAAGCATTGTCGCATCGGACAGCATTCAGTTGCATCCTGGTGCCCACGTATTGCATTACTCAAGTACTTGTTTTGAAGGTTTGAAGGCGTTTCGTCATGCTGATGGCAGTGTACATGTGTTTCGTATGGACCAAAATATTAAGCGTTTAGCTCAAAGTAGCCGTTTATTGTCTTTGCCTACAATTGATGAAGCGCAAGTTTCTAAAATGATTGTTGATGCTGTTGCTGAGTTTGCTACTGATGTGCCTGAGCCACCAGGGTCTATGTACATTCGCCCGACTCACATTGGTACGGAAGCGGCAGTGGGTAAAGCAGCTGCGCCAACAGCTACGTCTATGTTGTATGTTTTGTTGTCTCCTGTAGGTGATTATTTTACTGGCGGCGCTAAAGCACTTCGTCTTTTGTTGGATGAAACAGGTATGCGTTGCGCGCCTCATATGGGCATGATCAAAAGTGGTGGTAACTACGCGAGTGCTTTAGGTCCTATTTCTAGAGCGAAAGCAGAAGTGCAAGCAGACCAAATTTTGTTCTGCCCAAATGGCGACGTACAAGAAACTGGCGCGGCAAACTTCTTGTTGATCGATGGTAATGAAATCATTACTAAAGGCTTAGATTCTTCTTTCCTACATGGCGTGACTCGTTCTTCTATCCTAACGCTTGCTGCAGATTTGGGTATGACGGTAACTGAACGTGATTTGACGGTTGCGGAATTGCTAGAACGTGCCGCTAAGCCTGAAGTGGAAGCTGTTTTGTCTGGTACAGCGGCAGTATTAACGTCTGTTGGTACCTTTATCCATAATGATAAAGAGTACAAAGTAGGTACTGGTGAACCAGGTCCCATCGCGCTAAAACTTCGCCAAGCATTGAATGATATTCAGTGGGGTAAAGCGGAAGACAAGCACAATTGGCTAACCAAAGTTTGCTAAGTTAAAGCTGTTTTAAGCTGTAAAAAAACGGGCTGACATGTTGAGTGTCAGCCCGTTTTTTATGGTGTTTGAATCGGTTTAGAAATTGAGTCTTAGTGATGCAAACATGGCGTTTAGGTCGTTGCCATTGGTTTCTGCGGTGTCGTAGTTAGCTGCCACGGAAAAGTTTGGCGTGACATAGTATCTAAGGGCAGCGGCAAAGCTGGTATCGGTTTGTGAGTAAACATCGTCGTGTTTAATTTTACCTTCTAACTCGACACGGTTTGATAAAGTGGTTCGTACCCCCAAAGAGATTCTAAAACCTGTTTCGTCGTTGTTACCATAGTTCGCTTTTATATATTGCAGTATGCCAAATACATTGGACTGACCTCCAACTGGCGCATAGACACCTGCACCTATAGCCAATACATCGAGTTCGCCGTATTCTGTGCTTTCAAGTGCAACAAAAGGGCCTGCAGATGTTTCAACGGCGCCAGAAAGTGATGAATAGTCATCGGATGATGAAGATGAGTCTGGGTCAATTTTGCCAAATCCGTAATCTATATAATCAAATGGACCTGCTTGAGCACCTGCTGATAAAGCACATGCTGTGGCTGTTAAGCTAGATAGTATTATGTTTTTCATGTTCATATCCTTTGTTTTGATTTATGGGAAATCTGTCACATAAGGCGTTGGAACGATTCTTTCCCCCTTTAGTCTGCGGCGGGTATAGAGATTAGTTTAGTGGAATAGGGCGTTATTTTTGTCAATCTGACGTATTTTACGGTAACTTTACGGTATTTGACGATATTGGTTTTTAGTTATGGGTGAAGGAAGTTGTCTATGAAAGATGTTTTGAGAAAGATCTGTTCTCCAGTATTGGGAATGTTCGAATCTGGCGAGGGGGATTTTGACTATAAGTCATCCCATCGAACGATATTGATCGTGTTGGGCTTACTTTGTTTTTTGATCGGATCTGTTTCTTTGGTGATGACGCTGATGACAGGTGAGGCGGCCGGTATTATACCTATCATGGTGTTTTTTCTAATGGGCTTAGTATGCGAAATTGTAGGCTTGTTAGGTAGTGATCGTGCAGTGGCAAGAATTTGGAAACGTAGCTAATTAGATCGTTTTATAGTGTGCAGAATACGAAAACAGCGACCCTAGCCTAGGGTCGCTGTTTGTTGTCTGCTATCTGTAGTGATAGTTATTTACGATCTTTGCCGTGATGACGAGGCATGTCATCACAATCTTCCATGCGCTCTTTTTGTAGCTCGATGAATTTAGTTTTTTGTTCTGGAGTTAAGATACTGAGCATTTTGTGCTGTTTGCTTAGCATGTCAACTTGACGCTTAACTTGTTTGTCTGACATTTCTTGTGCTAGTTCAGTAGCTTTAGCTGGATCAAATTTATCAGCCATCAGTAGGCTATTTACTTTATCGAAATGAGCCATACGAGCTTTTTCGCCTTGCTCTTTTTTGTCATTGAAGCGCTCTTTCATTTCTTCTTTGTTAGCTTGACGAAGCGTTTTGAATTGCTCTTTCTGGCTGTCTGTTAGATTCAATTCTTTCATCATGCCTCGGTCTAGGCCTGGACGACATTCTTCCTGTGGGCCTTTGTGATCTTTCCCGCCAAATGCAAATGCGCTAGTGCTCAATACTAGTGGTAAAACAACAGAGGCTAGAATAAGTTTTTTTGCCATTTTCATATTTTCTTCCTTATATACTTTAGGGGATCAGATTATTGATAAGTACTGCGTTCTGAACGCATGGGAGTAGAATAGAGGCTGTAAGGTAAAGTGGCGTATTAGCTAGGTAAAGTATCGTAAAGGCTGCACCGCGCTTAGTATTTCGACGTAAAATGTTACTCAAGAGCAAAGGTTTTGTTTGCTAGTTATCAATTATATTCAAATCGTTTTAGGAACTGTTGATGCCACATATTTTAATAATCGATGATGATGTTGAATTGAGTGATTTGCTCAAAGAAGTTTTATCTTTTGAGAATTGTGCTGTTTCTGCTGCCTATGATGGTGAAGCGGGTTTGGCAGCGATGGATGATAGTGTGGATTTGATATTGCTTGATGTCATGATGCCTAAGCTAAACGGTTTTGAAACTCTGAAGCAGTTGCGTGAAAAATGGGATGTGCCTGTTTTGATGTTAACGGCGAAAGGTGAAGAGATTGATCGTGTGGTTGGTCTTGAGCTAGGTGCGGATGATTATTTGCCAAAGCCATTTAGTGAGCGCGAGTTGTTGGCAAGAATTCGTGCCATTTTACGCAGGACTCAGGCAAGCAAAGGTCAGCAACAAAATGATTTTGTGACATATCGAGACATCAAACTTTATCCAGGTCGCCTTGAAGCGTATTGCAATGGTGATTTGTTGGATTTGACCAGTACTGAGTTTGCGCTTTTGCATTATTTTTTACTTCATCCCGGCAACGTTTTAACCAAAGAAGACCTAAGTTTAGATGTGTTAGGTAAACGTTTGGCGGCTTTTGATCGAGCGATTGATATGCATGTCTCGAATTTACGTAAAAAACTGCCAGACTGGCCGAATGGCAAGCCTCGTATTAAAACCTTGCGTGGACGCGGTTATTTGCTGGTGGAGGGCGACTGATGCGTTTACCAAAGATCACTAGTTTGTACGGTCGTATTTTCGCTATTTTTTGGTTTACCATGTTTTTGGTGATTTTGGCTGTGTTGGCTTTGCCGCATTTTGATCCTCGTAAACCACGGGATATTCCTCCTCCTCATTATGATCGGATGCTGCAAATACGTGACCAAGTTGAGCGGACTTTTGCTTCTGCTCCGGATTTAGCTCAGGTTCTACATAATCTAGAAGGTTGGTCTCGCCATGGACCAGACGATAATAAACTGCGCCTTTTTATTACTGACCTTGATGGTAATGTGATTACTACTGATCGCCGCCCTGATTTTAGTTATAAGGCATTGCGCAATTTTGTGACTTCTATTGATAACCCTCAGGAACCCCAGCAAAAACTGTACGGCAAGACGATGATTTCTGGCCCTCTTCCTATTCGGTTGGCAAAGAACGATTATTTTCTTTATATCGGAACTCGCTGGAGTGAGCCTCCGCATTTTTTATTACAACTCTTTGATCATCCTTTTCGTTTGTTGTTGGCAGTAATGTTGGTTAGTACACCTTTATTATTGTGGTTGGCATGGGCGTTGAGTCAGCCTGCCCGTCGTCTTGAAAGAGCGGCGCAGCGTGTGTCACAAGGCGTGTTTGAAATTGATCCTGAGCTTGAAAAAGGTACCTCAGAGTTTCGCCAAGCGGGCGCCAGTTTTAACCAAATGGTGACGGCCGTAAACTTGATGATTACTCGGCAACAGCGTTTGTTATCGGACATCTCTCATGAGCTACGCTCACCATTGACTCGCCTAAGAATGGCGCAAGCTTTGGCAAAACGAAAGTTAGGCGATAGTACGGATTTAATGCGCATTGATACGGAAGCTCAACGTCTTGAGCAAATGATAGGCAAGTTGCTTGAATTGTCTAGCGTGCAAGTGGATAGTCATTTGAATCGAGAAATTCAACCGCTATCGAGTCTTTTTGATGCTTTGTTAGCTGACAGTCAGTTTGAAGCTGAACACATGGGTAAGACTTTGCTTTTGTCGGCTGTCCCTAATCGAATGATTAACTGTCATCCTCAATTGTTAATGAGTGCTTTAGAAAACATTGTCCGTAATGCCATTCATTATGGTAAAAACCAAATTCAGGTTTCATTGGACGTTGATTCAGATACGTTATCTATCCGAGTGGAAGACGATGGTGATGGTGTGCCTGAGGATGAGTTTGATTCTATTTTTAGGCCTTTTTATCGGGTTTCAACAGCACGTGATCGCCACAGTGGCGGCGCAGGGTTGGGTTTAGCTATCGCCGAAAATGCGGTTCGTCAACATAATGGTATGATCAGAGCTGCTCGAAGTGAACTGGGCGGGTTGCTGGTGGAAGTGACTTTGCCGCTGCAAGAAGAACCATAGTGCTTCTTTAATTTTTTTTTAGGAAAGTATTATCTTTGTTTTTACGAAAGCATTAGTAGACAAAGCGATTAATTCAGCTCATATTAGAACCTCATCGTTCTTATTATGCATTCGGTTAATCGCTTTCCCCAAAAGCTATCCCTAAAAGTACTGAGTAACGCAGAGAGTATTTCTCTCTCGCACCTTGCCTTTTTTATACTTTATTTGAATAAGAAATTTGCTAATAAGCGCCTGGTCTATTTGTTTAGACTCGTTTTTAAAAACAAGAAAAGAGAGAAGCCTTGTCGTTTTTCTCTAAAACCATAGGTAATACATGATAAATACAGCCAAAGAATTTGTACTACAGCGAATTTGCATCTTTGCAAGTCAGACATTCGACCCAAACTCCGACTCGCAAGTGGTTGGATTATTAAAAAGTAAATTCAATATCCGTTTACCGCAGAGACGTTCTATTAATGAGTCTTTATCTTCTTCCGTTAGCGATCATGAAATTATCTCTTTGATTCTAAAGTATCGTTCAATGACAGAATCTTAAGTTCAAACCGTTAAGTCTTATTTATTTTTTGACACACAAAAAGATTGCGTTACCAGATAGCTTCTCCCAAGGTATGATTTTGTCGTGCTCGTGTTCAAAAACATGAACGTCAAAATATGGCATTAACAGCGCTTGTAGTTCATTAAAGCTTAGTGCCACCATAGGGTGCTCGTCTGTCCAGAGCTGAGTGTGTTGCGCACTTGTTTTTTCAATGCTCAGCTTTAGTGTTTGCTTTTCTCCCTCACCACAGTAATACCAAGAAGAACCAAACGAAAACTCGCTGTTATCGTGCATCACACTGTGCTTGGCAGATAGGGTATTATCTATATGGTTTTTATCGACCGAATTGAAGCAAAAAACACCGCCAGTATTGAGAGCTTTGTGCACGCTTTGAATGCAACTTGTTAGGTTTTTAATATCGCCACTGTAATGGACTGAGTATAAAAAACAGGTGATCAAGTCATAAGGCTCAGCTGCATCAAATGCACACATATTACCTAATTCGAAGTAAGCGTTAGGGCATCGTTGTTGTGCTATATCCAGCATTGGTTGATTGATATCCAAGCCGCTTGATTGATAGCCTTCTTGGCTAAGATAGCTGATATGTGGACCAGTACCACAAGCCAAATCCAAATGTTGTTTCCCGCCATTGCCGAAAATCTGATGAAGTCTATGCGCGCTGTTGCTTTGGGCTTGATAATTAATATCGGCACACATTAGATCGTAATAGCCGGATAAGTCCGTATAGAGCGCGTTGTCAGACATGTTTTCTTCACTTGGAGGGGATAAAATTTGATGGCGAATAATATAGTAGATCACACTTTTTTGCGAAGCAAAAAAAACAGGAACAAAGAGCGACTTTGTTCCTGTTTTTTATTGGAGTTTCGTTATCTTAATTAGACAAAGATAAAGAATTTAGCGATAAACAAGGCAGCTAAAAGATATACCGCAATGCCTACTTGCTTGCCTTGACCTGATAATAGCTTGATCACAGCGTAGCTGATGAAGGACAAAGCAATACCATCTGCGATTGAGTAGGTTAGTGGCATGGTGAAAGCTGCTATCAGGACTGGTGCCGCTTCGGTAATATCATCCCAATCTACATGCGCTAGGCTGCTTGTCATTAATACAGCAACGTACATTAACGCGCCAGCTGTTGCATAAGCAGGGATAGATCCAGCCAATGGCGCAAAGAACAGGCTTAGTAAAAATAATAACGCAACAACTACGGCTGTTAAGCCAGTACGTCCACCAGCGGCAACGCCTGAAGCGCTTTCGATATAACTTGTTGTAGAAGATGTTCCTAGTGCAGCACCAACCACAGTAGCGCTAGAGTCTGCTAACAAGGCTTTTTTAAGACGCGGCAGTTTGCCTTCTTTATCTAATAAGCCACCACGTTGGCCAACGCCAATTAACGTGCCTGATGTATCAAATAAATCAACAAAGAAAAATGCGAAAATAACGCTTAGCATACTGATTTGGAAAGCACCTTCTATGTCCATTGCTAAGAAAGTAGGCGCAACGGAAGGAGGCATAGAAACTAATCCGCCGAATTCATTTTGACCAAATAGAATCGACAAAACCGTCACAAAAAGTATGCCGATCATTACTGCGCCTGTGATATTCAAATACGCCAAAGCACAGATAACAAAAAAGCCAAGCAAGCCATAAATCGCAGATGGCGAAGATAGGTCGCCTAAGGACACCATTGTCGCTGGATTTTTTACAATAATGCCTGAGTTTTGCAGTGCAATCATGGCTAAGAAAAGACCGATACCTGCCGCAATCCCCAGCTTCAATGAAGACGGAATGGCATTAATAACCCATTCACGAATTCGAAAAATACTGATGAAAATGAAAAGAATACCGGATAAGAAAACAGCGCCAAGTGCTTGCTCCCATGTGTAGCCCATGCCTAAGACTACACCGTAGGTAAAAAAGGCGTTTAATCCCATGCCCGGTGCTAAAGCGATTGGGTAGTTTGCATACAGACCCATAATCAAGCAACCAATTGCAGCTGCAAGACAGGTTGCTACAAATACAGCACCTTGATCCATTCCTGCTTGAGCAAGAATAGAAGGGTTAACGAAAATGATGTAAGCCATCGTCAAGAAGGTGGTAATACCTCCGATAACTTCATTACGTACTGTGGTGTTGTGCGCTTTAAGTTGAAAATAACGTTCGAGCATGAGGGGGACCTTTTGCTAGTAGACGACGGCGATTATTTTATTGAGAGATTACTTATGCAGATTTGCTCTCAATAAAATATGCCGAGACAAGTTTAGTAACTGATCATTTGGTCAGTAAATAATTTCGGCGGCAAGTATAAAAAATTCGAGATGGTTTGGGGAGATAAATTGTAAGAAATAATCGATGGAATGGGGATAAATAGTAAAAACTCACTAGTTGTGTGAGTTTTTACTGTTTATCCTGTGTTTTCTGACCGTTAAAAGACAGTTAACGGGTATTTATAATTTAGAGACTTGATAACCGCTGGCTTTAAGTTTTGCAAGTAAACTGTCTGGCCCAGCAAGGTGCATTGCTCCAACCATGATGAATTCGACTTCATCGTTCTTTAGCATATTTTCAATTTGCGGTATCCAAAGGTTGTTTCGATCGACTAAAAGCGATTGATATACTTCAGGGTAATCTTGTCTAAAATCTGTTAACTCAATATCTGCCATGGTTTCCATATCGCCTTTTCTCCAGCTTTCCCTTAGGTCATTCATGGTCTTTGGCATGTCTTTAATATCTGACAAGGTATAATTAATCACATCATTACTGTCTTGATCATTGAGATTGCTGAGCATTTCTACTTGGGCTTCAGGCTCTTCAAGCCAGCCTTTGGGCTTTTGATCTTGTTGGGCTTTTTGTGCATAAAACTGATCGACACCTTCACTGGTAAAGCCCAGATGTTTCAGCTCAATCATACTTAGGGAAATCGCGAGCGCGCTGGGCTTTAGGTTTTGAATAGCTGTAAAAGGTATTTGTCTAGCGTTTAAATAGATTTTGAGTGACTGATAGGTTTCCGCTGAGATCACTTGATCTATGGTCGTGCCATCAGAATAAGACAGCTCGGCTTGCATTTGTCGTTTGAATGCTGGGTTACTTAAGGTTTCCATGTTGGTTTCAAAAATAACTTTATCGGCAGCTTGGTAGGCTTTCTCGTAGGCTTTTGGTAAAGGGTAATCTTGTGCAGTGAGTAAGTGAATGGTACCACCAATATAGAGCGTATTGGTGCCTGACGTTACTTTCCAGACAGAAGCTGCTTGGGTTTGAAATGTAGCAGCAGCAAGTAAGGTTAAGCCGAATTTTTTGAGAAGATTCATGAGATACCTGAATGATTTTTTTGATCTATTATGACTTTCAGTTTACCTATCTCAATGATGAGCGGAAGAGGTTGATGAAAGTTGTACTGCTTTTTTCTCATTTTTTGCTACGGAATAAGTAGGTTTTATCCAACTAATACACTCATAAAGAATGGCAAGCATAATGAGTAAAAGTGGTATTATCCTCGTTCTTATTTAATTCGAGTGTGTGAGTTTTCGATGGGAAAAGAGTTTGTCTCTATAGGGTTAACGAACCCTAAAAGCACTTCAAATGTCGGTTCTGTAATGAGGGCTGCAGGGTGTTATCAAGTGGATCAAGTTTTATATTCTGGCAGTCGTTATGATCGTGCAGCTAAGATGTCAACAGACACCAAAAAAGCAACCTCATCCATTCCTTTGATCAATATAGAAAGCCTTGGTGTAGACAATTTGATTGAGGCAGTAGACACCGATACCAAGATTGTGTGCGTCGATTTGATCCAGGGTGCGACACCGTTACCAGCCTTTAATCATCCTGAAAAAGCCTTGTATATTTTTGGGCCAGAAGACGGCACGATAGGCCAAAAAATTGTCGATAGAGCCGATTTTGTTGTCTTTGTTCCTACTGTTGGTTGTATGAATCTAGCCGCATCGGTGAATGTGCTGCTTTATGATCGCTTAGCAAAGTCTGCTCGAGCCTTTGCAGGGGACGAGCTAATTCGCCAAAGTAAAGACGTCAATAATAATGTCAAAGTCCGACCTAATGCTTGCAAGTAAGGCGCCTGAGTGTAAGGGGGTGTTGCTTTCTTATCTATTACTTTGCATATAGTTAGCAGAATTTTGACTGTGATAAGTCTGTATCAATGCAAAAATGTCTCTTAAACCTAATGGCTATATTAGGAAGACGGCAGGTGTTCTGTTTTTTCTGTTTTTGAGTACCATCTTGCTGTCCATTACTTCCTTTTAGCCATCATGGAACCTGTTTGATGAGATAGAAGGAACGCATACAAATGGAGCCTATAAAACGAGTCGTGCTTGCTGCATTAGCTTGTTATGTCCCAGTTATTTATGCTGCTGATACCCCCTTTACTCCTTTAGAGCCCTTGAGCGCTGAATTGGAGTTGGGAGTTATTGCAATTACTGGTAATACAGAGAGTACAGCGGTGAAAGCAAAAGCGACTATTAAACAGGACTTTGAAGCTTGGAAAGCGAAGTATCAGATAGATACACTTTACAAAAGAGGTAAAAATGAGGGCGAAACTGACACAAGAACAACGGCACAAAAATTATTTTTATCCGCACAGAGTGACTATAAATTAAGCAGTGAAAATACTTCTGTATTTATCTATGGTTCCTATACCGACGATCGATTTAGTGGTTATGAATATCAGAATACCGTGTCTGTTGGTTACTCTGCGCGTTTGTTTGCTAGTGATAGCTCTTTTTTAGATTACAGTATTGGCCCTGGTTATTCTTTTACTAAGACGGATAAAGGCGATGAAGATGAAACGGCAATAGTGCATGTCGAATTGCAATATGAGTACAAAATTAGTCCTAATGCCACGTTTCAGCAAGCACTTAGCACCGAAGCTGCATTGCAGAGTGATAAAAATACTCGTTCGAAGTCAGAAACTTCCGTTAGTGTAAAACTGAGGGATGACCTTAGTATGAAAGCCTCTTATAGTCTTACTCATAATAGCCAAGTGTTGGATGATAAAAAGAACACAGATGGCACAACAAGTATCATTTTTGCTTATACATTTTGAGATGTTTTCGTTATGCGCTATCAGGGTATAAAAGTCACTTTGGTGACGGGTTTTTTAGGAGCGGGTAAAACAACTCTTATTCGCCACTTACTTGCGCAATCGCCTCCTAATGAGCGTTGGGCAGTATTGGTTAATGAGTTCGGTGATATTGGACTTGACGGTGCTTTTTATGCGGATTTAGGCGTGGCGATCCGTGAAGTTCCTGGTGGCTGTGTTTGCTGCACGACGTCCGCCGCCTTTCAACAAGGATTGAACCAATTAATTCGCCAATATAATCCCGATCGCATTTTTATTGAGCCATCGGGCCTTGGTCATCCAAAACAGATTATGCAAAAGCTACGCAGTGCTTCTTATCAAGATGTGTTGTTTTTGACTGGGGCATTTTGTGTATTAGATGCACGTAACCTAAAAGACGAGCGTTACACAAAGCATGATATTTTCAATGATCAAATAGAGTCTGCTGACGGCATTGTATTGAGTCATGTTGATCGTTATCAGCAGGAAGATATTGATTTATTAGAGTCTCGATTTGGCGCGCTTACTTCAAAGGCATCAACTCCCGTTCTTTACATGTCTGAGCCTATGGCCTTAAGTGCGGATTCGTTGGATATCGGCTTAATGAATTCATTAAGTATTTCTATTACTCCAGAAAGTGATTCGAATCACTCTTCCCACCACCACCACCACCACCACCACCACCATCACCATCACCATCACCATCGTTATCATGAAGGTGGTGGTGATGTAGAAATACCGATTCAAAATGAGCGCTGGAGCTATCATAAACAACAAGGTGCAATGCAGGTGGTCGGCTGGCGTTGGCCTGATTTTGATTGTTTTGATAAAGAGAACATGACGTCAATTATTCAAGATATGTCTAAGCCTAATGGTGTTTACCGTATCAAAGGAGTGTTTGTTATCAACTCAAGTGAAGCTCTTTTTGTGAATGTCGCGCGAGGCGAAGTTGTAATAACAACATCACCTTGGCAGGGAGGTAGTCGCTTAGAAATAATAGGTGGAATCGAAGGTGATTGGTTGGAAATTTGCCAAGATTATTGTGCAAAGTTGCTTTAATTAAGGTTTCACTGATTATATTTGCTAGCTTTGTATTTACTTCAATTTTGTAGATTCTCTTTGTTTAACTGACAAAATCCGATGCTTGGTCTATTTTGTCATTAACTTTGGCACCTTTTGTTATTGAGAGAAAGCCTCCGATAGAGGAACCTTTCTAGCATAAGAGGTTCCTATTGGAACGGATGGAATAAAAACAATAAGAGGTCATAGGCTATGCCTGAATATAAAGCGCCACTGCGCGACATCAAATTCGTCACTGAAGAAGTTCTCGATTTTCATGGACACTACGCTAAGTTGCCTGGTGCCGAAGAAGCGACGCCTGATATGGTGGCGGCGATTCTGGAAGAGGGCGCCAAGTTTGCTGAGCGTGTTCTTTCTCCTCTAAACCGTGTTGGTGATCAACAAGGTTGTCAATTTAAAGATGGTGTAGTCACAACACCCGAAGGCTTCAAAGAAGCTTATCAGCAATATGTTGAAGGTGGCTGGCCATCGCTGTCTCATCCTGAAGAAGTGGGTGGACAGGGCTTACCAGACTCCCTTGGCATGATGGTGACGGAAATGATCGCCACTTCAAACTGGTCTTGGGGTATGTACCCAGGCTTAAGCCACGGAGCCATGAACACCATTGAATTGCATGGCACTGATGAGCAAAAACAAACCTATCTAACAAAACTTGTGTCTGGTGAATGGACCGGTACCATGTGTCTGACTGAGCCTCACTGTGGTACTGACCTTGGCATGTTGAAAACCAAGGCCGAGCCCCAAGCTGATGGCAGTTATGCTATTACAGGCACTAAGATTTTCATCTCTGCCGGTGAGCATGATATGGCTGACAACATTGTCCATATCGTATTGGCTCGTCTACCTGATGCACCTGCTGGTACAAAAGGCATTTCATTGTTTATTGTGCCAAAGCATAACGTCGATGGCTCTGGTGAAATGGCAGATCGTAACCAAGTGTCTTGTGGTTCAATTGAACACAAAATGGGTATTCATGGTAACGCGACTTGTGTAATGAACTTTGATGGCGCGAAAGGCTTTCTTATTGGTGAAGCAAACCGCGGCTTGAATTGCATGTTTACCTTCATGAATACTGCGCGTCTTGGTACTGCTTTACAAGGCTTAGCGCATGCTGAGTGGGCGTTGCAGAACTCTGTTGCTTACGCGAAAGACCGTCTGCAAATGCGTTCTTTGTCTGGTCCAAAAGCGCCAGAAAAAGCAGCAGACCCAATTATTGTTCACCCAGATGTACGTCGTATGTTGCTAACGCAAAAAGCATTTGCAGAAGGCGGTCGTGCTTTGATTCATTATTGCTCTATGTTGGTAGACATAATGAAAAAAGGTACTGCTGACGAGAAAGCAGAAGCTGACGAACTGATGTCCTTACTTACCCCAATTGCTAAAGCATTTCTAACTGAAACTGGTTTTGAATCAGCTAACCATGGTTTGCAAGTGTTTGGTGGTCATGGCTTTATCGCTGAATGGGGCATGGAACAAAACGTACGTGATTGCCGTATCTCTATGTTGTACGAAGGTACAACAGGTATTCAGGCGTTGGATCTATTGGGTCGAAAAGTACTAATGACTCAAGGTGCTACACTACGTCGTTTTACAAAAATTATTCATAAATTTTGCAAAGAGCACAAAGGCGATAAACGCTTAAAATCTTATATCACTGCACTAGATAAACTGAACGGTGAGTGGGGCGATGTTACGATGAAAATCGGCATGAAAGCTATGCGCAACAAAGATGAAGTAGGCGCAGCGTCTGTGGATTATTTGATGTTCTCTGGTTATGTGGTGTTGGCTTATTTCTGGGCTCGCATGGCTGTGACGGCACAAACAAAACTAGACGAAGGCACTGATGAAGTCGGTTTTTATACGGCCAAACTGCAAACAGCAACTTTCTACTATGAGCGATTGTTACCACGTACTCGTGGCCATGTAGAAGCTATGTTGTCAGGTGCTGATAATTTATTGGCGATGGATGAAGATAATTTCTTATTCCTAAACGCATAAGTGACACAACGAATAAACACCTGTGTAACATTGTCACACAGGCAATAAAATTTTTGCTAGGTTAAAGAGGTTTATATTATGAGTGAAGCAAGAGCCGTTTTTGAATCCATGTTAAATCGTTTCGACGCAGATGAAGCTGATGACATGGAAGCTGTGTTTCAATTTGACTTAGATGATGCGGACAGTTATTACTTAAGTATCACGGATGGAAAATGTGATATGGGAGAAGGGGAGCATGATGACCCAACCGTGACTCTTAGTATGGATTTAAATACCTTGAAAGATGTTATGAGTGGTGAGTTAGATGGTATGGCTGCTTTTATGCAGGGAAAAATCCGTGCCGATGGAGATATTATGCTGGCGACTAAATTGACTCAAATTTTCCCTCAGTAAGGGATCTTTTAGCAATTTTATAGCTCTAAAGCTCAACTACCTTTGTGTAGTTGAGCTTTTGTACTGAGACCTTACATGATTACGGTGTTCGTCAAAACTTTGTTAAAAAGAGACTGAAAATGCTTATTTATCACTTATAAATTCTGCTTTTTTGTCTGTTTTTGCCTTTTTATGGCTTGGCTCGTGACATCATGAAAGAGCCTCATATTCTCCTAAATAAAAAAAACAAATGGAGCTTATTATGACAATGGATACTTCTTTTCTTAGCAACGCAAATACTAGGAAAGCGCCGGGCAGCTACTTACCCGCATCGCTAAACCCACATGCTTATCAGTCATTAAATGATGTCTTAGCGTTAGCAACGAAAAAATTTGCCGATCGACCTGCTTTTACCAGTGTTGGCCGTACTTTAACCTATCGTGAATTAGGTGAAAAGTCCGATGCATTTGCAGCGTACCTTCAGCATGAAACGGATTTAATGCCTGGCGATCGAATCGCTGTTCAATTGCCTAATATTATTCAATACCCTGTTGTGCTGTTTGGAGCGATGAAAGCAGGCTTAATTATTGTTAATACCAACCCACTTTACACGCCAAAAGAGCTTGAGCATCAGTTTAATGATGCTGGCGTAAAAGCTTTGGTGGTGTTTGCCAATATGGCGCACAACGTTGAAAAAATATTAGCAAAAACCTCAATAAAACACGTCATTATTACAGAAATTGCTGATTTTCATCCTCCTTTAAAGCGCTTATTAGTCAACTCTGTTGTTAAATATGTGAAGAAAATGGTACCTGAGTACCATATTTCCAGTGCTTTAACGCTTAATGATGTGTTGTCGAAAGGCAAGGGTAAACCAGTCGAGAAAGTAGAGTGCCATCCAGAGAGCATTGCGGTATTGCAATACACTGGTGGAACAACTGGTGTTGCGAAAGGGGCGATGCTGACTCATGCAAATTTGATTGCCAATATGTATCAGTTAAGTTCTAGATTGAGTTCTATCATAGCTGATACAAACGAAGTCTATATTGCTCCGCTGCCGCTTTATCATATCTATGCTTTCCTAATTCATGGTCTGACACTTTTAGAGCGTGGTGCTCATAGTGTTTTGATTCCTAACCCTCGAGATTTACCGGGCTTTGTTAAAGAGCTTAAAAAATGGCCATTTACCGGCTTTGTTGGTTTGAATACCTTGTTTGTAGGGCTATGCAATAAAGCGGAATTCAAAGCACTCGATTTTTCAACTCTTAAGCTAACCTGCTCTGGAGGCATGCCTCTAACTCATGCAGCTGCGGATGAGTGGGAGAGAATCACTGGCTGCAAAATAGTAGAAGGTTATGGTTTAACTGAAACGTCACCAGTTGTGTCTTTTAATCCTATTGGTAAGGAGCGTATTGGTACGATCGGCCTACCTGTTTCTGAGACGGATATTAAGATTCAAGGGCGTGATGGTGAAACCTTGCCACAAGGGGAATCGGGTATGTTGTGCGTACGTGGACCTCAGGTGATGAAAGGCTATTGGAACCGTGAAGAGGCGACCCGAGAAGTCATGACAGAAGATGGTTTTTTAATCACAGGCGATATTGCTATGCAGCACCCTGATGGTTACTTACAAATCGTCGATCGTGCGAAAGATATGATCATCGTATCTGGCTTCAATGTGTACCCAACTGAAGTGGAAGATTGTCTTTCTTCTCATCCGTCGATTCTGGAATCCGCCGCTATTGGTGTGCCAGACGATAAAACGGGTGAGTCCGTAAAAGCTTTTGTTGTTTTAAGGGCGAATGTTGAAACACTTGATGAAAAGGCCTTGCGCATATACTGCAAAGAAAATCTTGCTGCTTATAAGGTTCCTAAATTTGTTGAAATTCGCAAAGAGTTACCAAAGACCAACGTGGGTAAAGTTTTGCGTCGTGCCTTGCGCGAACAAGAGCAGGCTTAACGCTTACGTTTAACGCCTTTTGAAGTGATTGGGAGAGCAATAGTGGCACAGGTTAAACGTAAGCTAATGCATCGACGTTGCATAGAGTCCTATGGTTTTTTACGCGAAGACGGTCTATGGGATATTGAGGCAAGTATGCAGGATCTTAAGTCCTATAATGTAAAGCGTGAATTTGATGACAGCTTGGTGCCGGAAGGCAGTCCTTTTCATGATATTCGCGCTTGTTTGACGTTAGACGATACCTTTTTAATCAAAGAGGTGTCGGTGACTATGGATTCCTATCCTTTTCCTAACTGTGGTGGCGCAGCACCTAGTTTTTCGATTCTAAAGGGGACTCGTATTGGACCCGGTTGGAGTCGTTGGTTAAAAGAAACCTTTAGCGGAAAAGTCGGGTGTACTCATGTATTAGAGCTTTTCCCTGTCGTCGCTACAACGGCGTTTCAAACTATGTGGGGACCTCTGGGAGAAAAGTATCCAGATCAAGTTTCATCAGCTGTGACTAAGTTAATTAATAGTTGTCATGGTTGGTCTGAAGACGGTCCAATGGTTCGTAAATTGGTCGATGAACAGGTACTTAAGTTACCATCACAGGAGAGTCAGTAATGAGTGATTTTGTTACTGAAAGCATTGAGTCTGGTGTGCAGATTTTGTGCTTAGATCGAGTTGAAAAGAAAAACGCGATTACATTGGACATGTATCAGGCACTAACTAATGCACTACGTCGTGCAGAGCTTAATCCAGAAGTAAAGGTGACCTTAATACATGGCGCGGGGAATGATTTTTCTTCGGGAAATGATATTAATGAATTTGTTCAGATTGCCCAAACGCCAGAAAAAATGGAAGCCATCATGGCTTTCTTGCAAGTCTTAAGCAGCTATAAAAAACCACTGGTAGCAGGTGTTGAAGGCCGAGCTGTTGGTGTTGGCGCAACCATGTTGCTTCATTGTGATTTGGTTCTTGCCTCTCGAGGGGCGCGTTTACAGTTTCCATTTGTACAACTAGGCTTGGTGCCAGAAGCGGCGTCGAGTCATTTGCTTCCTCAGTTAGTAGGCCATCAAAAAGCCTTTGAGATACTTGTGTTAGGTGACGTTGTTGATGCGACACAAGCCTACGAGTTGGGGCTAATTAATCATTTATGTGAAGATGGCGAAGCCTATAAAATGGCATTGTTTTATGCTGAGAAAACAGCAGCGCTGCCTGTTGAAGCTGTAGCTTTAAGTAAGGATCTATTGAAATATCGAGCGCAGGATGATGTTCAAATGGCCTTGATGCGAGAAGGTCGAATTTTTAAAGATCGTCTACGTTCAACAGAGGCACATCAAGCTTTTACTGCGTTTTTGTCGCGTAATAAGTAATGTCTTTTAATGATTTCTGTAAAGCCTCACTTATCAGTGGGGCTTTTTTGTTATTAAGGCTAGACTAATTGGGTTGAAAGGTTTTGGAGCCTTTTTAACAGATAATGCGCGCTTCTGAACGAAGCTTGAATATTTTTGTCAGTTAACTGGCGCTTTTTTGTTATTGATGAAAACCATTCCCAAACTACTATAGAGGGTAAGTGAAGAGTTCTATTGATAGGGAATATTAATATGCAATCAATATAGTGAAAACTAAGGTTGAATGCTTAAAACAGAACTTAATAATAAATACGAGGGGCTTATGAAAATCTTAGTATCTGTAAAGCGAGTCATAGACTACAACGTCAAAGTTCGTGTCAAATCCGACCATACAGCGGTCGATCTTACCAATGTCAAAATGTCCATGAATCCTTTCTGTGAAATCGCCGTGGAAGAAGCTATTCGCTTAAAAGAGAAAGGTGTTGCTTCTGAGGTTGTGGTTGTATCTGTTGGTTCAAAGTCTTGCCAAGAAACCTTGCGTACAGCAATGGCGCTGGGCGCAGACCGTGCTATTCAAGTTGAAACAGAAGATGGTTTAGATTCTTTATCTGTCGCTAAACTCATCGCCAAAGTGGCCCAAGATGAAGCCGCTGATTTGGTGATCATGGGCAAACAAGCAATCGATTCTGACAATAACCAGACAGGCCAGATGGTTGCAGCGTTATTGGATTACCCTCAAGCGACTTTCGCGTCTGAGGTTGTTATTGAGAACGGTGAAGCGAAAGTTACTCGTGAAATCGATGGTGGTTTGCAAACCTTAGCGATTACGCTGCCAGCGGTTGTTACCACAGACCTTCGTCTAAACGAGCCACGCTTTGCTTCTCTGCCTAATATTATGAAAGCGAAGAAAAAACCATTGGATGTAAAAACACCTGCCGATCTCGGCGTGGAAGTTGGGTCTAAAGTCAGCATCGTATCTGTTACGCCGCCGCCACAACGCGCTGGTGGTATTAAAGTTGGCTCTGTTGCTGAGTTAGTAGACAAACTTAAAAATGAAGCGAAGGTGGTGTCATGAGCGTTTTAATCATTGCAGAACACGATAACAAATCTCTAAAGCCTGCGACCTTAAACACAGTGACCGCAGCAACACAAATTGATGCTGATGTTCATGTATTGGTTGTCGGTTTTGAATGCCAAACCGTCGTCGAGCAGGCTTCACAAGTGGCTGGCGTCACCAAGGTATTGGTCGCTGACAATGCCGCTTATGAGCATCAGTTGGCAGAAAATGTTTCTAAATTGGTGGCTGAAGTCGCTAGCGACTACGAACACATTTTAGCCCCGGCAACAACGACAGGTAAAAATACCTTGCCGCGTGTGGCTGCACTATTGAATGTGGCTCAGTTGTCCGATGTGATCAAAGTCGAAGCAGCGGACACCTTTGTACGCCCAATCTATGCAGGCAATGCTATTGCTACCGTCAAAACAACCGATTCGGTAAAAGTACTAACTATTCGTACAACTGGTTTTGATGCCGCAGCTAGCACCGGCGGAAATGCTGAGCGACAAGTGCTTTCTCAAGTTATTGCTTCAGATCGTAGTCGTTTTGTGAAAGAGCAATTAGCCGAGTCTGATCGTCCTGAATTGACCGCTGCCAGTGTGATTATTTCTGGTGGTCGAGGCATGGGCAATGGCGAGAACTTCAAATTATTGGAAGGTGTTGCAGACAAACTAGGCGCTGCTATTGGTGCTTCCCGTGCCGCTGTGGATGCTGGTTTTGTACCGAACGATTTACAAGTCGGTCAAACGGGTAAAACCGTTGCGCCGGATCTGTATATCGCGGTCGGTATTTCTGGTGCGATCCAGCATTTAGCTGGTATGAAAGACTCCAAGGTGATTGTTGCCATCAACAAAGACGAAGACGCACCTATTTTCCAAGTAGCAGATTATGGTTTGGTAGCCGATTTGTTTGATGCCGTGCCAGAGCTAGAAAAAAGCCTGTAATTTTTTAATAGAACGTCGCCTGTTTAAGCTTTTGACAAGGCTTAAACAGCTTTTAAATACCGGATAGCGGTGAAAGATAGTTTCACCGCTATCAAAATAAAAATAATTGGAGACCAGCATGATTTTCGAAGGACAAGCAGTCAAGGTTGCAGTCGATGATGCCGGCGTGGCAACCGTCACTCTGGATTTGGTCGGTGAATCGGTCAATAAATTCAATAGTCTTACCTTGAATGAATTGGCCGAAGCCGTTACTGCGCTAAAACACATTGACGATCTACAAGGTGTTATATTTGCCAGCGCAAAAGATGTTTTTGTAGTAGGAGCGGACATCACTGAATTTACTTCTTGGTTCAAACTTGAGGACGATGATTTAGCTGATAAATTGCGTCACGCACACAGTATTTTTAATGATATTTCAAACCTATGCTGCCCAACCGTAGCAGCCATCAATGGTGTTGCGCTTGGTGGCGGTATGGAATTGGCGTTGGCGTGTGATTATCGCGTCATGGCGAGTACTGCGAAAATTGGTTTGCCGGAAACGCAATTGGGTATTTACCCTGGTTGGGGCGGTACGGTTCGTTTACCTCGTCTGATCGGTGCCGATAATGCTTGTGAGTGGATTTGTGGTGGTGCCCAAAAGCGCAGCGAAGATGCCTTTAAAGATGGTGCGGTTGATGCCGTTGTGCCTGCTGCGAAAGTCAATGAATCCGCTCGTCATCTTATCCAGCAAGTGCTTGATGGTAAGTTGAATTATCATGCTCGTCGCGATGAATTACGCGCTCCAATGGAATTTACTCCAATTGAAAAAATGATGGTTTTTGAATCTGTTCGTGGTGTAGTTGGTGCGAAAGCGGGCAAACATTATCCTGCACCAATGGCAGCGATTAAAACCATTGAAAAAGGCATTAGCCAAGATATGGAAAAAGCCCTTGATACCGAAATCAAAGGCTTTATTAAACTTGCTAAAGGCCCTGTTGCTAAATCCTTGGTGAACTTGTTCTTAAGTGATCAACAGATCAAGAAAACGGCAGGCAAATACGCGAAAAATGCGACGCCTGTTAAGCAAGCAGCGGTATTGGGCGCAGGTATTATGGGCGGCGGTGTTGCCTATCAGTCTGCGTCAAAAGGTACGCCGATTATCATGAAAGATATTCGTCCTGAAGCCTTAGAGTTAGGTTTGAGCGAAGCGAATAAGCTATTCAATGGTCAAGTAGAGCGCGGACGTTTAACAACCGAAAAAGCCTTTAAAGCCATGAACGCAATTGTTCCTGCTTTGAGCTATGGCGAATTTGAACATGTTGATCTAGTAGTCGAAGCGGTTGTTGAAAACGTCAAAATCAAAAAGTCGGTTTTGGCTGAAGTAGAAACTAAGATAGCTGACGACGCTATTTTGACGTCGAACACTTCCACTATTTCCATTACTGAATTGGCAAAAGATCTTAAACGCCCAGAAAACTTCTGTGGTATGCACTTCTTTAACCCAGTGCATCGTATGCCGTTGGTAGAAGTTATCCGCGGTGAAAAAACCAGCGATGCTGCAATCGCCAAAACGGTTGCTTATGCTCAAGCCATGGGTAAAACACCTGTTGTGGTAAATGACTGCCCAGGGTTCCTTGTTAACCGTGTGTTGTTCCCTTACTTCGCTGGTTTCTCCTTGATGATGCAAGAAGGCGCGGATTTCCAAGTGGTTGATAAAACGATGGAAAAATTCGGTTGGCCAATGGGGCCAGCTTATTTACTTGATGTGGTTGGTATTGACACGGCTTATCATGCGGATCAGGTCATGGCAGAAGGCTTCCCAGATCGTATGAAGCATGAAGGCACAAACGCAGTAGATTGTTTATTCGAGTTGGAGCGTTTTGGTCAGAAAAACGGTAAGGGTTTTTATACCTACGAGCCAGATCGTAAAGGCAAACCGAAGAAAATCTTTAATGAAGAAATCGATGTTTTGCTTTCTTCCATAGTTGTATCGAAATCTGAGTTGAGCGAAGACGACATAGTGGCACGCATGATGATTCCACTTTGTATTGAAACAGTACGTTGCCTTGAAGAAAATATCGTGGCATCGGCGGCAGAAGCGGACATGGGATTGATTTACGGTATTGGTTTCCCTCCATACCTTGGCGGTGCTCTGCACTACTTAGACCAAATGGGACTGCAGGCCTTTTGTGACCTTGCAGACAAATACAGCCACTTAGGTAAGTTGTACGAGCCAACCGCAAAAATGCGAGACATGGCGAAAAACAACGACACTTATTACGGCGCATAATTTCCCATAGGCTATAGGAGAATTTCCATGAAACTGAATCCAAATGATGTCGTAATTATCGACGCCGTTCGCTCACCAATGGGTAAAACGAAAAATGGCGTATTTCGTAATGTACGAGCAGAAAACTTATCTGCAGCGCTAGTAAAAGAATTGTTCAAACGCAATCCAAATGTCGATCAAAAAGACGTTGAAGATTTAATCTGGGGTTGCGTTAACCAAACCTTAGAACAAGGCTTTAACATGGCGCGTGCTGTGTCCTTGTTAGCAGGTTTGCCTATTACGTGTGCGGCACAAACCGTGAACCGCCTTTGTGGTTCATCTATGTCAGCCATTCATACAGCGGCTCAAGCTATTATGACAGGACAAGGAGATGTGTTTGTCGTCGGTGGCGTAGAGCACATGGGGCACGTTGGCATGATGCATGGGGTAGATGTAAACCCAGCGTTATCAAAACATATGGCGAAAGCCTCCATGATGATGGGTGTGACGGCGGAAATGTTGGGTAAAATGCACGGTGTTAGTCGTGAAGCGCAAGACGCCTTTGCGGTACGTTCACATCGTCTTGCTCACGAAGCCACTTTGCAAGGTCGTTTCAATAACGAAATCGTTTCTATTGAAGGTCATGATGCTGATGGCAACAAGATCCTAGTGGAAGTAGATGAAGTCATTCGTCCAGAAACTTCTATGGAATCTTTAGCAAGTTTGGCTCCTGTATTTATGCCGAAAGTCGGTACTGTGACCGCGGGTACATCTTCTGCTTTGTCTGACGGTGCATCAGCTATGTTGATGATGTCTGCGAAAAAAGCCGAAGAGCTTGGCCTAACGCCAATTGCTAAAGTACGCAGTATGGCAGTGGCGGGTTGTGATCCAGCGATTATGGGTTATGGTCCAGTTCCAGCAACGAAAAAAGCGCTAAAACGCGCGGGTTTGACGATTGCCGATATTGATATTGTCGAGCTAAACGAAGCCTTCGCTGCCCAGTCTATTCCAGTACTTAAAGATCTTGGTTTGCTGGATCTTGTCGATGATAAAGTGAACTTGAACGGTGGCGCGATTGCCCTTGGTCATCCGCTTGGTTGCTCTGGTACTCGCATTTCAACGACCTTGCTAAACGTGATGCGTGAAAAAGACGCGACCGTTGGCCTAGCAACCATGTGTATTGGTATGGGGCAGGGTATAGCGACGGTATTCGAGCGCGTTTAAGTAATATTGAACTAAGTACATGAAGTTGTGTGCCTCCTTGCTCTAGAACAGCAAATTGTAATATCTGTCTTTAGCCCCGCCATGTGCGGGGCTTTTTTTGCTCTGGTGTTTTGTACTATCTTGGTCGATGATAAGCAACATTAACCAAGCGATATCAGATGAGTAAACGAGGATTGTTTCGTGAAAATAGCAATATTAGATGACTATCAAAATAGTGTTAAAGATCTTGCATGCTTCAATGTTTTACAAGGCCATGATGTACATGTATTTAATGAGAGTTTTACAAATGCTGAAGATTTAGTCACCAATCTAAAGGGTTTTGATGCGCTTGTTTTGATACGCGAACGTACGGTTATTTCGGAAGAATTGCTTGCTAACTTGCCTAATTTAAAACTTATTAGCCAAACAGGAAAAATTAGTAATCACATTGATGCCAAGCTTTGCCATAAATATGGTGTGGCTGTTGCGGAAGGTGTTGGTTCTCCGGTTGCACCATCAGAGTTATGTTGGGGTTTGATTATGGCGGCGAGTCGACATATTCCCGAGTATGTAACACAATTTTCACAAGGTTACTGGCAGCAGTCAGGTTCCTTAGGATTAGGTCGAGTCTTAAGCGGATCTGTTTTGGGAATTTGGGGATACGGTAAAATCGGCCAACGTATCGCACAATACGCGAAAGCTTTCGGCATGAAGGTACTGGTTTGGGGAAGTGAAAGCTCTAGAATGTTGGCGCAAGAACATGGGTTTTTAGCCGCACCATCAAAGGCAGAATTCTTTCAAACTGCAGATATTATAACTTTGCATTTGCGACTCAATGACGTAACCAAAGCTATTGTGACGCAAGCTGATTTGGCTTTGATGAAATCTGACTCTTTGTTAGTGAACACCAGTCGTGCTGAGCTAGTCGAAAATGGTGCTTTGTATCGTGAGATGTCTTCAAATCCAAGTAAACGTGCTGCCGTTGATGTATTCGAAACAGAACCTGCGAATACTAATAATGAGCCTTTGTTGTCTCTGTCAAATGTACTTTGTACACCGCATATTGGTTACGTTGAAAAAGCCAGCTATGAGCTTTATTTCAAAATTGCTTTTGAAAATGTCCTGGCTTTCGCCAATGGTAAAGCGGAAAACTTGGTTATTAACCCATAAATTAGAACAGAGTTAATGTTGCTATTAGCTCCGTTAATTCGTGTTAACATTTCTTGGGTAAAAGTCTTTTAATTAATCCGTGTAATGAATGTCATTGCATTAATGGATATATTTCAAATCACATAGGATGTTTATTATGAAAACTCTTTTGACTGCGTTGTTCATTGCTGTGCCTGCAGCTTTATCCTCCAGTTTGCTAGTTGCTGAAGAAACCACTGAAGCGTCTATTTGTGAAGCCAAAGACATGACCTCAGTGTCTTATATGGAAAACCTTCAGCCTAATAGTGACGTTGATGTAGGGGCGATTTATCAAGCCAAAACCGAGCAGCTCATTGCTTTCGCAGAAAAGTACAATCTTGAGGATTTTCAAATTATTAATCAAGATGCATCAGTAAGCGCGAACTGCTGTGGTAATTATGGCTCACAAATCAGCATGAATTACACAGTGACTTATAAGCCGAGTTATAGTGCCTTCACCGCATTTCATAAATACGGTGGTACAGGAATGGTTTCAACGTATCGTGTTGGTATGGAAAACTGTCCAATCACGAAGTAGTAATTTATTGTATTGCTCTTTAACGGCTATTGTTAAAGAGCAATATGCAACTTTAATCGCACTTTTTTCGTTATTCAGTATCTCTAGACTTTAAAGTTTCCTACTTCATTATTTAGTGTTTTATACAAATCTGTTATTTGTGTGGACTGTTTGTTTATTAGAATTGAGACATCCTTCACACCATCAGTTTGCTCTTTCAATAACATAAGGCTTTGATTTATGTCGTCAGACAAAGTCGCTTGTTCGATTGTAGCTTGGGCTGTTTTTGAAGCCATTTGTTGTACTTTTTCAAAGGAATGATTGAGCGCGTCAAAGATGTTGATGACGTTATCAAAATTTGATGCGGTATTGTCGGCATTATCGCGGCTGTTTTGAGTGGAGATAGAGGACTCTTTAACATTCAGCTTAAGTTGTTCGATGATCGTCTCTATTTCATCCGTACTCTTTTGAGTTCGAGTTGCTAAGGTTCTCACTTCATCAGCGACGACGGCAAATCCTCGCCCTTGCTCACCAGCACGGGCGGCTTCTATGGCTGCGTTTAGAGCGAGTAAATTGGTTTGCTCGGCAATATTTCTAATGACTTCAAGCACAGACGAGATATTCTCTGAGCTTTTTTCTAACTCTTCAGCTCGCTTTAATGACTCTTCGATATTGCTGATTAAGCTCGAAATAGCTTTATGTGATGTATTTACCGCTAGAATACCTTGTTCAGTTAATTGGCTCGAAGTGGTTGCTTCTGTTGCCGTATCTTTTGCTACTTCCGACATTTGTTGATTTGATACGTTCATTTCCTGTCCGGCACTAATCATTGCTGTTGAAGCATTCACTAGAGCATGAGTAATATTGTTTGTGGTTTCAGAGGCGCTTTTTAATTCAGTTGTCATGCTGCCAAGAGCTGATGATTGTTTATGTATATTGCTAATGATTGATCTTAGTTGTTCAACAAAGCCGTCAAATTCTTTAGCTAGATCGCCAAGTTCATCTTTAGCACTTGAGTTGATTCGTTGTGTTAAATCACCATCACCTTCGGCTATCTCTCGAATACGACGCCCCATGCTTTCTACATTTCGAGTAATCTTGAGAGGAATGAGATAGCCAAAAATAAGAGCAATAACAAAGGCTATTGCTGTCACTATCATGGCTATTTCTTGGTTGCGGGCAATATTCTGTTTGGTTATCTCTTCTATTTCTCTGGAATGTTTTCTAACTGTTTCACCAGCTTTGTCCAAGAGTGAACGAATAGCCGCAAATTTTTCATCAGCATTTATTATTTCTTGTGGAAGTTGATTAGACGTTTGGGCCTCAGGAGACTCAAAATGAAGTAGACTCCCTTCAAACCATTCATTGAAAAGTACATCGAATTCACTATAAGGTTTTGTTAGGTCAGTTTCATGAATAAGATAGCCTCGATATGCTCTAAACCTTTCCAATGCTTGCGCAGAATTTAGTTTGAAGTCTTCTTTATTATCAGTACGATCGCCAATGCCATTAATTATTCTTTGTTGTGCTAAACGTGCTTGGTACAAATCTCTATCCGCATTCAATACTTCTGTAATTGCTTCTACATAGTTATTAAGTTCCGCAGCGGAATTTATTTGGTTTTGTATATCGTGAGTGTGCTTTCGTAGTTTTTCCCCGGCTTGGTCAAGCATATTGCGAATGACTTGGAACTTATTATCTAAAGCGATCATTGTTTCAGAAAACTGAACGCTGCCTTTTGAGGTGTCAATGAGACTCTCACTTGATTTTAGCCATTCGTTATAAAGCGTATTAAAAGAGTCAAAAGGCGCGAGAAGATCTTTTGGTTCGTCCGCAAGGTATTGTCTATAAAGTTGAAAACGATCAAAAACTTGTTGGGCGTTTTCCCTAAAATCGGCTTCATTACCATTTTTTGGCCCTTGTCCATCGAGCATTTTCTCTTGTGCAAGTCGTGCTTGATATATGTCGCGGTCAGCATTTAACACTTCTGAAATGGCTTCGAAATAATGTTCAGCCTGTAACTTCATATTATTCTTTTGTATGTTGCTCATTAGCATCATAAAGGCAAAAAGAGAGATTAAAATAAGCGAAAGAAAGATGATTGGAAGCATCATCTTGATTCGAATTGAATGGACGCGCATATATAATCCTTTATCATTTTGTAAGTTATTTACAGTCTAGGAAAGGATGTTTGTAAGCGCAAAAAAATCATCAAATTTTGATCTAATCTTTTGTTTTATTAATGACTACTTATTTTGTACTTAATAAAAGTTGGACGTTCAAAAAAGATGAGAGAGCTAGATCGCTCACCTTTTTTGAACGGGTTATTGAATTATTGATTATTTTATCGCTTGTGTAATCCAAGGTTGAGAGATTACTTGAGATGGTTGGCGTTGCATGATGATTTCGCCATGACGAACAGACAATAACACCTCTCCTTGCTGACGCAGGACACTGTAGTCATCATGTCCTTCCAGTAAAATAAAGTTAGCCGCGTTGCCCACTTCTATCCCATATCCCTGCAAACACATAGTGCGAGCACTGTTGTCGGTGATCATATCTAGAGCGCTGGCGTAGTCTTGGTAACCCATCATTTGGCAGATGTGCATGGCGTAATCCAATGTGCGCAGTAGCTTGCCATTCCCGAGTGAGTACCAAGGGTCGAAGATTGAGTCCTGACCCAAACAGATGTTGATGTTGGCTTCTCGAAGCTCTTTGACTCTCGTCACTCCGCGACGCTTAGGGTAAGTGTCAAAACGACCTTGTAAGTGAATGCTTTCGGTTGGGCAGGATATAAAGTTAATGCCGGAGTTCTTTAATAGACGAAACAGTTTTGAGCAATAGGCGTTGTCATAAGAATGCATGGCTGTGGTGTGGCTTGCAGTTACTTTAGATCCCATGTCATGAAATAAAGCTTCACAGGCAAGAAATTCTAAGAAACGAGAATTTGGATCATCGATTTCGTCACAATGAACATCCACTAATCGGTCGTATTTTTTTGCTAGCTCTATTATTAATTTGACGGATTTTTCACCCAATTCACGTGTGTATTCAAAGTGTGGAATTCCGCCGACCACATCAGCGCCAATTTCCAAGGCTTCTTCCATCAGCTTTAAGCCATTTGGATAAGACAGCATGCCGTCTTGCGGAAAGGCAACTACTTGTAAATCGATTTTGTCTTTTAGCTCATCGCGAAGAGCACAAAGTGTGCGAACGCCGATTAAAGTCGGGTCTGTTGTATCCGCATGAGTTCGAATTGCTTGTACACCGTTTTGCACCAGTAGTTCTATTGTGGACAATGCACGACGGCGGATGTCGGCTTCATTTAACATTGGCTTGCGCTGACTCCAGCGCTCAATGCCTTCGAAAAGTGTACCGCTTTGATTCCATTCGGGTTCGCCTGCCGTTAAGGCTGCATCAAGGTGAATATGTGGCTCGACAAAAGGCGCACAAACTAATTTACCGTTGGCATCAATTGCATTGTCAGTTGCTGCTAACGTGCTTTCTTGTGCTTCAATTTTACTGAAACGTCCTTCGTCAATGTGGATGGAAAATAGTTCTGGACGTTGGCGTAAACGGGCGTTGATAACATGCATAAAAAACCTCAATCGTGGTGCAGAGCAGGCGTGCTAGCCTGTTCTTCAATGTTGTGATGGTGAAATAATACTTGTTCAATAAGTAGTGCATTTTGTAAATTGAGTCGTAAAAATGGGTCTTGTAGAGAGTAGCCTAAACGTTGTTCTATTTTATTAAGGCGATAATTTAGTGTATTTCTGTGGACACTCATTGCGTCGGCTGTTTGTTGCAAATGCCCAAAGTGGTTGAAGTAGTGATTTAGTGTGCTTTTCATTTCAAGAGTTGCATCGTCACGAGCAAAGCATAATTCGCCTAAATGTTGCTTGCAAAAATCTGCTAGTAGACCGCGATTTGGAATGGCTGCATATAAACGAGCAATGCCTAGCTGTTCGTAGAAAAAAATACGCTGGTGCTGATGTTTGATTGCGAATTGTAATGCTTGCCGAGCTTGTTCTGTTGCTTCGGCTAACTTATCTAAGCCTGTTTTACGTTCGCTCACACCAATACATAGCACGAGTTGTGGAAAGCGCTTTTGCAACAAGCTTAGTACTTGCTCCAATTCATCATAAAGCTCAGAGGTATCGTTTTCAGTGACAGGCCAAATAGCCAGTAGGTCTTTTTCATAATTTAGAACCGGCCAGTCAATTTGTCTGCGTTTTAAAATGCTGCCTAGGTGTTGTTCTAGTTCATGGTTGAAGTGGAGTAACTGATAATTCGGGTCGTCTGTTTTGGGATTAATATGACTAATTCTTAATGCCAATGTTGCAAAAGGGCAGTTGTCACTGATGCCTAAATCCCCAGCGCGTAAATGGATTAACTCTGGTGCTTGATCAAACCCATTTATTAACTTGGTCAAAAATAGCCGAACTGACTTCCCTAGTAGGTTGTCTTGAACAATAGCATTACTGATGACTTCTGTAACCAGCACCATTTTTAGACTATAAGGCTGTTCTAATATGGGAAGCTGATGCTGATTCACAAGCTCCAATACACTGTTAGGAATTTGCTGGATAAATTCTGGACCAGTCAAAATAACCAGTCCAGCGACATTGCTATTTACCGCTTCTTTTACCATCTGGCAGAGATTTCTTTCAGTGCGGCGGTGGTTAATTCCGGTCACAAAAACCAGTTCACCGCCACTTACCCAAGGTTGAATCGAATCATTTTCTGCTACATAAGGCCAACGAACAATGCGTTGGCCGCCAGTTAAACCGGCTCGAAAGATAATGCTTTCGAGGCCGGGTAAACGAGGTATGTCTACGCAACAAATACTCATTGATTTCCTAATACGGTTACTGCTTGTCTATGGGATAGAAAAGATAATATGCCATAAGTAACAATTGCCACAAAGACCCCAATAATAGGTGGCATCACCGGAGACGCATAGGCTGCAGCAGACGCAATGACATAAGAGCCAAGTCCAATCCAATTAAAAGCGGGTAGCTTAGCATTGGCTAGCAATGGGTATTGGCCTTTATGGCGCAACAAAAAGTCAGCCATGATTACACCACCAATAGGCGGAATAAATGTTCCCAACAAAACCAGAAAAGGAATGAGGAAGTTGTACATTCCAAACACCGCCATGACTGTGCCAATGGCTGCGCCAGCGACGGTCACAATTCGACGTTTATCAGTTCGAAGAAGGTTACAACCTGCGACGGCAAAGTTGTAAATAGTGTTGTCTTGAGTTGTCCAAATATTGAGAAACAACATAAGTACAGCCAGCACCATAAAACCTTGCGCTAGCATGACGTCGACAATGTCGGCTTGTTGATAAATTAACGTACCAAGCGCACCAGTTAATACCATCAAACCATTGCCTATAAAGAATGCCCCCATAGTTGCCCAAACAGCGACTTTTCCGCTATTAGCAAAGCGACTCCAATTCGTTGCCTGAGTCGCACCGCTAACGAAAGTACCAATAACTATGGTGATGGCAGCGGTGAAACTCAAACTTTGTGTTGGCTCAATGTCAAACAAGGCGGATATACCACCAACATCGACTAATCCTGTGTAAAGGCTAATTAAAATAAAAACGAGCATGGCAGGAACAGCTACTCTGGATAAAATATCCATGCCTCGAAAACCAATCATGGCGGTAATACAAAAAGCCATGCCGAAGATAATCATTAGGGGCGTTTGCCATGCTTCTGGTATGTCCGTAATTTTGACTAACACAATAGCAAGCGTTGCTGTTCCCCATGCGTACCAGCCAATTTGAGTGAAGCCAAGGATGAAGTCTGCCAACTTGCTGCCAATTTCACCAAAGCAAAACCTCCCCATTAGTACGCTGTTTAGGCCACTTTTATAGGCAATGAATGCTAAACAAGAAGCATAAAGGCCAAGAAGCAAATTACCGATTAGAATAACGAAGAGCAATTCTGAAAATGAAAACGCCGTTCCTAATGTACCCCCGGCCCACATGGTTGCGGTGAAAAAGGTGAACCCAAGCAGAATCACTGCCATGGGGAGTAGCCCTCGGCGTTTATTTTGAGGTACTTCAATTAATGGATAATCTGATTGCGTCATAGTCGTTTCCCATGATGATTAAGTCAAAGTCGCTTATTTTTGGTTTCCTTCGGTATATAAGCAACTTGCGAACCAGTTTTGGATTAATACTATTTCTCTGATGAGTTTATGGCGAGATGACTAAGAATAGTAATAAATGATTAGGCACTTTATACAATTCCTGATTTTACTGAGCCTTAAATGCATATCTTCTTCTATGTTGAGTGCACTATTTAATAGCAATGAAATAGTAGGGTGGCTGGCTTAGGCTATTATCTTCTTAGTTTTTATTTATTAGTTACTCACTCTTTTTAAGTTTATAACTATAGTTAATGAAGCGTTATTGAAAAATAAAATGTTCTAAGCAGCAAGCAGGAGAGACCGCTATGTCTAAAGAAAAAATGTCAAACGAAGGTAAGTGTCCTTTTAATCATGGTGCCGCAGGTGCAAATCAATCATCGGGCCGCGGTACGTCAAACAAAGACTGGTGGCCGAACCAGTTGAACTTAAATATTCTTCATCAGCATTCACCGAAATCTAACCCGATGGGTGAAGATTTTGATTATGCCAAAGAGTTTAATAGCTTGGATCTTGAAGCGCTTCGCCAAGATTTGTTCGCCCTGATGACAGACTCTCAAGATTGGTGGCCTGCCGATTACGGTCATTATGGTCCATTTTTCATCCGTATGGCTTGGCATAGTGCGGGTACTTATCGTACTGCAGATGGCCGTGGCGGCGCGATGTCAGGTACTCAACGTTTCGCACCATTAAACAGCTGGCCAGATAACGTTAACTTAGACAAGGCACGTCGATTGCTTTGGCCTATTAAACAAAAATACGGCAGTAAGATCTCTTGGGCAGATTTGATGATCTTAACAGGTAACTGTGCATTGGAATCCATGGGATTCAAAACTTTTGGTTTTGCTGGTGGTCGTGTTGACGTATGGCAACCAGAAGAAGACATTTATTGGGGAACTGAGAAAACTTGGCTAGATGATGCGCCACGTTACTCTGGCGACCGTGAATTGGAAGATCCGTTGGCTGCCGTACAAATGGGCCTAATTTATGTTAATCCAGAAGGGCCAGAAGGTAAGCCTGATACGCTGGCTTCAGCTCGCGATATTCGCGATACCTTTGAACGTATGGCGATGAATGACGAAGAAACCGTAGCCTTGATTGCTGGTGGTCATACTTTTGGTAAAGCCCATGGCGCTGGTGATGCCGCTCAAGTTGGCGTTGATCCAGAAGCGGCTGGTATGGCCGAACAAGGTTTTGGCTGGAGCAATAGTATGGGCACGGGCAAAGGTGTCGACACTATTTCTAGTGGTCTTGAAGGCGCTTGGACGAAAAGCCCAATAGCTTGGGACAATGGTTACTTCGAAAACTTATTTGAATACGATTGGGAATTGACTAAGAGCCCAGCAGGCGCTTGGCAATGGACTCCTAAAGATGGTGCGGCAGCTAATTCTGTTCCAGATGCTCATGACTCATCTAAACGCCATGCGCCAATTATGTTTACATCGGATTTAGCATTGCGTGATGATCCGATATACGCATCGATTTCTAAACGTTTTTATGAGAATCCAGATCAACTTGCCGATGCGTTTGCTCGTGCTTGGTACAAATTGACTCACCGTGACATGGGGCCAGTTGCTCGTTATCTTGGGCCATTGGTACCAAAAGAAGAGTTAGTATGGCAGGATCCGATTCCAGCGGTGACTTACGTAACCGTGAATGATCAAGATATTGTCGATCTTAAAGCAAAAGTTCAGGCTTCTGGTTTGACGGTTGCACAGCTTGTATCGACTGCTTGGGCTTCTGCATCTACCTACCGTGGCTCAGACATGCGTGGTGGTGCAAATGGTGCTCGTATTCGTTTAGCACCACAAAAAGATTGGGCCGTAAATCAGCCAGAGCAACTGGCTAAAGTATTGTCTGTTTTAGAAGGCATTCAAGCGGAGTTTAATGGCAAAGATGTTACTAAACAGGTTTCCCTTGCTGACTTGATCGTTTTAGCTGGTTCGGTAGGCGTTGAGCAAGCTGCAAAAGCAGCAGGTCATGATGTGACTGTGCCATTTACTCCAGGCCGTGCGGATGCGTCTCAAGAGCAAACAGATGTGGACTCTTTTGCTTTCCTTGAGCCAGCTGCGGATGGTTTCCGTAACTACTTGAAAGGCAAGTTTACTGTTTCTGCCGAAGAAATGTTGGTAGATAGAGCGCAATTGTTAACGCTTTCTGCACCAGAAATGACGGTATTGTTAGGTGGTTTGCGAGTATTGAACGCCAACTTTGATCAATCTCAGCATGGTGTTCTTACGACGCAGCCAGAAGTGTTAAGCAATGATTTCTTTGTGAATTTATTGGATATGGGAACCAAATGGTTTGCTACTTCTGAAGAAGAGGAAGAGTTCCAAGGTCGTGACCGTACAACTGGTAAGATCAAATGGACAGCAACACGTGCGGACTTAGTATTTGGTTCTAATTCTCAGCTTCGTGCTATTGCAGAAGTCTATGCATGCTCTGATTCACAAGAACGTTTTGTGAAAGACTTTATTGCTGCATGGACCAAGGTAATGGAATTGGATCGATTCGATCTAGCGTGATTTCCTAGCGTTGCCAACACCCACCCCCGCTTCCGTGAGGAACGCGGGGTTTTTTTATATGAATAATTATCGATTGTCTGCTAAAACTTTAGTTGCTACAAAAAACAACTGTTTAAAGGTGGTGATTAATAAGCGGCTGTTATAAATTCACCGGAAGTCGTTATTTTTAAATAATTTGATGCTATTAAGTTTAGTATTGAATTTGCATGGAAGCGGTAACGCTGTTTTAATTTTATTAAATAGGTAGTGAAAAAATGAAGGTCTCCCATAAGGTTGTCTTGTGTGCATCCGTCGTTGTTGTTTTAGCATTCTCATTGTATTCATGGTTGCAATACAGCAGCCTTAGAAGTGCATTGTTTGAGAAAACAACAACCAGCACTCAAGAAAGTAGTAAAGCATTAGCTTTACAGGTTAATAATTGGCTTAAAAACAAAATGGATTTGATTGAAGTCATTTCGCAAACGGTTGATGCGGATTTTAGTACAGAAACCATTCAAAAAGCCTTTGATTTACCTATTTATAAAGATGAATTTATTTTGCTATTTGGTGGCTTAGATATTAACGGTAGCCGGATCACCAATGACCCTAATTGGAATCCACCAGGTTGGGATGCACGTAAACGTCCTTGGTATGATATGGGCAAGCAGCATAAGCAAGCGGCATTAACAGAGCCGTATGTCTCTACTGAAGGCGATATTCTGATTTCTGTGATTGCAGATTTTTCTGATCATGGTCAGTTTAAAGGCAGCTTTGGTGGTGATTTAAGCCTTAAAACTGTCTCCGAGGCTGTCAATGCTTTGAATTTTAATAATACCGGTTATGCGTTCTTATTAAGTAAAAATGGAAATATAATCAGTCACCCAAATGCCGATTTAAACGGTAAATCTGTCTTTAATTTGCTTCAAGGTGGTGTGCCAGAGCTAAGTAAAGACCTGGTTGAAAAACAGTTGGCTGATGGTACTCAGGTATATGTATCTTTTAGCCCATTGCCTAATTTATACGGTTCAGATTGGTATGTTGGCGTGGTGTTGGATGAAGATAAATTGTTCGCCAGTGTCCGAGAATTTGGTTGGGTCGCTTTTTGGGGAACGTTAATTGCAGCCTTACTTGTTTCTATTGTGCTGTATTTTGTCGTGACAGGTTTGCTACAACCACTTCGTGCTTTGCATGAATCGCTAAAAGATATCAATGGCGGAGAAGGTGATTTAACCAAACGTCTTGCGATTACCAGTGACGATGAATTTGGTCATGTATCGGGTGAATTTAATAAGTTTATTGATTATTTACAGCGATTAATTGGCGAAGTGAAAAGTCAATCTCGCCATATACGTGAGAATACTGATAAGACGGCAGCATCTTCTGTAGAGTCCTCTAAGCAGTTGTATACGCAGCTTAATGAATTGGATCAGCTAGCTACTGCGATGCATGAAATGTCAGCGACTGCGCATGATGTGGCAGACAATGCTCAAACAGCAGCAAGCCGAGCGAATCAAGCTGATAATGCAGCAAAAGAAGGTGAGGCTATTGTTGATCGCACGACCACTTCGATTGCTGAATTGACTCATAAAATGGGCGATGTAGTTACTACCATTAATGATTTAGTGAAATACAGCGATAATATAGAATCGATTCTTACCGTTATCACCGACATTGCCGACCAGACTAATTTATTAGCCTTGAACGCTGCTATTGAAGCGGCAAGAGCGGGTGAGCAAGGCCGAGGTTTTGCTGTTGTTGCCGATGAAGTTCGAACATTAGCGTCAAAAACTCAAGAGTCGACGGAACAAATTAAGAAGATGATTCAGCAGTTGCAAACTGGCGTAAGAGGAGCAGAAAAAGCTATTCTTGAAAGCAGAGAGGGCGCCAACGTAACGCAACAAATTGCCGATAAAGCCAAGCAATCTTTGGAAGCGATTCGTTTAAGTATTAATGAAATTAATGATATGACAGTGCAGATTGCTGCCGCAGCAGAAGAGCAAAGTGCAACATCCAATGAAATTAACCGCAATACTACGAATATTCGTGATATTAGCCAGTCAGTTTCGGATGCGGCACAAGGTCAATCTGTGCTTTGTGAAACTATGGTTGAAATTACCGTAGAACAAGCGAGATCATTAGATAAATTTAAAGTGTAGATTTTTCTAAGCTTTATAAAAGCGAGCTAGGCTTTTGAGTCTGGTTCGCTTTTTTTTGTTCTATTGGTTAACAAAAAAGCATCAGGCAGAATCAATACAAAAAATATCACCATCACTTTTTTTTCATATAATTCGTGTATGCTGACTTTTTTAAAAAGAAGTTGCGTCTATGAAGTTTGAAGGTTTAAAAGCAATTGCGGTAGTTGATGGAGTAAAAGGTGTGCTGGCTTTGTGCTTGGCGCTGAGTGTCAATTCAATCGCTAAGCAAGATCTTCATCAGCTTGCCGCTCAGGTAATGCAAAACTGGCCAATTTCACCAAACAATTATTATGTTAATTTGCTGTTAACCTTTGTCGAGAAAGCCACTCAGCAAGATCATATATTAGTTATCTCTATTTCTCTGATGTATGCCTGCTTTCGCTTTGTTATAGCGTATGGTTTATGGCATAAACTACGCTGGACGGAATGGTTCGCTTTCATCAGTGGTTCACTTTATATTCCCTTTGAGCTCTATGCTATTTACCAAACCCCCAACTTAGTTAACTTTTCAGTACTCTTGTTTAACTTGATGGTTGTTGCTTACTTGTATTGGGTACTTAAGCGTGGTGAAAAAGCGCTATTGATGACCACCAAATAGGAGAGATTTAAGTTTTATGAATATTCGTCCCTACGAAGAAAAAGACAGAAAAGTAGTGATTGCTCTATGGAATCAATGTGGTTTGCTTGCTCCTCAGAATGATCCGCATAAGGACATCGACCGAAAACTGAAAGTGGATGCCGATTTGTTTCTCGTTGGAGTTGTCGGCAGTGATGTGGTTGCCACAGTAATGGGAGGTTATGAAGGTCATCGTGGCTGGATTAATTATTTGGCAGTTAGCCCAGATCATCAAAGAAAAGGTTACGGGCAAGCGATTATGAAAGCGGTTGAAGGATTAATTATGGCCAAAGGTTGTCCTAAAATTAATCTGCAAGTCCGTAATACGAATCAAGCTGTAATCGCATTTTACAATGCGATTGGTTATGGTCAGGATCAGGTTGTTAGTTTAGGCAAGCGCTTAGAACACGATAACTAATGTTTCCATTCTATTTGTTTGGTATCGCCCATCTTACCGTCGCTGTTTAGTCGATATGCCAAAGCGACGAGTAGGGTTTGAGCCAATGTCATAGAGGAGGTGAGGGAGCGAAATCCCAATACTTCTGCTTCTTTTATATCAAAACAAATGTCTGAAAGTGCCGCCAATGGGCTGATTTTACTATCGGTAATGGCAATGACTTGAGCACCTGCTTTAAAGGCATATTCGCTGACATTCACTGTTTCTTTGGCATAAGGACTGAATGCCGTTGCTATGATAACGTCGTTTTCACGAATATTACTGGCTTGCTCTATTAGCATACCGCCACCGCCATCAATAAGGTGAGTCGTTTTATTTAGGTGCCTCAAGCTGTATGCAAAATAGCTCGAAATAGGAAATGCACGACGTAAACCAATGAGATAAATATTTTGTGCATTTTCGAGTAGATCGACCGCTTTGTTGAGCATCTCTTGAGAAAAATGATGGTTCATGTGATTCATAGAAAACGCATTACTGCTGCTGAACTCTTCTAGAATATGCGATGCATCAATCGTGGTATTGACAGTGCTTTTGCTTAACTTTACACGTTCGCTGTAGCTGGATGTTTGTTCAACGAGCGCTTGTCGAAACAGGTTCTGCATTTCGCTAAAGCCATTGTATTCAAAAGCAGCCGCAAAACGAACCAATGTCGAAGGAGGAACATCACATTGTTCAGCAAGACTAGCTACAGTTTCTAGGGCAACAGTATTGGGATGTTCTAATATAAAACGCGCCACTTGTTGTAAGCGTTTACTTAAGTCGTCATAGTTTCGACTAATGGCTTGTTGTAGTTGGTCAAGAGTAGTTGGCGCGCCCAAAAAGTGGCTCCTAAGTTGTCATAAAACTATCGGTAGAAAGACGAATATTATAGCGATTTTTTATTATAAATACTTGCTGAGAGGTGATGCTGAGGTCGTTCATGACCTCAGCTTTTATTAATAAATTGAATTAACGGAATTCCCCCGCGTATTTTTCAACAAGTGCGATGTTGTCTTTGGTGATGAAACCAGGACCAGAGTTCACGTCGTTACTTGGAATCAAACCGTAACGAGTGTAAAGCGTCAAGAAGCTGATAGGTAAGTAACCTTGTAAGTAGGGTTGTTGGTCGATAGCAAAGTTAATTCGACCATCTTTAATGGCAGCCGAAATTTCCCCGCTTAAATCAAAAGTACCGAAGTAAATGTCTTTAAGATTGCGGTTTTTTTCCAACGCTCGCAAAGTCGGATGAGCTGAGGTTGGCCCTAAGGTTAAGATCGCTTCAGTATTTGGGTTCTTACGAAGGTAAGCAGATACTTTGGTTTCTACATCGGTCGGATCCGATCCAGAGTCAATCATCTGACTACCAAGTTCAATACCTAAACCTTTGGCAAAGCCCATGCAGCGCTCTACAGACGCTGGGTTGGTAATATAGTGGTTAACACATAAGAAGGATTTCACTCCTTGCTTCTTCGCACGCTCGCCAGCACCAAAACCTGCTGCAAATTCAGGTTGTCCAACATGCAATAACGCACCTAATGCTTTGGATTGTTCTTGTGTTCCAGAGTTCATGGTAATGAATGGAATACCTTTTTTAGAGGCTTTTTCTAATGGTCCTTCTAATGTATCAAAGTCAGCAATAGAAAGCACAATGCCATCAGGGTTAGTGGCCACTGCTTGTTCTACGATTCGTGCCATATCGGCTAAATCGCCGGTTGGTGGGTTACGGTATTCTACGGTGACATTCATATCGGAAGCGGCTTGTTTTACCGCGTTCTTAATCACGTTCCACCATGAGTCAGAATCTGGTGCGTGGGAAATGAACACATAACGTTCACCTTCAGCGTGTGCCGCGGTGGACATTGACATAACGCCTAAGGTCGCAGCACCTGCGACTAATATGGCTGTACTTTTCTTCAGAAAGTTTTTCATTACCACTATCTCCGTTTCGTTTAATTATTTTTGTTATTACTTATTTTTGGATTTAGCAAACACAACTTCTGATCTATTTTTAATCAGAATTGAAGTGATACTAGAATGAATATTTCATAATTGCAATATTTTGAAATTTTTTATTCTGGAATGGTGGTTTTCTTATATTTATTTGTTTTTAAAGACTTTATTGTTGTTTTTTGACAGTTTATCTAGGTTTTTAAGGCATATTTTTTTGTATTTAATGTAAATTTTTATTTTGCCTATTGAATAAAATGAAACAAATATTCTATTATGATTCTATTGTTGAAATGAAAAGACATTAAGCTCTATCGTGTTACTGAGTGCGCTATAAAAAGCAACTTGTGCGAGAGTCAGAGGCGTAACGAGTTGTTAGGCAAATACGACAGTTCACTAGTACACGGTTAGAAATCACAAAAAATAAATATAAAAAAGTAAGGTGTGACGCTATGACTGATCAAGCTCAATCGGTTGATTTATCTAAAATGGCAGAAGATAACTCAACAGAAGGAAAATCGGCTGGAGATGAAAGGGTTCGTAAGGTTCCTGCTTGGAAACGACTGCTACATCGGCCTGAATTTGGGGCGATTTCTGGCGCTGTGTTGGTCTTTGTTTTCTTTTTTATCACCGCTGGAGACTCCGGCATGTTTGCCTCAGATGGCATCATGAACTGGACAACCGTATCAGCACAACTAGGCTTGATTGCTATCAGTGCCTGTCTATTGATGATTGCGGGTGAGTTCGATTTGTCGATTGGTTCGATGATTGGTTTCGCTGGCATGATGATGACGATCCCCGCAGTTTATTGGGGCTGGCCTATCTGGGGGGCTATCCTCTTTGCTTTTGCTGGGGCATTGTTTATCGGTTTTTTGAATGGCTATATTGTTGTTAAAACTGGTTTGCCTTCCTTTATTGTTAGTCTTGCTTTCCTTTTCATGTTGCGTGGTTTGACCATTGCTCTGTCTATTCTATTCACTAATCGCACCATAGTTGGTGGTATCGACAAATACGCTGATGGAGATTGGCTCGCAGCCTTGTTTGGTGGAGTGATAGGCAAAAGCCTTTTTGTCTGGTTTGCCAACATTGGCTTGATTAGTTCTTATGACGATGGCACCCCAGTGGTTGAAGGTATTCCTATGGTGATTGTTTGGTGTGTATTCCTAGCAGTCGTTGCAAGTTGGGTTCTATTACGTACGAAATACGGCAACTGGATTTTTGCCACCGGTGGCGATGATAAAGCCGCTCGTAACGTCGGTGTACCAGTTGATAAAGTTAAAATTTCTTTGTTTATGTTTACTGCATTCACCGCTACGGTTTACGCGGCTTGTCAGGTATTTGAGTTTGGTTCCGCATCCGCTGACCGAGGCGTCTTAAAAGAGTTTGAAGCCATTATTGCAGTGGTCATCGGCGGTGCGTTACTGACCGGTGGGTATGGCTCGGTGATTGGTGCGTGTTTTGGTGCCTTGATCTTTGGTGTCGTGCAAATGGGCATATTCTTCACAGGTATCGATTCAGATTGGTTCCGTGTGTTTTTAGGTGCCATGTTGTTAATCGCGGTTTTGTTCAATAACTACATTCGTAAAAAGGTGACAGAGGCCCGACATTAGTGGCGAGCCCAGATTCGAGTTTACTTTTTAGAAAAAGAATTTAGGAGAACAAAATGAGCGAATTTATTATTGAATTGAAAAAAGTGAGCCGCTACTTCGGTTCGGTTATTGCTATTAAAGACATCGATATGAAGGTAAAGCTGGGCGAAGTTCACTGTTTGTTAGGTGATAACGGCGCTGGTAAATCCACCTTGATAAAAACCCTAGCAGGCGTTCACGCGCCAAGCGATGGGCAGTATTTGTTAGAAGGCAAACCGGTGGTTTTTAACTCGCCAGTCGAAGCTCTTGATGCGGGCATTGCCACGGTTTATCAAGATCTGGCATTAGTGCCTTTAATGAGTGTGACACGTAACTTTTTTATGGGACGTGAGATTACCAAAGGGCGTGGAATTTTTAAGCGTTTTGATATTGAAACCGCTAACCAAATTGCTCAAAAAGGCATGGCCGAAATGGGCATTAATGTCCGTGATCCTTCCCAAGCTATCGGCACAATGTCAGGCGGTGAAAGACAGTGTTTGGCAATTGCCCGAGCGATTCATTTTGGTGCCAAGGTATTGATACTTGATGAACCAACCGCTGCACTTGGTGTGAAGCAATCTGCCAATGTTTTAAAAGTCGTTGCGAAAGCCAAAGCCCGAGGCTTGGCGGTGATTCTGATTACTCATAACGTTCATCACGCTTATCCGATTGCCGATCGTTTCACTTTATTGAATCGTGGTCAGAGTCTAGGTTCCTTTATGAAATCCGAAGTTAGCCGTGAAGATGTATTGGAAATGATGGCTGGCGGTCAGGAGCTAGATGAACTTACTGCTGAGTTAGAAGAATTTAGTCGCTTGGATGCTACCGCATAAGGAACGACATCATGACAAATAAACAAATGCGTGTTGGTTTGGTTGGCTCTGGATACATGGGCAAAGCTCATGCGATTGCTTACCGAAATGCGATGGCGGCTTTTGCCATTCCCCAGGGTCAATTGCACTGTGAAATGTTAGCCGATGCAACGCCTGAGTTAGCTAAAACGAAAGCCTTGGAATTAGGTTTTAACCGCTCAACAGGTGATTGGAAAAGCTTAATTAACGACGCTGATATTGATGTGGTTGATATATGCGCGCCGAATTTTTTGCATAAAGAAATTGCTCTCGCTGCCATTGCCGCAGGCAAGCATGTTTACAGTGAAAAACCCTTAGCGCTAAACGCTGATGATGCCAAAGAAATGACTGAGGCGGCAGAAAAGGCTGGAGTGAAAACACTGGTTGGCTTTAATTATATTAAGAATCCAACTGTGCAATTTGCCAAGCAATTAATCGCTCGTGGTGATATCGGTGATGTGGTGCATTTTCGTGGTGTGTTTAATGAAGATTATCTTGCTGACGCGAACTTACCGTTTAGTTGGCGTTTACAAAAGCAATTTGTGGGAACGGGAGCGCTGAATGACTTAGCCTCACACCTTGTGCAATTGGCCATTCATCTTGTCGCACCGATCACGTCATTGTGTGCCGATTTAAAAATTGTTCATCAACAACGTCCATTGTCTCAAACGTCAGATGATTTGAAATCGGGTGTTGGCGAAGTCGAAAACGAAGACCAAGCTCATATGATGGTGCGCTTTGCCAATGGTGCTCAAGGTACATTAGAAGCATCACGCATCGCGTGGGGCCGCAAAAATGGTTTGTCGTTCGAAATTACAGGAACCAAAGGAAGTTTAATCTTCGACCAAGAAACCTTGTCAGAATTGTCTTTGTATATTGCTGAAGGTAATCCTCAAACCCAAGGTTTTAAACGTATTTTAGTGGGGCCGGAGCATCCTGATTATCAAGCTTTTTGTGTGTCAGCGGGTCATGGATTGGGCTTCAATGATATGAAAGCAGTTGAAATTCGAGACTTGTTCCAAGGTGTTGTTAACAACGCTCCTTTGTGGCCAGATTTTCGAGCCGCGACTCAGGTAAATATCATTCTCGACAGCGTGGTGGAATCCGTTGATAAAAGAGCGTGGGTCGAGGTGGAGCAATACGATGGGGATCACAGATGAATAATAAAAATTTGGATGTTATTTGCTTAGGGCGCGCTGCGGTTGACCTATATTCGGAACAAATAGGCGCGCCATTAGAAGACGTGAGTAGTTTTAAAAAATACCTTGGAGGTTCGTCTTGTAATATCGCCTTTGGAACCTCTCGAATGGGATTGAAGTCTGCCATGCTAACCCGCGTTGGTGATGAACACATGGGGCGTTTTGTGCGCCAAGAGCTCGCGCGAGCTGGTGTGGATGTCTCTCATGTGGTGACGGACAAAGAGCGCTTAACCGGCTTGGTGTTGCTTGGTATCAAAGACAAAGATACGTTTCCATTGATCTTTTATCGTGAAAACTGCGCGGACATGGCAATCAGTGAAGGCGATTTTGATGAAGCCTACATTGCTTCTGCAAAAGCCTTGCTGATTACCGGAACGCATTTTTCTACCAAAGGCACAGATCAAGCCGCTAGAGCAGCCATCAAATACGCCAAAGCTAATAATACAAAAGTGGTGGTCGACATCGATTATCGACCTGTATTGTGGGGTTTGACAGGGAAAGGCGAGGGCGAAAACCGTTTTGTATCGAATGACTCTGTCACCCAGCATTTGCTGTCAATTATGCCTTTGTGCGATTTGGTAGTAGGAACCGAAGAAGAGTTTCATATTGCTGGTGGCTGTGAAGATACCATTGAATGTTTAAAACGTATTCGCAAAGTGTCATCCGCTGAATTTGTGGTGAAGCGCGGTGCCTTGGGATGTTCTGTTTTTAAAGCAGAGATTCCTGAAACCTTGGACGAAGGCATTACTCGTTACGGTGTCACTGTCGATGTGCTGAATGTGCTGGGTGCTGGCGATGCCTTTATGAGTGGTTATTTACGTGGCTGGATTCCTGGCGAATCGACAGAAAATGCTTGTGACTATGCCAATGCTTGCGGAGCGATTGTGGTTTCTCGTCATGGCTGTTCACCTGCTATGCCAAGCCTTGAAGAACTGGATTATTACTTGGCTAATCGCAATGACATTCCAAGACCAGACCTTGATCCAGTGTTGAACTATTTGCATCGTGTCACGACTCAGCGAATGTTGCGTGAAGATCCAACAAAAGAATGGCAAGACATGTGTATTTTAGCTTTCGATCATCGACGTCAATTTGTCGATATGTGCCGTGAAGCGGGTGCGCCTTTGTCACAAATATCGAAAGCAAAGAAATTGATTCTACAGGCGGCTTATCAAGGGGCTTCTGTTTTAGAAGGTAAAGTCGGTGGCACGGGAATTTTGGCTGATGGCACTTTTGCCCAAGACGTTTTGAATGACATTACCGGCAAAGATTTTTGGATCGCTCGACCTGTGGAATTACCCAGCAGCCGTCCGTTGCGCTTTGAATTAGGTAATAACGTAGGGCAAGCGATTGCAACATGGCCAGCCAATCATATTGTGAAATGCTTGGTGTTTTATCATCCAGATGATGAAGTTAGTTTGCGTAATGAGCAAGAGCAAAAGGTCATGGATCTGTATCGTGCTTGCTGCACAACTGGCCATGAGTTGTTGGTGGAGATTATCCCGCCTGTGGGATCGGAGGTAAAAGACGATACTTTGTCTCGCTCCATCGAACGTTTCTATAACTTAGGCGTATTTCCTGATTGGTGGAAACTGCCATCACCAAGTAAAGCCGCTTGGCAAAATATTAGCGACTTGATCAAGGCGCGAGCGCCGTATTGTCGCGGTGTCGTCTTGTTAGGCTTAGATGCGCCAGTGGATGCACTAAAAGCAGGCTTCGAAGCGGCCGCAGGACAAGACATTTGTAAGGGCTTTGCGATTGGTCGAACGCTATTCTCTGAACCGGTAAAAGCTTGGTTAAGAAAAGACATTGATGATGCCATGCTTGTTGAACGAGTGACACAAAACTACTTAGAAATGAGTGCATTGTGGCAGCAGAGAAATGACAGCCAGATGATGAAAAGGAAGGAGGCATAATGGACACAATACGTTTAACAATGGCGCAAGCCTTGGTCAAACATTTGCAGGCGCAATTTACTGTGGTGGATGGTGTGGAAGTGCCGTTGTTTGGTGGGGCTTGGGCGATTTTTGGTCATGGCAACGTGGCTGGGATGGGCGAAGCCTTGGCTCAAGTCAAAGACGAGTTCACGACCTTTCGAGCGCACAATGAACAAGGTATGGCATTAGCGGCTTGTGCCTACGCGAAGCAATATCGTCGTCAACGTATTATGGCCTGTACTTCATCCATTGGTCCGGGAGCCTTAAACATGGTGACGGCTGCTGGCATGGCGATGGCGAATCGTTTGCCTGTGCTGTTTTTACCAGGTGATGTTTTTGCTACGAGAACGCCAGATCCAGTACTGCAACAGGTCGAGCATTTTAATGATCCGACCCTGTCGGTGAACGATTGTTTTCGTCCTGTGTCGCGTTATTTTGACCGAATCAATCGACCAGAACAGCTGATTACCAGCTTGCCTGTTGCGATCAATACCATGTTAGATCCAGCGACTTGCGGACCTGCTACATTAGCATTGCCGCAAGACGTGCAAACCATGGCGTTTGATTATCCAGCTAGTTTCTTTGCGAAAAAAGTTCATAAACTTCGTCGTAATCGTGCCGATGTGGATCAGTTAGCGACAGCGGTTGCCGCGATCAAGCAGGCGAAAAAACCACTGATCTTGCTTGGTGGCGGTGTGCATTATAGCTTGGCACTTGAAGAGGCAACTGCCTTGATTGAGCAATGCCACATTCCCGCTTGTGAAACGCAAGCTGGCAAAGGCGCATTGCCTTGGGATCATGAATTTAATCTTGGTTCGGTAGGTGTAACTGGTTCTAGTGCTGCGAATGCTGCGGCACAAGAAGCGGATTTAATCATCGCTATTGGCACACGTTTGCAAGATTTTACCTCAGCGTCGCGTACCTTGTTTGCCAATCCAGATCACACTTTATTAAGCATCAACGTAACGTCTTTTGATGCAGAAAAACACAATGCCGTGCCCTTAATCGGCGATGCAAAAGTTACGCTGCAAGAGTTGTTGGCTGAGGTTGAAGGTTATCAAACGCCAGCGACTTGGAGCAAAAAAGTGAAAGCCTTGAATCTTGATTGGCTCACTGCAGTGGATCAAGTTACTGCCTTGCCAAAACAAGCAATCGATCATAACTATTTGCCAACCGATGCAAATGTGATTGGTGTGATTAATCGCGCAGCAAGCACCAACAGCACTTTAGTGCAAGCAGCGGGTGGTTTGCCTGGCGAATTGCACAAATTGTGGCGTACTTCGTCAGACCTTGGTTATCACGTGGAATACGGTTTTTCCTGTATGGGTTACGAGCTAGCGGGTGGCCTTGGCGTGAAAATGGCAACGCCTGAGCGTGAAGTGATTGTGATGGTGGGGGATGGTAGTTATTTGATGCTGAATTCTGAAATCGCCACGTCGGTGATGTTAGGTTTAAAGCTCATCATCGTTGTCTTGGATAACCGTGGTTACGCCTGTATCAATCGCTTGCAACAAGCCTGTGGCGGAGAGTCATTCAATAATTTATTGCAACACTGCCATACCGTAGAAGCAGGTGCACCAAAAACCGACTTTGCTGCTCATGCCAAAGCCTTAGGTGCAAATTCCGAACAAGTGTCTTGTCTTGCCGACTTAGAACAAGCTCTGACTCGAGCAAAAGCCAGCGATAAAACCTATGTGATCGCTATCGATACTGACCCAATACCAAGTACACAAGAAGGCGGTGCTTGGTGGGATGTGGCGGTACCTGAAGTGTCGAATCGTGAGCAAGTGGTCGATGCCGAGCGTCAGTACAAAATAGCCAAACAACAACAACCTTATTAATTTTAACTTTCATTTTTCAATAAGAAAATAGAACAGAGATCTTGGAGCAACTTCATGAACAGCACGAATAAAAATAATAATGCGACAACCGAATCAAAGATCAGAATTGGCATTAATCCCCTTACTTGGACCAATGATGATTTGCCATCGTTAGGTGCTGATACACCGTTAGAAGTTTGTTTGAGCGAAGCGCGTCAGGCAGGTTACAGCGGTATTGAGTTAGGCAATAAATTCCCCCGTAATGCCAGTGTGCTTGGACCAATCCTCAAGCAACACGACTTATCATTGGTATCCGGTTGGTACAGCGCACGTTTGTTAGAGCGTAGCGTGGAAGAAGAAATTGCCGCCATGCAGGATCATCTTAATCTACTAAAAGCCTTGGGTTCTAACGTCATGGTATTTGCCGAGGTGAGTGGTTGTGTTCATGGGGATCAATCAGTGCCTTTGTCACAACGTCCACGTATGACCCAAAGTCAGTGGGAGGAATACACAAAACGCATGACAACTGTCGCGGATTATATGGCATCGGAAGGTGTAAAAATGGCCTATCACCATCATATGGGAACCGTGATCGAAACAGTGGAAGAAGTCGATAAACTCATGCAGATGACAGGCGATAATGTGGGTTTATTGTTGGATACAGGCCACATAACCTTTGCTGGTGGCGATGCTTTGGCGATGGCGAAAAAACACGCCAAACGCATTGTACATGTGCACTGTAAAGACATTCGCCCGGCTGTTTTGAAAGACAATCTTAATCGCGACAGTGCATTTTTGAATGCGGTTCTGGATGGTGTTTATACCGTGCCCGGAGACGGTAGCATTGATTATTTCCCAATTTTTGAAGTACTGAAAGCCGCCGATTATCACGGCTGGATTGTGGTGGAGGCGGAGCAAGATCCAGCGATTGCCCATCCATTAACGTATGCGACAAAAGGCTACGAGTATTTGTCGGCGAATTTAGAAAAGGCCGGTTTTCATTTTTAATCTGGCACTTGTCATTCACGTACTTTAAGCGATAAGAAAGAAGAGAGAAGAAAATGTCTAATAACGTCATGGGTAACTTCATCAATAACCAGATTGTAGGAAGTACTTCCTCACGCCAAGCAAAAGTCTTTAACCCTGCAACAGGTGATGTGTCATTGCAGGTTTCCTTGAGCACTGCTGAAGAAACACAAGGCGCGATTGCTGCTGCACAAACCGCGTTTGAGACATGGTCTCAGGTGACGCCATTAAATCGCGCTCGTGTACTGTTTAAGTTCAAAGCTTTGGTAGAAGAACACAGCCATGAGTTGGCGGAATTGATTTCCAGCGAACACGGCAAGGTGTATTCCGACGCAATGGGTGAATTGACCCGTGGTCTAGAAGTGGTCGAATTTGCCTGTGGTATTCCTCATCTACAAAAAGGCGAGCATAGTTTGAATGTTGGTCGTGGTGTCGACAGTTATAGCTTGATGCAGCCGCTGGGCGTTTGTGCTGGTATCAGTCCATTCAATTTCCCCGCGATGGTGCCAATGTGGATGTTCCCTGTGTCCATCGCTTGCGGAAATACCTTCGTAATGAAGCCGTCTGAAAAAGACCCAAGTACCATTATGCGCCTTGCAGAATTGTTAAAAGAAGCGGGTTTACCTGACGGTGTGTTTAACGTGGTTAACGGCGATAAAGAATCGGTTGATGTCTTGCTGACCGATGAACGCATTCAAGCGGTGAGCTTTGTTGGCTCTACGCCAATCGCAGAATACATCTACGCCACGGCTAGTGCTCACGGCAAACGTGTTCAGGCTCTAGGTGGTGCAAAAAACCATATGTTAGTGATGCCTGATGCCGATCCTAGTCAAGTAGTGAATTCACTAATGGGCGCCGCTTATGGTTCAGCAGGTGAGCGTTGTATGGCGATTTCAGTTGCTGTATGTGTCGGTGATGACGTCGCTGATAATTTGATTAGCAAGCTGAAAACAGAAATTTCCACCATGACGATAGGGCCTGGTTTGTACAAGCAATTTGGCATTGAAGAAGAGCCGCACATGGGGCCGCTAATCAGCAAAGAACATGCGCAAAAGGTTAGAGATTACATTACTTCAGGTGTTGAACAAGGTGCTACCTTGGTCGTTGATGGCCGTGATTTTGTGCGTAAAAATCACGAGCAAGGTTATTTTGTCGGACCAACCTTATTTGATCATGTTAAAGCGGGCATGCGCATTTATGACGAAGAGATCTTTGGCCCTGTTTTGTGTGTGGTTCGAGTTGATTCGTATGAAGAAGGTTTGGCGCTAATCAATCAGCATGAATATGGCAACGGCACGGCGATTTTTACTCGAGATGGCGATACGGCGCGTCAGTTTACTGAGAAAGTTCAAGTCGGCATGGTTGGTGTAAATGTGCCTATCCCTGTGCCAATGGCGTTCCATAGTTTTGGTGGTTGGAAGCGTTCTTTGTTTGGACCTTTGCACATGCATGGGCCAGATGGTGTACGTTTTTACACTCGCATGAAAACCATTACGGCGCGCTGGCCAACGGGTTTACGCGCAGGCGCTGAGTTTTCAATGCCAACCATGAAATAATAAGTTTCGAGGTTTTTAATATGTCACATCTTTTAAGTAAAAGAAGCCAGCAGGCAGGGCAGTCACAGACTCAATTAGTAACACCTAAAAGTGCCAATTGGCGTTACGTTGGCTTTGAAGCGCATCAGCTTAAAGCGGGTGAATCTGTTGTTATTGAAACAGGTATGGACGAAGTGTGTGCGGTGATCTTATCGGGCAAAGCGAATGCCAGTACCAAGCAGGAAGCGTGGAAAGACATTGGTGATCGTATGAGTGTATTCGAGCAAAAAGCACCATATTCAGTTTACTCGCCAGCGCAAGACGAGATTCGAATTGAAGCGATTACCGATGTGGAAGTGGCGTTTTGTAAGGCACCGGGTAAAGGCGGATTTCAAGCGAAATTGATCACGCCTGAGCAATGCCAATACGAAACGCGAGGCGTTACCAGCAACACTCGACATGTGTGTAATATCTTGTTCGGCAACGAACCGGCTGACAGCTTGTTAGTCTGTGAAGTCATCACGCCAAGTGGCGGCTGGTCTAGCTATCCACCGCATAAGCATGATACCGATGCGGCTCCCGCTGAAACTCAGTTGGAAGAAACCTATTACCACAAGATTGATCCGCCACAAGGCTTTGCCTTCCAACGGGTTTATACCGATGACCGCAGCATTGATGAAACCATGGCCGTGGAAGATGGTGATTTAGTCATGGTTCCGGAAGGCTATCATCCAGTTGGCGTGCCACACGGTTATCAGTCTTATTATTTGAACGTCATGGCGGGACCAAGTCGGAATTGGATTTTTCATAATGATCCGGATCATGAGTGGATTATTGAAAGAGATAAACAGCTCTAAACCTTAATAACTGTTGCGACGTTACGAGCGAAGTAAAGACAAGGCAAAAACGAACGAGAAAACGGAGTTTATAGTTATAAATGAGTATTTCGAGTTCGTTTTTAACACAGTATTTACAAGCGCAGTAGTCGCCTTAAATATACCTAAGGAATTATCATGTTGAATTTTGCGCTATTTGGTGCTGGTCGAATCGGAAAAATGCACGCCCAAAATATTCAGGCGTTTGCTCAATCGAATTTAAAATATGTATTTGATGTCTATGCGCCAGCGGCGGAAGCGGTAGCAAAAGCAACCGGTGCAAAGGTTGCTGACAGTGTCGAGATGGCCTTGGCCGATCCTGAAGTGGATGCGGTTTTAATCGCTACGAGTACGGATACCCATGTGGAGCTGATTATTAAAGCGGCCAAAGCGGGCAAAGCCATTTTATGTGAAAAACCAATTGATTTAGACACGGCTACGGTGAACGCTTGCTTAGCACAAATTAAAGATTGCCATGTGCCGATTCAGATTGGTTTTAACCGTCGTTACGACCCAAGCCATGCTGCAGTGGTCAAAGCGGCGCAAGATGGCAGTATCGGCAAGTTAGAACAGATCATCATTACCAGTCGTGATCCGGGCATGGCGCCAGTGGAATACCTTAAATCATCTGGCGGCATTTTCCGTGACATGGTGATTCATGACTTCGATATGGCGCGTTTTGTATTAGGTGAAGAGATTGTCGAGTTGCAAGCTTTTGGTAGCGCCATGGTGGATGAGAAGATTACCGAAATTGGTGATGTTGATAGTGTGATGGTCATCATGAAAAGCCAGTCTGGTCGCTTGATTCACATTAACGGCTCTCGTCGTGCAATTTACGGTTATGACCAGCGTGTGGAAGCGTTTGGTTCAGAAGGCATGGTGATATCGAATAACCAAACGCCAACTTCTGTAACGCGTTTCACCAAAGACACGACACAAGTAAAAGATCCGCTTTATAACTTCTTTATCGATCGTTATGTGGATGCCTACAACTTGCAGCTAACGTCTTTTATTGAAAATGTTCTTGCGAAGAAGTCTGTATCTCCAAGCTTCGAAGACGGACGTCGTGCACAAATGCTCGCTGATGCAGCACAGAAATCACTAGAAACAGGGCAAAAAGTAACCTTGGCCTGGTAATATCTCGATCTTTACCACAATAAAAAAGGGCGATTTGCCCTTTTTTATTGTCTTTTGCTAGGAGATTCAACCATCACTCTTTGGTTTAAGTCCTTCAAATTTGTTATCGAATGCTTCTATAAAGGCGTTTTTCAATGCTTCTAAAACAGCGTCAAACGCACTAACTTTAGGGTCGTTTAGTGAACCTGTAATTTCGATGATGGTAGCGGCTTTGTCCGTATCGCTGTTGGTAAATAAGCTTGTTAATCCGCCACTTAACCCCTCCCAAGATAATTGAAAGAGTCCGTCGCCATCTTCTACGGCGTCTTGTTGCCAATCAAGAATATCGACTTTTTTGAATAAGGGTTTTACGTAACCGTTTAGTTCTCCATCCGCGGCTTTTAGTTCGCTGACCACTTCGCCTGTACCTGCTCGAAAATCAAATCCGGCATAGGCTTGGGCAAAATCATTGAGTAAAGGCAGTGAAACGGATTCTGTTTTTAAGGCGATATTAAAATCGTTTGAGACAAAAGGGTCGAACTCAGCATTCATTTCCAAAGAGGCTGAATTCAGAAGTTTTGCGTCTAGATTTAAGCTCGCCACACGTTTACCGTCTTGTCCGGCAATATTGGTCAGGTTAGACACTTCAGCATTGAGTTCGGTAAGCTGTACATTAACAGGCGGTTCGGATTCAAAATTACGAAAGGCAATGCTGCCATTGTTTAAACTGATTTTACTAATGGTAATAGGAATAAGTCCTTCGACGACACCTTGCCAGTCTCCACCTTTGCCTGATTGGGCATTATCTGCTTTATCACTATCGACAAAGTTTACCTGTGGTGCGTTCAGAGCGATATCAGCCAGAATTTCGCCTTTGAACAATGCGCGCCAGCTTAATGCAATATCTATGTTGTCGGCGCGAATGAATGGCACTTTGTGCGTACCTTTTATCTTTGAAACAGATAATTCCTGTAGCTGATATGCACCTCGATAAAGATCTATGTCGACGTTTTCTATGTGTCCCGAATAATCTCCCATATCGGATAATTTTTGATTCACTGTATAAAGTGCCCAATAGGGTAAATACAGTCTTAATATGATGAGAATACTTAAGATCATCACGAGAAAAGTGATGGTGTTTTTCAGCCGTTCTGCTTTCATGCTAATTTCTCCTTGTTAGCATTTAGATTAAGATGCAGAGCGATTTTTCTCAATGAAAATCAAGGCTTTCCATAATCTATACGAGACCTTTGCATTATGTTAAATCCAGTTAACATTGAAAAACAAAATAGCTTAAGGCTTATTCAAATGCGGCAATAGACAACTCAACTCTTTGTCTGAAGTCATCTGGAAAGGGAATGGCAGCTTTGGCGGCTTTGGAGAAGCACACATAAGTCACATCGGCTTCAACTACGATCTCATTGGTTGGAACCTTGATGATGGTCTGCTGCATGGTGATGCTGCGATTGCCGATTTTAGTGTAGCGGGTTTGTACTTCGAGAACATCGCCGAAATTCGCTTCGGATTTAAAATTAATGTTTATGTTAACCACTGGCCAGACGAGATCTTGCTGCATCCAATCGTTGTCATCGAAAAACTCATCAAAAAAAGCCCAACGACCTTCTTCAATGAACTCTAGATAGCGAGCATTGTTGACGTGTTGAAAAAGATCAAGATGATAACCGCGTACTTTTATTTGCGTCTTGTTGAGCATGGTTACTGCCTCTAAAAAGTTCGAACGCAAAAGATTACGATTCTTTAAGCAAGAAGCAAATAACAAAATCGCTCGACTTTACTAACAGCGAATTTGAATAGTTATGAAGCGCTTGGACGTACGGTGTGTCTCCACACTGGTGGAGCGTGAAATATTAGATGTTGTTTTTTACGTTCTTTGTTAGAGGCGTTTTCCAGTAATGTTGAAATAGCATCTGCCATTGCACCAAGTGGTTGAGAGAACGTAGTTAGTTGATAGCCAAGCCAACTTGCTTGTTCTATATCATCGAAACCGACAATGCAGATATCTTCTGGAATACGTAGACCAAATTCATTTTTCGCCACATCCATAAAGCCGCAAGCAATCAGATCAGTGACACAAAAAATGCCATCCGGTCTATCCCGAGAGGCCAATAAACGTCGTGCTGCGTCTACGCCAGTTTGGTAACTCGTTGGTCCTGCTCGTAACAAGGTGCAAGCTTGCTTGGCGTCTTCGGCGGCTTGAATAAACAGTTTTTCACGCGTTAGTAAACTGGGCGATTGAATTGTCGACGACACAACCGCAAGGTTTTTACAGCCTGCTCGTAGCAGCATGTGATGGGCGTCAGCCATAGTAGATTGGTAATCTATGCTGATGTGGTCTGTGCCTTCAAATTGTCCGGCACGGTTCACAAGGATGACTTGTTGTCCGCTTTGTACACAAGTTTCAATCAAAGTGGTTTGTGGTGTGCCTGATAAAACGATGGTCGCCGAGGCGCGGTAATTTAACGTTTGACGTAACGCCGCATCGGCACTGGCTTCGCCGCCTGACGTGTTAATCACCATCACGGCTCGACCAGCCAGTTGCAGACGTTGGGTGAGAGCATCGAGCAAGCTTGCTTGATAAGGTGCATTAAGATTGGCGCCTAGAATACAAATAGGTCGGCTTTTTTCACTGGATAAGCCACGGGCGAGATGATTTACGTGATAATTCAATTCTGCGGCCGCGGCCAGCACACGTTCACGAGTGTCTTTGGAAACGCTCGCACCTTGGGTAAAAGTGCGAGAAACAGCAGACCGAGAAACGCCAGCTAGTTTGGCAACCTCTGCGGCGCTGGCGATGTTTTTCGGTCGTTGCTGTGTCATTTTTTTTTCATGTCCTGACCAAAGCCAGCGTCTCGCAATAATTTTTCCATGCTTGCGGCACGTTCTGCTAAGTGAATCAAAGCCGGTTTTGGGGTTTCGAACCATTCATCAGGATGAAGCTCTCGTGTTTTACGAATGTGCGCGATGGCTGCATCCAACGTAGGATAGCGATCTGGGTATTCTAGATGTAAAAACAAGGCAACTATGGTGACGGAGCGGCTACGTCCACCGCGACAATTCACTAAGATATTGCCTTTTTCGCGAACTTTATAAGAGGCTTTCTCGGGTAGCTCTTGATCCAGTGCTGAACGCATTAAATGATAACCCGCCAAGACCATAGATTCTGGGTTACCAGGGCCGTCAATAAGGCCAATTTTATAATAACGAACACGAGCTGAACCATGCTTTAGCAGATGTTCCGGTGTGTTTGGCTCTTCTGAATGCACAAGGTCTATGTCTAAGTTTACGGCACAGTTCAGCACGACTTTGATGTTGTGTTTTTCAAGCAATTCCGCGTCAGCTACACCGGTGGAACCGCCAATATAAATGTCGACGCCCCAGCCAGGGATATTGCTTTCGATTAAGCTAATCGGTGGGCGTGGATAATGCTTTTTTACTTTTTCAGATGTCATGGTTTTTCGTTCTCTTTTTTGCGCTTGTCTTTTATAAAGTACAAATGAGCCAAGGTGTTAGGCTGTAAGTTCAAGCTCAGTCACGCGTTGGTTATTCGTCTCTTTTTGGTCATTATGTTCAGCTGCAAGCGATATCATGGTGTCATTGGCAAACTGTTCTGCCACACCGGGAGCGACAGCGAGAATCGGTCCACCATGCGCTATCTCCTCGTGAGTTTTAGGGTAGACACCAGTTCGTCCACCAGCCTCTCGCACCATAAGTAAACCTGCCAAGCAATCCCATGCATTCATATGCGATTCTGCGTAGCCGTCGGTTCGGCCTTCGGCTACCCAAGCCAATGCCAATGCACCAGAGGCACCACGTCGTATATTGGTACCGCTTTCCAGAAGAGAAGAAACTATTGCCAAGTAGATATCTTGGGGAACACGTGTAGACCATCCTAATTCAAAGGATGAGCTATGAGTATCCCTTATGCTAGAAACACGTAGAGCTTGACCATTTTTTGTGACGTATTGGTCTTTTCTAGCCAAGTACATTTCGTTCGTCGCTGGATTATAAATCGCGCCGAGTAACGTATCGCCGTTATGCACAAAGGCGATGGAAATACAAAAATGATCTATGCCCCGAGCGAAGTTGGCGGTGCCGTCAATCGGGTCAACTACCCAAAGCGAGGGGTTAGATGTTGATCCTCCTGTTTCTTCCCCAAGTAATCCATCTTCAGGAAAAAGGTTATAAATAGCTTGGCGAATGTGTTCTTCGACCAGTGCGTCGGCTTCGGTCAAAAAGTCTTGCTGGCCCTTCAGTGTAAAATCGCCGGGTTGTCTGGCGCGATAGCTTTCTAGTGCTAATGCTCCTGCGGTTAGAGTAATAGAGTGCAGGGCGGCTTCGCGTTTTTCTAGTTCGCTTTTTTTGATGTTGTTGGGTGTCAAGGATGGATCCTTTTCTAAAATGTTGGATTGAGATCAGCTAGATATTTTATTGTCCTAACTGATCTCTTTTTTAGTTATTACTGAAGCTATCTCTAGCTTACTTTTTAAAGCTTAAGCTCCATAGGTCTTGCCAGTCTTGACGGCTTTCCCAGTCAGATTTTGCCGTAGAAGCATCGTACCCCATGATTTGGTCGCGGACTTTATCGATACCTGCTGGCTCGTTATCAGGCAGTTTAACGGTTTGGTTGGTCGACATTTTACCGTCAACACCCTGTGGCGCGATGCCTTCGGCTGTCATCATGTAATGAATGAACAATTTTGCTGCATTCGGGCTTTTCGTTCCCGTGGTAATGAAGCCTAAACCTGGATAGCTCCAACCGCTAAATGGCACCATATCTGCACAAAGACCCAGCTTCATACCATTTTCGTTTTGACGAAATTTCGCCGCGCTCACCATGCCGACAAAACTGTCCTTCACATCTGGTGCGCCCACTGCATCAGCTGCTTCTGTATCAGAACTAGTGACTAGTGGATGATTTTCTGCGAGGGCTTTTATGAAAGCCGCGGTGGCACTGTTTTCTTTGGTCTTTAGTGGCTTGCCGAATTCAGCTTGATACGCATCGGCCATAGCCTTGTCATGATGTGTGGCTAGCTGGTTAAACCAATCAGTGTAAGATGGTTTGCCAAGAGGATCCTGCATGGCGACTTTGCCACGCCATTCTGGTTTAGTAAGTTGCCACACATTGGTTACTGGGCAGGTGTCATAAAGGCCTGTGTTATAAGCCCAAATATTGGGCGCTAAAACCACCGTAAGTGGGTTTTGGTAGGTCGCTGGAATATTAACGGCAAGATCCGTAGGAACCCAGCTGGTGACATAACCTTTAGATAACAACTGTTCCATGCCAGCTGGCGCATCGGCAAGAATAGCGACGTCAGCTTTCACATTACCTGCTCTAGCTTCACGACTAACAATTTCTAGAATTTGCGAGGCTTTGGCTTTGATGCCTGTTGCTTGAATACCGTATTTTTTACTAAAGGACTCTGCCTGTTGGACGATTTTCCCTGTGGAGTCATACACTGTCAGTGGCGCTTCTTGTTTTGCGGCCGCGATTAATGCTTGAAGATCAAATGAGTCTGCGGCTGAAGCTGAAATAGAACCGAGAGTTGTTAAGCTAACACTCAGTGCAAGAAGGCTTTTTTTCATCGGGAAGTTCATAACAGTTTCCTTTTTAAGATTAGCTTATGCTTGTTTAGCGTAGGGTTGATTCGTGTGTATTTGATTAGCGTTTTGTTTATTAGGTAATGCTGAGCTGGGCAGTAAATTGCTGTAATCAAGGTGACTTTCTGACAGAACAAGACGCTTTTCATCATGATCAAAAAAGTGCAGTGATGGCGTTGGCAAATAAGCGTTTACCTGATCGCCTTCATGCCATCTCGGACGAGACTGAGTTGAATGGAACAATCGGTCTTCACCGAAACTCAGTTCAATCACCCAGCTACCGCCTGTGGGCATGATATTTTCTATGACCATCGGTAGTGTGTTGATGTTTGCTGTGTTGGTGAGAATGATTTCTTCAGGGCGAATGGCGCAGACATCGGCGAATTTACTTTCTGGCTGTCTGGCTAAAATGTGGCTGGCAAGATTGATGAACTTATCATTGGATTCTTTTAGCTTGATCAGATTGATTTTCGGGTTACCAATAAATTCAGCCACAAAACGATTGCTTGGTTCGGCGTAAATTTCATCTGGCGTGCCGATTTGTTGCAGCTGACCTTTGTTCATGACCGCAATGGTATTGGCAAGCGTCATGGCTTCCCATTGGTCATGGCTGACAAAAATAATGGTTGTGCCAAAGGTTTGATGTAAACGGCGCAGCTCGGCGCGCATTTCGAGGCGAAGGGTCGCATCAAGGTTCGATAATGGCTCGTCTAATAGCAAAACCCCCGGATTCACCGCCAGCATGCGCGCTAAGGCAACGCGTTGTTGCTGACCGCCAGACAATTGAGACGGATAACGGTCTGCGTATTCAAGAATGCGTAACTTGCTCATCACATCTAAACAACGTTCTTTGCGTTCATGGGCAGGCACCTTTTGTAAGCGCAAACCAAAATCCACATTGCGCTCTACTGTCATGTGCGGCCACAGAGCATAGTTCTGAAATACCAATCCAATACGACGTTGTTCAGGCGGAATAAAGCAGGACTGATGCACAGAATCGACAACTAAATCGTCTACGGCAATTTCACCGCTGGTGGAATGTTCGATACCGGCAATCATACGCAAAATGGTGGTTTTGCCGCAGCCAGATGGGCCAAGCAAACACATAAATTCGCCATCTTCTACCGTCAGTGAAACCTTGTTGACGGAAGGTTCAGTATTGCCGTCGTAACATTTTGTGAGGTTGGTTAATGTGATAGTAGGCATATTAATTCTCCAGACCTTGAGCCAAACCCGTACCGGAGATCTTTTGGATCAATACGGTACCAAGCCAAGCGATAAGCGCAATCATCAAGACCACCGCATTGGCGGCTTGGTCGTAGTTATAATCGAGTAAACGCAGTGAATAGGTGGTGAGTACATCGGTGGATGGAATCGCCAAGATAATGAACAGGCTGACGCCTTTAATGCCGGAAATGAAAGGCAGCAGAATGCCCGTTGCCAATGGCCCTGCTTGTATTGGGATAATGATTTTAGTCATGCGGCTAAACCAATTGGCACCTGCAATACGTGCCGCTTCTTCGGGTTCTTTGCCCAGTTGCGTCATGGCTGCGATACCAGATCGACTTGCAAAGGGCATTTTTTCCGCGACGAGAGCAATGATGAGAATCAGCGGTGTTCCGTATAAGGCTGGAATCGGGCCACGAGCCACAGCGAACAAAGATAAAAATGCCGCCGCAAAGGCAATGCCGGGAACCAAATAAGGCAAGAAGGTAATTTGGCGTAAGAAAGAACCCACACCTTTGAATGAGCAACGTAATACTGCATAACCGACTAACAACCCTAAGACGCCAGATATCATCGAAGACGAACCGACAATGACAATAGTGTTCCACGCGGCTTGCCAAAATTCTGGTGTCAGCAAGATGCCATTGCGTAGGGCAACCGTGTCTAAATTGCTGCCGATCCAATAATCAAAGGTGAAGTTTTCCAGCGTAAAGCGACCGGGCAAAATCATGATGGTGGATAGAAACAATGTCAGTAATGGAAGCACCACACCGATTAAAACAAAGGCCCCAGCAAATCCAGAAGCAGGCAAACGCATGCGACCAAGTTTGCGTAGCCTGTCCATGTTGCCTTTACCGCCGACGGTTACGAAGCGGCGAGCTTCTTTCATCATGCGAACATCGATCAGCAAAGTAATCACACCGATGATCATAATAACCGCAGCGATCACCGCTGCCACGCCGTTTTGACGAGTGTCTAAGGCGCGATAAAGTCCGGTTGCTAATGTGTCGTATCGTACTGGTAAACCTAAAATATACGGAACTGCGAACTCGCCAATACAGTCGGCAAATATCAATAAAGCCGCTGACATTAATGCAGGGCGAATCAAGGGTAATACGATAGAGAAGGCGATGACTCGTGATGGCGCACCGAGCACACGAGCGCTGTCTTCCATTTGTGTATCAAGACGACGTAATGCATTGCCCACAATCAAAATTACCAATGGCGTGTAATGCAAAACTAAGATAAAAACGATAGGGAAATAACCGTAAGCCACACTGTTTGATGTAGTGATGCCTAAGGATTCTAGCCAGCCGGGTTGTCCACCAACGGTGCGGTTTTTAAAAATTGTCGTCCAAGCGAGGGCGAACGTCCACGTCGGTAACATAAAAGGCACAATCAGCGCCGTGGCGAACCAAGCGCGTCCCGCCATGTTAGTGCGATTTACTAACCATGCCAGCACCACGCCAATACTCATTGAAAACACCATAGTACCAGCGGCAATGGCTAAGGTGTTGTACAGCGGTTGCCATAATAGGATTTCAGAAATGCGTGAATACAGAGTTCGTACAATATAGTAAAAGGTGAAACTGCCTTCGTCCTGATGGGTTCTTGCTTCATCACCGGATTGCACAATAAAGGAATCTACAAGAATCGAGAGCACAGGTGCAAGAATCAAATAAGCAAAGAAAATAGCCAGAACCAAACCAATCAAATTAGCGGGTTCATGTCTGGCAACAGCAAATGAATGCCTTGCGCGTCGCCAAAGATTTGGCTTCTTTTGCTCTGCTGCGGTGAGCAAGGTGGTCATAGATTATTCCTTAGAAAAACATTTAATTTTCTAAACAATAATCTTCGTCTATGACAAACCAATGACATTTTGCACATATGTGCAAAAAAGTTTTTTAGCGCACTTTTGATGAGATTAAATGGCATGATTCGAAGTTAAGCATGTTTTAGATTGAGCCACTGTATTTCTGCTGTTACTTTGGCTTCTCTAAATAGTGGGAGTATTCAATGGAACATGTATTGCCGAACGATGAGGCGTTTTATGGAAAAACCTTTACTGATTTAGCTATGGTGCAGGAAAGTGTGAGCCGTAAGGTGTTTGAGTCTTGTGTGTTTGAATCTTGTGATTTTACCGAAGCGTTTTTTGATGCTTGTACTTTTAAAGATTGTCAGTTCCGTAAATGCAAGTTGACCGCGGTGAATGTGAGAAATAGTAAGTTCTCAGATGTACAGTTTTATGAATCAAAAGTCTTGGGTGTGGATTGGACAAAAGCTTATTGGCGAGGCTTGGAGCTTGGCGCGCCGCTTTTTTTTAAAGAATGTATGGTTAATGGCTCGTCGTTTTATGACTTGAAATTATCAGGAATTGTTTTCGAAGAGTGCCGTGCTCATGATGTGGATTTTAGAGAAGCGACGCTTTCTCGGGCACGTTTTTCTGGAACCGATTTAACCAATAGTTTGTTTGTGAATACCGATTTGACTGGCGCGGATTTTAACGGCGCAACCAATTACGATATTGATGTGAAGAAGAACACCGTAAAAAACGCGATATTTTGTCGTTATGAAGCGGTAAGTTTGCTGACGTCGTTAGGGATTAAGTTAGTTTAAACACATAGCAGATAAAAATAAAAACAACAGGAGATGGATATGTTAAGAAAAGACAAAACGGGGTTAGTCGTGATCGACGTCCAAGGAAAGCTAGCGACTATTGTTCATGACAGCGAGGCGTTTATTGCTAATCTCGTTAAATTGGTGAAGGCCGCAAAGTTATTGGGCTTGCCCATTCTGTGGTTGGAACAAAATCCAGAAAAACTGGGCGCGACCGTACCTGAATTGCGAGAAGTCTTGGACATGGTTGAGCCGATTGCTAAGTATTCTTTTAGCGCCTGTGGTGAGCCTGCTTTTGTCGATGCCGTGAAAAAGGTCAAAGTGAATACTTGGTTAGTGAGCGGTATTGAAGCGCATATTTGTGTTTATCAAACAGCATTGGGCTTGCTGGATTTGGGTTATGAAGTGGAACTGGTGAGCGATTGTGTGTCGTCACGATCTATAGAGAATAAAGAAATGGCGCTCGCCAAGTTAGCTCGAAAAGGGGCAGAAGTGACTAGCCTTGAAATGTGTTTGTTTGAGTTGATTGGTGATTGTCGAGCGGATGAGTTTAGAAGTGCGTTGAGTTTAATTAAGTAAAAACTTTTGTACGATTGCGGCTCGTTATATCGATTTAATTTATCTTGAACGGTCTGCTTTGTGGTTTAATCCAGCAATAGTTTTTCATTGAGACTCAATACCTTTCCCTTTAGGCAGGCAGCATGAACATAGATAAATCTAAAAAACGTATCGCAAAGAAAGTAAAAATGGGTTTCAAAGGTTATCCGCAACTATCCATTGCTTACTTCGGCGATACTGAAGACATCGCCACAGAAGTGATTGTCACCTTTACCGCAGAAGAAGGCGCTGAGCCACAAGATCAGCGTTTTGCGGGCCAAAGTGATGTACGTGAAGACGAAGTGATTCAATCCGCCTTGGTGAAAATCATGGAACGCACAGATGCGAAAACAGTATTAGAAGTAGAAGGTGTTTCGATCAAGAGCTAAGGCTCTTTTTTATTTAAATAATATGAAACTGGTGCTTGACCTTGGAGTGTGCTCTAAGGTCTACACTCTCCTTATAGCTTAAAAACAGGAGAGCCATATGCATCATTCATCAGGTCAACATAAAGAAAATTGCCAATCTCATTCTTCATGTCAGTGTCATCAAGCAAAAGACCATTCATCACACTCACATCAAGAGACGAGCAGTTCTTGTTGCTCGACGCCAAGTGAAGCTTCCTCTTGTTGCGCAAGCAATGATAGCAGTCAAAACGAAAGCCAATGCTGTACTTCTGATGATGAAGACGCCCCCAGTTGTTGCTCATCCGCTGATTCCAGTGACTATGCCTCAGTAGCGCAAGAAACTGCCAAGCAAACTTATACTTGGCGAGTCAATGGGATGGATTGCGCCAGTTGTGCACGTTCTATTGAGAAGGCGGTTTCTTCTTTGGATGGCGTGGTGAGCGCGAATGTGGTTTTTTCTACCGAAAAATTACGCGTTCAGGCAGATTCGGATCTTTTTGACAAAATCCAAGACACAGTGAAAGGTATTGGCTTTAGTTTGGTGCCTTTTGGTGAAAGCGCTTCTAAGCAGCACTCTCAGCAAGAAAACACTCAGCAAACTATTTCAGATCAAAAAACGACGTCATGGTTTTCACGCCAGCAATTAAGTGAATACGGTCCGATTGCGGCTTTGGCAGTGCTGATGTTATTGAGCTGGGGTATCGCGCAATTCAATCCATTATTTGGCGAAACCGCCTTTATAGTCACTACCTTGGTTGGCTTAGTGCCTATCATGAAAAAATCATGGCGGATGATGCGCAGTGGCTCGCCGTTTGCCATTGAAACCTTGATGAGTGTTGCAGCGATAGGTGCATTATTTATTGGTGCTACCGCAGAAGCCGCCATGGTGTTGTTGCTCTTTATGATCGGCGAATGCTTGGAATCGTTTGCGGCGAACCGTGCGCGTAAAGGCGTGAGCGCTTTGATGGCTTTGTTACCAGAAGAAGCCTTAATCATCAAAAATGGTGTGCGTCAAAAAATCGCTATAGCGGATTTACGTCCAGGGGATGAAATAGAAGTGTCGCCGGGTGAACGTTTGCCTGCCGATGCTGAGCTCTTGTCCGAGATGGCAAATTTCGATGAAAGCGCGTTGACGGGTGAATCTGTACCTGTTGAACGATTACGAGATGAAAAAGTGCCAGCAGGGAGCTTGTTAGCTGATCGAGTTGTGCGACTCAAAGTAGTGTCGCAACCGGGTAATAATGCCATTGATCGAATTCTACACCTTATTGAAGAAGCGGAAGAGCGCCGAGCACCGCTTGAACGTTTCTTAGATAAATTCAGCCGTATCTATACGCCTGTGATTATGCTGATTTCTGTCTTGGTGATCTTGATTCCGCCTTTGGCCTTTGCTCAACCTTGGGATACGTGGATTTATCGTGGTCTAGCCTTGTTGTTGATTGGTTGTCCTTGTGCCTTGGTTATTTCGACGCCAGCGGCGATTACGTCTGGTTTGGCGGCGGCGACTCGTCGTGGTGCTTTGATTAAAGGCGGATTAGCGTTAGAGCAACTTGGTCGAATAAAAACCATCGCCTTTGATAAAACCGGCACGCTTACAGAAGGTAAACCAAGTGTGACGGATGTAGTTACTTTAAACGGTTCTAACTTTAATGATTTGTTGGCTGCTGCAGCGTCCGTTGAAATGGGGTCTCATCATCCATTGGCGAAAGCCATTGTTGATTACACAGAACAACAAGGCATTGTATTAGTGCATGCTGATAATCGCAAAACCTTGGCTGGTGTTGGTGTGGAAGGGGATTTTGCAGGTAGGAAAATCAAGATTAGTTCGCCAAGTAAGTTAGAGCAAGTGTTAGATGAATCTATACAACAGGAAGTTATTCGTCTTGAGCAAGAAGGTAAAACTGTCGTTGTTGTTTTCGAAAAAGGTGAATTGTCGGGCTTGATCGCTTTGCGGGATAGGCTACGCGATGATGCTAAGGCGGCGCTTAAAGATTTAGCGGCTTTGGGAATTAATGGCGTGATGTTAACGGGTGATAATGCCCGTGCCGCAGCTGCGATTGCAGCCGAGTTGAATATAGATTATCGAGCGGATTTATTACCAGAAGACAAAGTTATGGCTGTCACTGAGTTGAATCAACAGCAAGCGACAGCCATGGTGGGCGATGGCATCAATGATGCGCCAGCAATGAAAGCATCCACTATCGGCATTGCCATGGGAAGTGGCACCGATGTAGCTTTAGAAACCGCGGACGCGGCTTTGACGCATAATCGCTTGCAAGGATTGGCTGAAATGATTCGCTTATCGCGTGCGACCAATGCCAACATTCGTCAGAATATCACCATTGCTTTAGGTTTGAAGGCGGTGTTTCTGGTGACGACCTTGCTGGGTATAACTGGGTTATGGTTGGCGGTATTGGCTGATTCTGGCGCGACCGCATTGGTTACAGCGAATGCCTTGCGACTGCTTTCGAAAAGGTTGTGAGACATTGAAGGTTTGTTTGGCTTTTGTTACCTAATAAAGTCGCTGAAAATGAACCGCCAGTCATGAATATTTCATTTATGTTAATGAAATGGGTAAGAAAAGATTAATCCGCTTACAAAGAGCTAAGTTTTATTTTGCAAGCGCATTTTTATAGAAAGTTGGTGGTAGGATCTCGCACCTTGTGTTTGATGTTGGTCGTAGAAAAGGCACTTTTTGGTGGTTTTAAATCAACCAAAATAATGTCCAAACTGCGGTTAGCCTATATCAATGTCTGATGGTGGCGAGGTGCTTTTAGTCTGTCTCTTTGAGGATAGCAAGCACGTCCTATCATCCAACTATAAAATAATAGATGTTGTTTGCTTTATGAAAAATCAAAATACAGCTCCTGAAAAATCCCTTTCTGCTCCGTTCGTTTATCCGAACATGAAAATTGCGTTTATCTTGTTAATTACCTGCTTTGCTGCATGGGGCGTTGCCGCCAACATGACAGATCCATTGGTAAAAGTGTTTAGTAAAATTTTTACCATGAGCACGTTTGAATCCGCTTTAGTACAGTTCGCTTATTATGGCGCGTATTTCTGTTTGGCGATTCCTGCGGCGTTTATTAACGCTCGTTACTCTTATAAAGCGGGTGTGTTGACAGGTTTAGGCTTGGCTATTTTAGGTGCCTTGGCTTTTTATCCTGCCAGTGTTTCGATGACGTATGGTTTCTTTTTAGCTGCCTTGTTTATTTTGGCAGCAGGCTTGTCTATTTTAGAAACCTCAGCGAATCCTTTTGTTATGACTATGGGGCCAGAAGGCAGTGCAGCACGCCGTTTAAACTTGGCTCAAGCGTTTAACCCAGTTGGCACCAACATCGGTGTATTTCTTGCAGCGACATTGATTCTTCCTAATCTAAATACCGCATCTCCAGAAGAAAGAGCCAGCATGGCGCCAGAAATGCTGCTGAGCATTCGAGCAGATGAACTAAACAGCGTGATGACACCTTATGTCGGCATGGCTTTTGTGTTGATGATCATTTGGGCGTTTATCTATTTTATGCGCGTGCCTAAATCGGCTAACACAGTAAATGTTGATGAAGTTCAGACGATTGACTTTATGGCGACATTGGGCCGATTATTCGCTAGAAAACAATACCGTTGGGGTGTACTTGCACAGTTCTTCAACGTTGCCGCACAAACTTGTACTTGGACTTTTACTATTCAATATGTGCAAGAAACACTAGGTGGAACCGAAGCTAGTGCTTCTGATTACTTGCAGTACAGCTTGATTATTTTCTTGGTGTCACGTTTTGTGATGACTTGGTTGATGGGCTTTTTCCGTCCTGCTGTGTTGCTAAGTATCTTGGCTCTATTGGGGACTGCTTTATGCCTATACGCTGTGATGGTGCCAGATGTAACAGGTGTTTGGGCGATTGTGTCTATTTCCGCTTGTTTATCTTTGATGTTCCCAACGATTTACAGCATTGCGTTGGATGGTCTTGGTAGTGATACTAAATTCGGTTCTGCGGGTTTGGTCATGGCTATCTTGGGTGGTGCCGTGATGCCATTGATCCAAGGCGCGACTATCGATGAGTACGGCGCGATTTTTTCATATGTTGTGCCTGCCGTTTGCTTCTTGGTTGTAGCGGCTTACGGAATGTTCTCAGTGAAAAATACCTCTGTTTAATTACTGGTTATAATGAATTCTAAAGAGCCTCGCGAATGCGGGGCTTTTTTTTGTCTGTGACTTTATACGCTTACTTCTTTATGATTCCTGCTCACTCAAATCAATGTTGAAACGGCTCGTGGTTGATTTTAGTTGGATGATTAAGGATGTTAGTTTGTTATGTATTTATCGAACAGAGCGGAAATATTAGAAGAAGAAAGCCGCATATTTGCTCATTCTGTGACTCAATGTGATTTGCATCATCACGATGCACATGAATGCTTATGGGTGGTGAAAGGCCGTATTCGTGTTCAGGTAATGGATGAAATACTGCTTTTGCAGGAAGGCGATGTTTTATTTATTAATAAAGAATTGCCTCACGCCACTCAATCTACCGAGGATGATAATTTAGTACTTTGTCTACAGCATAACTTTGCTGGAGTGGCTCTGGATACTTGCCCAATGAAAGCATGGAGTTTGGTTCAGAAAAATATGCTGCCAACGATTAAGCGGCTGATGGCGCATTTGTGGTGGGAACACTACTACAAGGCGGGTCATTGGCAACAGGCGCAAACAAGTTTACTTGCCCAACTTGGCTTGCTGTTTGCTCGCTACTTTCCTTCGACTAATGCAATTAGAGCGGACTCTCTTGAATCTACTTTATTGATGAATGACCTGTTACGTCAGATTACATTGCGTTACCAAGAGCATCTCTCTTTGTCCTTGTTAGCTGAGGAGCGAGGTTTGTCGGAAGCCTATTTAAGCCGGTATTTTAAAGCCAAAGTAGGCGAGACTTTTCTACGCTATTTGACCCTTTATCGATTAGAAAAAAGCTTGTCAGATTTGGCACAGAAACCTAAAAAAGCCGTATCAGATATCGCTTTTGATCATGGTTTTCCTTCTGTAAAAGCCTTTAATATGGCGTTTCGCCGAGAATATGACTGTACGCCAACGGAGTTTCGTCTTAAGCGGGAGTCGGTAAGTTTAGTGAGTGTGGGGCAAGCCTATGCAGGAGTAGACGTAGTACTTTTGAAACAACGAATTATGCCGTGGTTGGATAGGCAATTTTTGTATCTTTAATAAAAGGTGACTTTATCAAGGTCAAAAAACGGCTACTGAGCAGGTCAAAAATCGGATAGCACACTTGATATTAATTCCCATAATGAAGCAAAACAATAAATACAAATAAGGTTTCATTATGAAGAAGTTATCGTTTTTCGATAAGGTTAGTTATGGCTTTGGTGACTTAGCCAGTAATGTGGTGTTTACTGCGGTTGGCACCTATTTGATGTTTTTTTATACCGATGTGTTCGGGATTTCTGCGGCTCTCGTCGGGACATTATTTTTTGTCACGCGAATGTGGGATGCCATATCCGATCCAATAATGGGCATGATAGGTGACAGAACCCAAACTCGATTTGGTAAATTCCGTCCCTATTTACTCTATGTGCCTATTCCTCTGGCTATTGTCGCTGTGCTCACTTTTACGACGCCTGATATGGATGAATCCGGCAAGATCATTTGGGCATTTGTGACCTATATTCTACTGATGACACTCTATACAGCCATCAATATCCCATATTCCTCTTTACCAGCAACCATATCGGATAGCCCAGTTGAGCGCGGCCAGATGGCTTCATTTCGCATGGTATTGGCGTTTACCGGTGCTTTGCTGGTTAATGCGAGTACGTTACCTCTGGTTGAATTTTTTGGTGACGGTAATAAACAGCAGGGCTTTCAGTACACCATGATATTGCTAAGTGCCGTCATGATTGTAATGTTCTGGCTGTGTTTTTCTCGTGTTAAAGAGCGTGTTCCAATGATCAAACAACATTCCTCTTTGAAGGATGATTTTGCCGTGGTGATCAAAAACCGTGCTTGGTGGATCACCATTTTAATGGGCATTCCACTGTTTACCTTTACTATTATGCCGTTTGCTGTGGGTATGTATTACTTTACTTATATTGTGGGCGATGCCAGTAAAGCGGGTATGTTTTTTACGGTGGCTAGTTTGGGCATGATTGTAGGCTCTGCTCTGATGTCTCAGTTAGTTAAGCGTTATTCAAAGCGGAACTTGGTTATTGCGGGTGCGCTGTTGAGTATGTGTTTGATTAGTAATTTGTACTGGGTTGATCCATCTGACGTTTATGTGATTTACGCCATTATCTTTTTTAATCAGTTGTCGAAAGGGATTGCTGCTTCTTCTTTATGGGGGCTCGTTGCTGACACTGCTGATTATGTTGAGTGGAAGTCTGGTCGCCGTGTGGTTGGTTTGTCTACCAGTTCTGCGACCTTCTCCCATAAATTTGGTATGGGGTTAAGTGGCGCCTTAGTCGGTATTGGGTTGAGTTTTGCTGGTTATCAAGCAGGTGTTGAGCAAACTGCGGAGTCTGCTCAGATGATTTTACTTTTCATGAGTCTGATTCCTGCTTTTGGCGCAGGCTGCATTGCTGTTATTGCTTACTTTTATCCGATCACGCGAGAGGTAGAAGACACAATGCAATCTGAATTACGTGCGACTCGTGAAGCGAACCGAGCAAATTAAAGAATACTGAGGTTTTATTATGAATGAATCATTCCGTAATGCACCGTTTTTTCTGGGTGACACCGAGCTTACTTGGGTGAATAAAACCTATTCAGAGCTAACGTTAGAGCAAAAAGTAGGGCAACTGTTTAATCTTATTGTTAGAGCAAATTCCGCAGAAGAGTTGTCTCTTATTGATACGATTCAACCTGGTGCGGTGACTAAGTTTGTCGGGCAAGATCTTGATACCGAAGTAAAGATGATGAATCAGCTGCGCAGTCATTCTGTCATTCCGCTTTTGGTGAGTGGTGACCTTGAAGGCGGTGGCATGAGCTTTCCTTTCGGTGCTCAAGTACCAAACCAGCTTGGTCTTGCTGGGTTGAAAGATGAGAGTGCGGTGGAATATTGTACCCAAGTAATTGCTCAAGAAGCTAAATTGCTTGGCATTAACTGGTCATTTACTCCGGTTGTTGATATCAACGCTAAGTTTCGTAGCGCTGTCGTAGGTACACGATCATATGGTAGTGACGTTGATGTTATCGAAAGTATGAGTCTCTCGAATATTAATACTTTCCAAAAAAACGGTATCGCAGCAACGGCAAAGCATTGGCCGGGAGAGGGGTTCGACGACCGAGACCAGCACTTAGTAACGACGGTGAATCCATTAACTATGTCTGAATGGGAGGAGCGTTATGGACGACTTTACCGTAGTGCTATCGATAGCAACGTGATGTCGATAATGTCGGCTCACATCGCTTTACCTGAATATGTAAAGACTCATAATGACAACCCGGCAGAGTGGTGGCGTCCGGCAAGTGTTAGTAAGTTGCTCAATGAACAACTCTTGCGTGGAGAGCTGGGCTTTAATGGCTTAATTGTCTCAGATGCTACTGTGATGGCGGGTTTGAGTAGCTGGACGAAACGTGAAAACGTGGTTGCTGAGATCATTGAAAACGGTTGTGACATGCTGTTGTTTTGCAAGGACCCGGTTGAAGATTACGCTTATATGCTTAAAGCCGTGCGTGAAGGTAGAGTATCTGAAACACGCTTAGAGCAATCTGTTATGCGGATCTTAGCGATGAAAGCCGCTTTGGGCTTGCATGAAAAGCAAGAGGAGATTAGTTCCAGTAAATTTAAGGATATGTTGGCATCAGATTACGCGGACCGAATCCCCGAGCTGAATCGTCGCACGGTGCATTTGGTAAAAAATCGCGATAATATTTTACCAATCAGTTTAGAACGTCATCAGCGCGTGTTGGTTATTTCTACTGGTATTCGACATGTTTTTAGTCCTATTCCTGCGTCATTGAGTGTGGCTACCATGCTGAAAAATGAAGGCTTTGAAGTGACAGAGTTTCAAACAGGTATGGCATTAAATGTGAAAGAGTATGATTTGTTGCTCTATCTTAACGCTGATGAATCTATGTTGGTAAAGTCGCACATTTACATTGATTGGATGGCATTACACGATGGTTTTGGTAATGCCATGTATCGTCCTTGGGTCGATATTCCGACGGTAATGGTATCTTTTGGTCATCCTTATCTTTTGTACGACGCACCTAAAGTGCCAGTATACATTAATGCCTATAGTCCTTTATTGGAGGTTCAGAAGGCGGTCGTGGAAGGCTTGTTAGGACGGTTAAGCTTTAATTCTAATGCTGCTATTGATCCATTCTGTGGGTTAGAGCAACTACGTTATTGATTGATAGTTAGCTTAATAAAAAGAACCCCCAATGTTGGTTGTCCAACTATTGGGGGTCACTTCAGAGATTAATGTGCACAGGCTCTTTTTTTGTTTGCTGACTTTGTGTGCGAACTCGCTTATGATGGTCCGTTGTGGTGCAAATCCACCGCTCGAATTGGAAAGAGTGAGTGTTATAAAAACAAGGAAGGTTTCCTGCTAGAGCAAATTCCCCTTCCGTTATACTTTTTTACACACTGGAAAAATTTCTGAAGCAAGTCGTAGGTAATGAGTTTACTTACGGCTTTTTTCTATTTTAAGCAATAGGTTAGACCAAGATAAAGAATAGGTAGATTATGATGCAAAGACCACAAATAACCATTTCATCATTAGATGCTGTGAGACTTGAGAAGATACTGGATTCACTAAGTTATTCGCAATTCCCCAACAAAGATGATTTACAGGAGGAGATTAATCGCGCCGAAATTGTTGAGCCACGAGATATGCCTGACAATATTGTGACGATGAATTCGACTGTAACATTTAAAGTCTTATCTTCGGAAAAGGAATTTTCAAAAACCTTAGTATATCCAAAAGATGCTAATGGCGCTGAAGACACGGTTTCAGTTTTAGCACCTGTTGGCAGCGCGTTACTTGGTCTAAAGGAAGGTGATCAAATTGATTGGCCTAAGCCAAATGGTGATGTGCTGTCGGTAGTTATTATGAAGGTAGACTATCAGCCTGAACGTGCTGGTGAGTTCCAACTTTAGGTTTTTTCGTTAGTTAGCGATCAGTTTTTGGTAATAAAAAATAACCCCTTGCGTTTGACGCTCGGGGTTATTTTTTTAGTCTTGACTGATACCGTTAATTTACTTTGGTTTTATGCTTTTCAGCAGATTGCTCAAGGCGTTCTTTTATAATAGGAGCAATGGCATTTAGCGGTTCAGAATCAAGCATGTCTTGATGCCGACATGAAATGTTATGAGTTTCTATTTCACCTGTGATTCTTGAGGCCCAGGCATTGGATTGGTGCTCAAGAATATTACCCATCGAGCCATTCACACTATCTTCAGCGACAAAAAACAGTAAATCTGCATCCACCTTTCTAGGTTTGAAGCGACCAGCCAGTGCTAAGTTGTTTTCGATTATGGTTTGAACTCTGTCCATAATATTTGTTTGGCTTTTTTGGATATCTTGAACCACAGACATGGACGAATCATCATAATCTCGCCATAACAACGACGCTAATTCTTCTTTGTTAATAGGCAGCTTTTCCAGTGTGCTGAGATCATAACCTAGAAAGAGTAGGGCTGCTCTGACAATATCTGCTTCGTTTTTTGGCTGCTGGTAATCGAGTTTGTATGGGTAGCTGTCTAACATACATAAAAAGGACACTGTTTCATCTTCTGCTTGTAGCTTCTCAGCAATAGCATGAGCAACCAGACCACCAAATGACCAGCCTAGAAGACGGTATGGTCCTTTTGGTTGCACGTTTTTAATTTGCAATAAATACTCTTCTGCCATTTCTTCTATAGATTCTGGCAAGCGCGCTGCATGGCGCAGCCCCGTTGCTTGGAGGCCAAATACTGGCGTTGATTTAGATAAGTGACGTAGTAGTCCTGCGTATCCCCAAGCGAGGCCAAGTGCAGGATGAATACAAAATAATGGTGAATCCGTACCGCTAGATTTGATAGGTAGCGTGCAAATCATAGGATCCCAATCATCACTTCGACTTAAGTAGTCAGAAAGATCGGCAATGGTGGAGGCTTTGAATAAGACACCTAATGGCACTTCAATTAATAAGTTCTTCTGAATATGATTCAGAATTCTTGTTGCAGATATGGAATCGCCACCAATTTCAAAAAAGTTATCTCGGATACCAACTAGAGTAAGACCTAATGTCTCAGCCCAAAGGCTAGTGAGCATTTCTTCTAGTTGATTTCTTGGTGGTTCATAACTATTAGATGCGTGCCAAGTTGGTAGAGGTAAGGCTTTTCGGTCTACTTTTCCATTTGGTGTTAATGGCATTTCATTTAACAGCATAAAGTGTGCTGGAACCATGTAATCAGGCAGTACATTGATTAGCTGACGACGAAGTTCATTGGTATCTAGGTTGCTGTCTATTGGTATTACATAGGCAACCAGTTGCTTATCTTCGTTCGGCGACGTTTGAGCTACGACTATGGCTTGAATGACTTCGCGACAAGCTAATAATGCAGATTCAATGTCACCAATTTCGATACGGAAGCCGCGAATTTTAATCTGATGATCGTCTCGACCTTGGTATTCTAATACCCCATCTTGGCGCCAGCGTGCTTTATCTCCCGTGATATATAGGCGGCTGCCTTTTTTGCCATATGGATTAGAGATAAACCGCTCATTTGTTAATTCAGGGCGATTGTAATAACCCAGTGCTAAACCATCACCGGCAATATATAGGTCTCCTGTTACGCCTACCGGAACAGGCTCCATTGCGTGGTCTAAAACATACATTTGAGTGTTTAGCAGAGGTCTACCAATAGGGGGGTGGCGGAGGTCTGTTGGCTTAACCAGTGGCATAATACTCGACCAGATCGTTGTCTCTGTTGGCCCATATAGGTTTACAACAGGATGCCCCAAGTTTGACATGATTTGAGCCAGTTGACCTGATAACGCTTCGCCTCCTACCAAAGGCCGAATGCCTTTTAGTTCATTGCTGTATGTCGGTAATAATGCCTGCCAAAGAGACGGCGTAGCTTGAAGCAAAGTTACGCCTTCTTTGACCGCTAGCTTTGTTAACGCTTGTGGATCGCGAACGGTTTTTCTATCCGCAATCAGAACAGATGCTCCAACAGTAATAGGCAGGAATAACTCTAAGATAGAAATATCGAATGAAATGGTCGTAACAGCCAGAAATTTATCTTCGCTAGTAAGGTTGAGCTCTTTTTGCATAGCGTATAAGAAATTCATCAAGGCTTTATGTGAAATTTCTACACCTTTAGGCCGACCCGTAGAGCCTGAAGTATAGAGGACATAGGCCGGATTGCTTCCTTGAATTGTTAAGCCAGTAGGATGAGAAACATGTTTGTCTAAGGAAATATCTGAATGTGCGTCATCGATTAATATTATCGGCATATCAACTTTGGGTAACTGTCCAATAGCACCATGGCAGCTGAGTATTAACTTGGGATTGGCATCCTCTACTATGCTGCGAAGGCGCTCTTCTGGAAAGTCAGGATCCAGTGGTAAATACGCAGCTCCAGCTTTTAGTGTACCCAACAAAGCGACTAGCATGTCCGTATTACGTGTTAGTGCAATAGCAACTAAATCGCTTGGGCAAACTTGTTCTTGTATCAGCTTATTTGCCCAAGCATTAGAAAGTGCATTAAGTTCTGAATAGTTTAAAGTGTTTTGTCCAGAGCCTACTGCAATGGCTGTTGGAGTACTGATTACTTTAGCATTAAATGCTTCGACTACGGATTGTTGTGGAATAGAGCATGCCGTATCGTTCCATACATGCAGAATTTTGTAGCGCTCACTTTCTGACAATAATGTTGCCTTACTTATAGGGTTGGCAGGTGCCAATACCATTGCGTCTATCAGGCGTTCAAACTGTGCTAAATGGTTTTCTAGTTCATGTTCTGTATAACGTGTAGGGTTAGCGTCAAACTCTACTTTTAAACCATTGTTGTCGTGTCTGTCGAAGATAAAAACGGTAAGATCGTCGATCAAGGCATTACTTAGGTTATGCAGCGAGGTCGAGCAATTTCCGAATGTTAAGTCATAATTAAAAGGTTCAATGTTAACTCCTAGCGAGGCAATTTGCTGACCAGCAGACATTAACCCCAGCTCACGCTTTAGGTCTTCATAACGATATTGCTGATGACGTAGTGCTCTAAGTACTACTTTAGATACTTGTGTTATTAACTTTTCCAATGTGATTTCAGTAGATAAACTTAAGCGAATAGGCACAGCGTTTGCCATCATTCCAGGTGTACCACGTTGTAATCGTTGGATTCTTGCAGTAACAGGCATTGCAAAAACTAAATCATTCGCTCCTGTCATACGATAAAAATACGCAGCCACTAAAGCTATTAGAGTTTGCGGTAGGCTGGCGTTTACTTGTTGCCCAATGGCAATGAGTTTATTAGTCAATTCTTGAGATAATGTTAGAGGTTTGCGTAGCTGCTTTTTACTCTGAGAATGATCTATTCTCTGAGAAAGGGACGTGGTTTCGGGTAAGTTGATAAGGTTTTCTAGCCAGTACTGACGATCTTTTTTATAGCGTTTGGAAGATTTGTACGCATGTTCACTTTCGACAAGTGCAGCAAGAGAGCCAAAAGGATTAGGGCCTGCATCTAGATTGTTTAGTAATGCACTGTATATTTCAGCAAGTCTTAGAGTGAGCAAGTTTCCTCCAAAACCATCGAGTGCAACGTGATGGCAACGGTGGTACCAGTAATGATGGTTTTCGCCGAGCTTAATCAAAGCACTACGCCACAAAATATCCCCTGGTTTGGTGAGTGGCCGCATCATGTCCTCCGTCATCCATTTTATTGCTGTTTGATGCGGGCTTTCTGCAGAACTAACGTCCGATAAAGAGAAATAGCCTTCATCTGTTTGATAGATGATCTGGAGGATTTTATCGTCTTCTTCGACGATTCGGCTGCGTATGCAATCAGCTTCACTGATGAGTTGTTTAATAGCGGAAGTAAAATGAACTGCATCTATTGCCCCCTTTATTTCAAGGTATTCGGCAATATTAAAGGCGGCACCTTGAGGCGCTAGTTTTTGGGCGATCCATTGTCCACGCTGGGCGGTAGAAAGGGGTACTGCAAATGATTGTTGAGAAATAGGTTCTTTTGAACCATAGCAATTATTATGACTTTTAATCATTTGTTTGCTCCTGCAAAAAACGTCATCCATGTTAGAACTGTGATTATTATGTCCTAAATATTTACTTAAATTAACATAAGTTGATTTTATAATTAAGTCTATTAAATAAAATTTACATATATATGAATATATAAATTGAAAAGTATTTTTATTTTTTAAATTGCAGTCTTAACTAGAAAAAGCAATATTTTTGTTTTTGATGTGACTAGTTACTTGCAGAAAAAGCAGTACGCCTGACAGGATTCCAAAGCCTGCTAGCCCTGACCAAATCCAACCATGATTTATATTTGTCGAAGATAATAGCCAACCTGTGCTGATGTTGCCTATAAAAGCGTATAGACCACCTACACAAGAATACAAACCATAATGACTACCTAATTCCTTAGCAGAGCAAAATTTAGGGACATAAGCACCTAACAGTGGAAACACTAACATCGAGCCGAGGCTAAAAAAGACTGCACAAATTATGAAAGATAAGGCTGGTAGCCACTGCAGGCTAAGGTTGAGCCATAGGTAGCTGGATCCCATAATCGCCATGCCTAATCCTATCCCTCGAGCTGTTCCCAAGTGTGACTCAACGAAACGGCTTACGGGCATTTGCATTAAGACGCCCATAATAGAAGATGTCGCGAAAACCCAAGTAATGATACTGACGTCCTGAGTGACTACACGGATTTCATGTGGAACGGCAATGTATAGTTGGTGGAATAGTAATTGATACACAGAAGCGCATAATATGAATCGCATAAAGGATTTGTTGCTGAGCATTTGTCCCCATTGCTTCCAGAATTTCGAATGAGCGTGCGTCGTATTTTTTTGTGATTCCAATTCAGGTAGAAAACGCCACTGAATAATGAGTAGTAAAGTAAATAACCCTGCAGAAACGACACCAACTAAAGCAAAATCGACGTAGAGTAGAGACAAACCTACTAGTGGTCCTAGCAGCATTCCTGCTTCTGATGTGAGGCTTTGTAAGGCGAAAACTTTATCTCTGGCTTTTTGTTCTGGGTATTCAGATGCCAAATAAGCTTGGCTGCTCGGTGTAAAAAGTGCGCCAGCAAAACCAGAAAAAAATGCTCCTAATATTAGTATGGGAATAGTCTGCCCAACTCCTAATAAGGTGAACCCAATGATACGAACGGCACAACCCAATAGAATAAGGCGCTTGTAGCCTAATCTGTCACCTAAAGTACCACCTACTAAAAACATGCCTTGCTGGCTTAATACTCTAAGTCCAATAATTAAACCAACATACCAACCGCTGATACCCAAGTTATGCTGTAGGTGATCCGCTAGATAAGGCAGCAACATATAAAAGCCAAGATTGAAAGTGAAGCCGTTTATCACCAATACTCGTCCTGCAGGAGAGAGTAATTGCCAATCTTTTATCAGATGTTTCGAAAGCATGGTGTGGTTGATTTAAGCCTTAATAAAATAATAATGTTAAGCAAGTGTTTGGTTGTTGTGATTCACTTTGACTAGGGTGTTTAGAAAGCACCTTCTGCGACTTTTATTGCTTGCTCTTTTGGTTCTTTGTTCTTGATGATTGAAGTAGCTGCGCGATTGTTTCGGATGGTTCGAACAAAAGGAATGCCTGCGGCGTCTTTTGTAATATCAGCCTCAACGTTATAAACATTCTTTACTAGCGATGGTGTGAGTATGTTGTTTGGGTGACCGGTGGCAATTAACTTTCCATCTTTAAGAACCAGTAAATTATCGGCATATTGAGCAGCAAGATTTAAGTCGTGAAGCACCATGATGGTGATCCAACCTTGTTCCTTTGTTTGAGCATCTAGATGATCAAGAAGGACTTGTTGAAAATGAAGGTCTAATGCGCTGACAGGCTCGTCTAACATGAGTATTTGAGGTTTTCTCATTAAGGCTTGAGCAAATAAAATCATTTGGCACTGACCGCCACTGAGTTTATTTACTGGGCGATTCGCTAGATGCAAGAGACCAATTTTATCAAGAGCTGATAACGCTTCTTTAATAACACTATCATCTAATCGAAAACCTAGAGCATTTAATTGCCCAAGTAGAACCACTTCTAAAACACTTAACTCTACATCAAGACGAATATCTTGAGGCATATAACCAAACAGCTTACGCCAGCGTGATAATTGTTTGCGTTGTAAGGTTTCGTTTGCAAAAGTTATCTCACCTGATTTGGCGTGAATATCGCCAAACAAGGTTTTCAATAACGTGCTTTTGCCTGTGCCATTAGGTCCAATAATAACGTTGACCTTGCCTGGCTCTAGGTGAAAGGACATGTCTTTCGCCAAAATAAGGTCATCTAAAACGACATTGAGATTGTTTACTTGCAGCATAGGTTAGCGCCTTTTACCCAGAATCAGCCAGAAGAAGAAAGGCACACCAATAATGGCGGTGACAATGCCGATTGGAAAGAGAGCACCAGGAACGATAACTTTAGATAACACTGATGCACTAGAAAGCAAAAATGCCCCAATGATGAAAGACAAGGGTAAGAAAAAACGCTGATCTTCTCCAACCAAAATCTTGGCAATATTGGGTGCGACTATGCCGACAAAGCCAATAATGCCAACAAAACTGGTTACGGTTGCGGTCATAACGGCAACGATCAACAAGGTTCGCAAGCGCAGTCGAGTAATATTGACCCCTAGGCTTTTAGCCCGTTCTTCGCCTAAACGTAATGCGGTCAGTTTCCATGCATCACGTATTAAAAAGAACATGCAGATAACTGTGACACTTATGATAATTGAAAGATTAGACCAAGAGGCTTTTGATAAGCTGCCGAAGAGCCAAAATAGGATTTGTTGGCTGAGTTCTGGTGAAGACACAAATTGTACGAGAGACAGCAAAGACTGAAAAAGGAACAGTAACGCGATACCCGCCAATATAAGCTGACCTGAACTGATGTGTCTCATGGTTGCCAATGCGAATAAAAATGCCGCCGCCAACATGCAACAAACAAAGGCTCCTAACGGAACCGCAATATTAGTATTTAATCCCAATGAATCAAAATACAGCATCAAAGCGGCACCAAATCCCGCTGCGGCTGCCATCCCCAAAGTGTACGGGCTTGCCATGGAGTTATTGAGTAGGGTTTGCATTTCTGCGCCACCGACGCCTAATACACCACCAACAACGACGGCCATAATAGCAATAGGTAGACGCAAGCTGGACACAATGACTTGTGTTGTCGGATCGACTTCTACAGGGAAACCAATAAGGTTTAGTAAGGCATTGGCGACGTCTTTTACATTGAGTAAAGACGGGCCAGTTGCGACATCTAAAATAAAAGAAAAAACAAGAATGATCAGTAGGATGCTTATAACTGACCAACGACGCTTTTCGCTACGTCGTTGGCTTGAAACCGCATCAGAAATTAAGGCTGATTGCATAGGTATGAATTCATCATGGTCTCGATGAATATTACTCCGTTATTTGGGCGGTAAAGGTGCCTGTCGGTACAACAGGTAAATATTTTTTGTAAAAATCTAGATATTCTTGCTCTGGGTTTATGTCTTCAAATAAACTTGGGTACATAGATTTAGCCATGAATTGAACCATGGAAGCATCTAAGATAGTACGAGAGGCACCTTGGTATATGCCATATACTCGGCCATTTTTCACCGCTGGCATTTGTTCCCATCCAGTACGTTTTTTATAACCTGCTAAACGAGATTCAGCTAGCTTCCTATCTACGCCTTGGCCCATTGCTATAGCATTACCTTTCATGCCAGATTCTGTCCCCGCAAGGAAAACAACGTCAGGTCGTGAGGCTAGTACTTGTTCAGGATTCATTGTTCCCCACCATTCAACAAATGGTGTGGCAATGTTATCGCCTCCCAACATGTTAATAACAGCGCCCCACATGTTTTTTCCATAAGTGAAGCTGTATTGGCTTGGGCCTTTATTGCCAAATTCAACATAAGTGCGTGGCTTTGGTAATTTTGCGGTTTCTATACGTTGTAGGGTCGATTCTATCGTATGTTGGTAGTCATCTGCTATTTCTTGAGCACGTTTTTCTTGTCCAGTTAATGCCCCAATAATTTGAGTGCTTTTAACATGACGGTCTAATGTTTGAGCGTTGTAATCGATAACAATTATTGGAATTCCTGCGCTCTCTAAGCGTTCAACATCGGTACCAAGTCCTTGATATTGCCAATCGGCTAACAAAATAACGCTAGGCTTAAGACTAATGACTTTTTCAATAGAGAACGTTTGCGCTTCTACCTCACCAACGTCAGGAATTTCTTTTAATGAAGGGCGGTAGTTTGTATAAAAGTTCCAACTTGCTGGACGCCATCCTTCCCATGTATCACGAGAAATACCTACCACATTATCTAATGCGCTTTCTGTTCCTATTGCTATGTAATCTTCGGCGTAGAACCCTAGAATTACTCTCTGGGCTGGCAAGTCAACTTCCACTTTTCGGCCTAAAACGTCATCAATGATAGTCATTTTTGCCTGAGCTAATCCAGCAAAAACGGACATTCCTAACATCAAAATAAACACAGCACATCGATTCATAAAAGTCTCTCTATTGAGAATGATTTTCGTTTTTTGGCATCTTACGGATAGAGGAGAATTAATCAAGGGTTTTATTGAGACAGAAGGTACATTTAAGATTCATTTCTATGTGTTGTAAAAAATAGGGCTATATTAGGTTAAAATGTTGAGGATCTTTTACTCATATTTAAGAGACTTCGTTTTCGATTTCCTGCAAAATTCGCGATAAATTTTACTTTGCTACTTGAGCGGTAAAGGTGCCTGTTGGCGTGACAGGTAAATATTGTTTATAAAAATCTAGGTATTCTTGCTCTGGGTTGATGTCTTCAAATAGATTTGGGTACATAGATTTTGCTATAAAGCGAACCATAGGCGCACCTAAAATAGTACGAGCAGCTCCATGGTATATTCCGTAAACTCGCTGGTTTTTTATTGCTGGCATTTGCTCCCAGCTGGCACGTTTTGTGAAGCCTTTTAAACGAGACTCAGCCAGTTTTCGGTCAATGCCTTGCCCCATAGCCATAGCATCTCCTTTTACTCCAGACTCGGTGCCTGAAAGGAAAATTACCTCGGGATTTGATGCTAATACTTGCTCTGGACTCATCGTGCCCCACCATTCAACAAATGGCGTAGCAATATTATTGCCTCCCAACATGGTTACGACTGCGCCCCACATGTTTTTTCCATATGTGAAGCTGAATTTGCCTGGGCCTTTATTGCCGTATTCTACATAAGTACGTGGTTTTACTAAGTTCGCCTCTTTTATGCGTTGTAAGGTGTTTTCTATAGCCTGCTTATATTCGTCTGCGATTTTTCTCGCTCGTTCATTTTGTCCTGTAAGTTGGCCAATAATCTTCGTGCTTTTAATGTGACGGTCCAATGTCTGTGCGTTGTAGTCAACGACCACTATTGGAATATTAGCGTTTGTTAAACGGCTAATGTCGGTGCCTAAGCTTTTATATTGCCAGTCGGCTAATAGAATCACGTTAGGTTTAAGGCTGATGACTTTTTCAATAGAAAAAGTTTGTGCCTCTACTTCACCAACGTCAGGTATGTCCTTTAATGAAGGGCGATAATTTGTATAAAGACTCCAATTTGCGGGGCGCCAGGTTTTCCATGTGTCACGAGAAATTCCGACCACTTTATCAAAGGCGTTTTCAGTGCCAATGGCCATGTAATCTTCGGCGTAGAACCCTAAGACTACTTTTTGTGCAGGTAAATCCACTTCCACTTTTCGACCTAAAACGTCATTAATGACGGTCATTTTTGCTTGGACTGATCCAGTAAAAAAAGACATCCATAACATAAGAAGAAGCATTGTAGATCGATTCATAAAAGGCTCTTTTATTAAGAATGATTTTTGTTTCTGTGTGTTCTGTACGGACTAACAATGAATTAACTTTTTAGGGTTCTATCTACTCTTAATAGTACGCTTACGGATAATTTACAAGTCAATCGCTTCTTTAATTAATTGCAAGTGATTATCATTACGTTTATATTTATTGCTAATGGTTATCATTACAGGAGTTTTTATGGACGCTACCGTTCAAGGCCATGCTAGTTCTTTAGCATTGAATCAATCTCAAGATGATTTGTTTTTATTTAATTCCAATTTTAATCTCGTACGTGCAAATGGCATTCGTCAGCGACTTACCATTCCAGTTCTTGCTAATACCTTTCATAAAGAAGTTCAAGCTGTTTTTAAAAGAGAGAAAGCTCAAGGGAAGAGCAATCCTATTTTGGTTGGGGCTATTCCATTCGATATGAATCAAGCTGCACAACTGGTAGTGCCAGAATGGTACGAGAGAGTAAAGCCCCTAGATCGTACCTTGCCGTCATTTGTGGACAAGGATTTTGTTCATCATGTGTGTGAGCATAGTTTTGCTCCAAGCCATGTGGGTTTTTTAGACATGATAGAGCAGGCGTTGTCTATTTTTGAAAGCGGTCCTTTAAAAAAGGTGGTGTTATCCAAAATACTGAAATTAACCTTAGACAGAAATGTAGACGTTCCCCGTTTGTTGGCCAATATCATGGCGCAAAACCCAAGTGCTTACCATTTTAGTGTTCCGCTTGAAAACAGTATTTTGATTGGTGCTAGTCCTGAATTACTGATTAGAAAACAAGGTAATAAGATATTTTCCAATCCATTGGCAGGGTCGGCTAAACGTTTTGGTAATGCCGATGCTGATCGGCAAGCGGCGAAAAGCCTCTCTAATTCTAAGAAAGATCACTATGAACACAGGCTTGTTGTTGATGCGATTCGAGCCTCTTTATTGCCTGTTGTCGAACGCCTTAATGTGCGGGAAGAGCCTAGCCTGATTTCAACGCCAACAATGTGGCATTTATCAACGGACATTGAAGCAACACTTCCAGCAATAAATCCTCCCTCCATGTTTGATCTTATTAAACAAATACACCCAACGCCGGCCATGTGTGGCACTCCAACAATGTCCGCGCAGCATCATATTGCAGCGCTAGAGTCACACCAACGTGGCTTTTTTAGTGGCTTAGTTGGCTGGTGTGATGCAGAAGGCAATGGCGAGTGGGCTATTGCGATACGTTGTGCAGAAGTGTCGGAGAACAAGGTGACCTTATTCGCTGGGGCTGGTGTTGTGCCAGACTCAAACCCAGAAAGCGAGTGGTTAGAAACTAGCGCGAAAATGCGCACTATGCTAAATGCATTTGGAATAAAGGAAGATGTAATATGAGTATTGCCTATACACCATGGCCAGAATCATTTGCTCAAAAATACCGTAAAAAAGGTTATTGGTCAGATCGACCGTTGTTGGACTTAATTGATAACGCGCCACACGAGAACATTGCAGTTATTTGTGGTGAAAAGTCGTTGAGTTATCGAGACCTGTGTTTGCAATCTAAGCGATTGGCCATCTATCTACAGGAATTAGGTTTGCGAATGGGAGACACCGCATTAGTTCAGCTGCCTAATATTGCCGAGTTTTATGTGGTGTTCTTTGCGCTTATGCGTCTTGGTGTTGCTCCTGTTAACGCATTGTTTAGTCATAACAAAATGGAGTTAACTGCTTACGCCACACAAATCGAACCTAAGATTATTATTGCCAGTGATGAACACGCCTTGTTTCATGATAGTGCTTTTTTCACCACGTTGAGCGCATTGTCAAAAGAGCTACAGCACGCTTTGATTGTTGGCAAATCAGAATGGGCTGAGACCCTTGAAAATATACTTGGTTCATCGACAAGTACATTGTTAACGGCAACACCAAGCAAGGCTGATGAGGTGGCATTCTTTCAGCTTTCTGGTGGCAGTACAGGTACGCCAAAGCTTATACCAAGAACTCATAATGATTACTTTTTTAGTGTGCGTCGTAGTACTGAAATCTGTCACTTTACATCTGCTACAACGTATTTATGTGCGCTGCCTTGTGCTCATAATTTCCCAATGAGTTCTCCTGGTGCATTTGGTGTTTTTCATGTTGGAGGACGTGTTGTCATGTCGCCAAGTCCTGATGCTAGTACTTGTTTTAAGCTAATAGAACGTCATCAAGTGACGGTTGCCGCTTTGGTTCCTCCCGCTTTGGCTTTGTGGTTACAAGCAGCACCAACTAATAAAACCGCTTTATCGTCTTTGCAGCTGGTGCAGGTTGGTGGAGCGAAACTAAGTGAGAGTCTTGCTCGACAAGTACCAGATGTATTGGGTTGTCAGTTACAACAGATTCTTGGTATGGCTGAAGGGTTAGTGAACTATACCAGACTGGACGATGACCTTGACACAATAGTCACGACACAAGGTCGACCCATGTGTTCGCTTGACGAGGTGAAAGTGCTAAATGCAGAAGGTGAGGAGGTGGCGAATGGGGAAGTTGGTGAATTGGCGACTCGTGGCCCTTATACCATCCGTGGTTATTACAAGGCGCCAGAACACAATGCCAAGGTGTTTGATAGCGAGGGCTTTTATCACTCAGGTGATTTGGTGCGTCGAAACGACAAAGGTTATTTGACTGTTGTCGGGCGTGATAAAGATCAAATCAATCGTGGTGGTGAAAAGATTGCTGCAGAAGAAATAGAAAATCTTTTATTAAAGCATGAGCAGATCATGCACAGTGCCCTTGTCTCTATGCCGGACAGCATGATGGGAGAAAAGAGCTGTGCTTTTATTGTGCCGAAAATTGCCAGTCACAGCATGAAAAGTCTCTCGTTACGTAAATATTTAAGAGGGCTTGGTGTTGCTGATTATAAAGTGCCTGATCGCTTTGAGTTTATTGAGTCTCTTCCTCTTACGCCTGTTGGTAAACCCAATAAAGTCGCATTACGTGAGGTAATTCGTCAGCGTTTACAGCTTACTTCTCAACTAGATAACACTCTATAAAAAAGGATCATTATGAGCATTCCAGCTATACCTTCTTACCTTATGCCAACATCTGATACGTTTCCCAATCAAAAAGTAAATTGGGAGTTAGAACCAAAACGTGCGGTGTTTTTAATTCATGATATGCAGGCTTATTTTTTGCGCTTTTATGATGCGGATTCCGAGCTAATTAAAACCCTTAAACAAAATCTTGCGGCCATAAAAGCATACTGCCGAGCGAATGGCATTCCTGTTGTATATACGGCTCAACCCAATGATCAAAAGCCTGAAGATAGAGCCTTGCTGAATGATATGTGGGGAAGTGGATTAAACGATTTCCCTGAATTGCAAAAAATTGTCGAAGAGTTAACGCCAGATGAGCACGATACAGTCTTAGTGAAGTGGCGTTATAGTGCTTTTCACCGTTCTAACCTTCAAGAGCTTATGCAGAGCTGGGGGCGTGATCAGTTATTGATTGGCGGCATTTATGCACATATCGGCTGCATGATTACCGCCGCTGATGCCTTTATGCGTGATATTCAGCCTTTTATGATAGGCGATGCCTTGGCCGATTTTAGTGAAGATGAGCATAGACAAGCGCTAACTTTTACTGGAGGGCGAACGGGGCGAGTAGTGTCAACAAAAGAAGTACTTATCGCTACGGATGTTGCTGATGTTGGTTTTCATTATGAGAAGTTTAAAGCACAAGTTTTTGCGTTTTTAGATGAAGATGATATTCAAGAGTTTGATGCCGATGAAGAGCTTGTAGATTATGGCCTTGATTCGATTCAAATCATGTCTTTTGCATCTAAATTGAAAGAGCAAGGGATTCAAGTGTCTTTTCAGGAGCTGGCTACTACTGCAACACTCAATGGTTGGTGGAGTCTCATTCAAAGCAAAAGAGAGAGTGCAGCATGATCAATCCGCTCGATTTTTCAGGGAAAACAGTTTGGGTAACTGGCGCTGGTAGAGGAATAGGGTTAGAAGTTGCTAACCAATTTACCCAATTTGGCGCAAAGGTTATTGGCTTTGACTTGTCATTTGATAATGCATCTTATGATTTTGATTGTGTGATGCTTGATATTAGCGATGAAAGTGCGGTTTCACAGATGATTCAAAACGTATTGTCAGATTTTCCATGCTTAGATGTGCTGGTTAATGGTGCAGGAATATTGCATTTAGGGAGCCTTGAAGAGACCAACTTTGAGGATTTCAAACACTGCTTTAACGTCAATGCTGGCGGTGCGTTTTTAATGATTAAGCATACGACTCCGACGTTTAAGCGTCAGAAAAGTGGGGTGATAGTAACTATTAGCTCGAATGCCGCAAAAGTACCGCGTCAGAATATGGCGGCTTATTGTGCATCAAAAGCGGCGTTATCTGCACTAAGTCATACTGCAGGACTAGAGTTAGCACCTTATGGTGTTCGGTGTAATCTGGTGTGTCCAGGTTCTACTGATACGCCAATGCAGCGAATGTTGTGGACAAATAATGAAGCAGAGCAGAACACTATCAAAGGCTTTCCAGAGCAATATAAACTCGGCATACCTTTGGGGAAAATTGCCCAACCTAACGATATCGCCCAAGTGGTCTTGTTCTTTGCTTCTGATATGTCGAACCATATCACTATGCAAGATATTGTCGCGGATGGTGGTGCGACGTTAAATGCTTAATTCATAATTGAATAACAATTAATTGGGGCTATTAATAGAAGAACCAAAAAGGCGAATCATTTCTGATTCGCCTTTTTGGTTTTTTGCGTTATCCCTAATTATTACATACGGTATGTAGCGCTTAGGCCGATAGTGCGAGTTTGGCCTACAGAGGCGCGTACAGATCTTCCCCCATCGATTTGGTAGATTATGGTTTCGTCGGTTAGGTTTTTAACATAACCATCGATAGTTAGGCTGCCATTAACGTACTGTATGCGAGCATCGGTGCGGACGTAATCGCCAGCTTTGTAGTCTTCTGTGTTATCTAGGTCAGAATAGTACTCGCCAACATAAGTGACATCTCCACCAAATGACCAATTTTCACCAATATATTGAGTGAACCCTAGGCTTAAGTTGGTTTCAGGGGCGCTAGGAAGGTCATTTCCTTTTGAAGTTTCGTAATTATCGATTTCACTGCGCAGTAGGCCAATAGAACCACGTACTTGCAGGTCGTCGGTTGCCCAAGCGAGAGCCTCGATCTCTAAGCCGTATGTGTGTGCTGCGTCAATATTGTTGATGCGATCATTATACATTGCTTGGTAATTAGAGTAGTCGTTATAAAACAAAGAAGTATTTAGTGTGGTGCCATTTTCGAATTGACTTTTACTGCTCACTTCGTAGGCAATAACCTCTTCACTTTCATAAGTGTAAAACTCGCGTGTTGAGTCCCATTGATAAGCAGAACCACCAGGGCTGTAGCCTTTACGAATGTTGGCACCTAATGTTGTGGTATTTGATATCGCATGTGTTAAACCGATTTTTGGTAGGAGATTTGTTTCGCTATCGTCGTGATCAACATCGGTACGGCCATCATTGACAATAAAGCGGTCTGCCTCTTCTCTTTCTACTCTAGCACCACCAATCAAATTTGTTTTCTCAGTTAATGCATAGCTTCCTTCACCGTAGAATGCCAATGTAGTGGTGGAGGTGTCGTTGGCTGTGTACCAGTCTTGACCACGGTAAGTGATGTCTGTATCAGCGTCTTTTTCTGACACGAATAAGCCAATGACACCTGTTAGTTTCGCGTCAGGTTGATTGAAGATGATACGGTTTTCAATCGTTGTGGTATTTTTTGTTATGTCGAGTAGTGTCGTCCCAGGATATTCATCAAAGCTTACTTTGCTTTTGCTATAGGCGATATATAAAGCGTTACTGATCCCATCACCTAGATCGTAATCGATGTCTATTGCAATTGCGTCTGTTGTTGAATCTTGCAGACGTGTATTGCGACCACCACTTCCTAAAGTCATCAGTGGTCCAGAAAAGTTATTTTTTTCATCATTTGCCCAGCTTAAGTACTCTCCTTCATACTTATGATGTTCAACGGTTAATTTAGCAGTTAAGTTAGGATTACTTGCAGGCTCCCAAAGCAATTTTCCGCGTACATTGTAGTTTTCTGCATCGTTGACGTCGGGGCCAGTGTCTAGCTCATTGTTTTCTTGAGCGTAGTTCATCCAACCTTCGCCCTTAGTGCCATCGAGTGTAATACGATATGCCAGCTCATCGTCAATTAAGGCACCTGATGACATCGCTCCTAAGTTGTATTTCAGATTTCCGTTTTCGTAATGTTCAAGTCCGGCTCGTATAGCGGACTCATTGGTAAAGGTCGGGTCGTTCGTTTTTATTACCACTGCGCCTGCGATCGAACTGGTACCTTGGGTTGTAGATTGTGGGCCACGTAAGACTTCCACTTGCTGGGCGTCCCAGACACCACTTGGCGTGAAATTATAGCCAGACCAATCTTGGGTTCCACCATCAATTACGGTAGAGACGCGAGAGCGTGCGCCAGTGATCAAGGCGTAACCACCGGAAGCCGCTCCGTTACCACTCATTCCTCGAATCGCGACATTACCAAATGCAGAAGTGACGACGTTTGGTGCTTGCGTTGCTAGTTCTTTTACCTCTTTAGTTTCGCCACTAGCAATATCTTTGCCATGAATAATGGTAACGGCTGTTGTTGTTTCTTTAATGTCTTTGTCGATTTTTTCACCAGTAACGACCAAGGCTGGTAATGCATTAACCTCTTCCGCGAATGCATTTGATGAAACACAAGCCGCATTAATGCTAATGACCGCTAGGGCGACGGTAGATAGGTTGCTTGGGAATTGAACTGATGGTTTTTTCTTTAAGAGAGACATGCTATTCCTTTTTGCATAAATTAGATAAAGAGTTTGTTAATCTTATTGATAATGATAATACTTCGCAATACTATTAACTGGTGTTTTTTGATTGTTTAATAACTTGAGGAGTGATGGAGCTTTATGTTTTCCAAGAAAAAACTAATAGTCAGCATGCTGGCAGCTATCCCAATGATGAGTTTTGCTGCAAGTGAAAATAATGAAATTAGTCTGTCTGAAGAGGCAGAGCAGTTGGATACACTCGTTGTTACAGCAACAATGGAAGCTAAAAAAATTGAGGATATTCCTGCTTTTGCAACAGTAGTAACTAAAGATGATATTGCCAAATCTACTGTAAGCAGTGTTGCTGATTTACTTCGAGACACAGTGGGTGTTAATAATTTTAGCGACGAAACTGGTCGTGACTCCATCCAGATTCGAGGTTTGGATGGCGGATACACCGTTTTATTGGTAAATGGCAAACGTGTTTCCGCTGGCAGTGCTTTTGATAAAGGCAGCGATACTGACTTCAATAGTGTGCCGTTGAACTCTATAGAGAGAATTGAAATTATTCGCGGACCAATGTCCGTATTGTATGGTGCGGATGCTATTGGTGGCGTGGTAAACATTATTACTAAAAGACCTCAGGATGATGCAGGTTGGACAGGAACTGCCAGTGCAGAAATGCGTAAAATTGAGTCTGGTGAAGGTGGTGACCAATACCGATTAGGTATGTCTGGAATGGGGGCTATCAGTGATAAAGTAGCTCTTTCCGTTAGCGTTGAAGATTTAAGACAAAAAGCTTGGTTTGCTAATGATAGTGATATTTCTCCATTGCGTGAAAAGAAAAATGCACAAAATTTAGTTTCTACTTTGACTTGGCAGGTTGCGGATAATCAGGAGGTCGATGTTGACTTTGGTTATAACCACGATGAACGTCCTTACCAAGTTTTTAATACAGGCGGTGCTACGCGCGAGCAAGAAATTACTCGTACTGATTTAGCTGTAACTCATAAGGGACAATGGGATTGGGCAAATACTACTGCTTATATTAAACGTGAAGAAAGTGATATATATGACTATAATTCCCAATATGACGAGCCAGAAGCTCACTCTGGCCTAGAGGCAAATAACACTTATGCAAAAGGTTATGCGAACAAACTAATTGGTGCGCATGCTCTTATGGCTGGTGTTGATTACCAAAATGAACAGCTAAAAAATAGTTATACGCTTTTGGATTCAGGTGAATATAACGTAGATCAGTACGGTGTCTTTGCTCAAGATGAAATATCGTTGACCGATAAGCTTGTTTTTACTTTAGGTGGACGTGTTGATAATCATGATATTTATGGAAATAACTTTTCGCCAAAAGCTTACCTTGTGTATGACGCGACCAATTCACTGACTTTAAAAGGGGGAATTACCAAAGCCTTTAAAGCACCAGAAGTTAGTAAATTAAGCGAAGAATATCGAACTGTAAGTTGCGGCGGTGCCTGTACTTTGTCAGGTAACTCAGATCTAGAAGCGGAAACCAGTATTAGTTATGAATTTGGCGTGGATTATCATACCAGAAGTTTAAATGTTACCGCCGCTGTCTTCCGTAATGATATTGATAACTTGATAGAGCGTGAAGTTGGTTATGATAGTAGCGGCAATGCTAATTCCGCTAAGTGGATTAATGTTGCTACCGCAATGACTCAGGGGCTTGAATTAAGTGCATCTACATCATTAACTGATGATCTTTTATTAAAAGCAAATTACACCTATTTAGATACTGAAGCAGAGGATTCTGAAGGGGTAAAAACTGTTTTAACTGGACGCCCAGAGCATCAAGCAAGTTTGTCATTCGACTACCAAGCAACCGATATATTGTCAACGTATCTTTCAGTTAACTACATATCTGGCATGCAGTATTCTACTTGGGTTTCAGGTGTGGGTGATGTTTATAGTACATTGCCTTCCTATTACCGTACTGATATTGGGCTAGTAGCTGATGTAACTGATAATTTAGTTCTTCGTGCGGGCATTAAAAATATTGGTGATGTTCGTTTAGATGAAGAAGACACAGGCTATACAACCTATGAGCTTGGTCGTAACTTCTTTGTAAGTGCAGCTTATAACTTCTAAAGTGTTATGAACTGGTTGAAAAGACGTACATGCTAAAAACATGTACGTTTTTTTATGTGTGGGTTTTATAGGTATGAAAAAGCCTCCGCATAGGGAGGCTTAGGAGCATGGGTTGAAAATAGGCTTAACTTTCTTTAATTAGGTTTGGATCATTCAGTGTACTACTTCTTAGCGTTTTTAAGCTGGCCAATAGTATCAATCCAAGTCCCATTGCGACGGTACCAAAAGCAAAGATACTACCTAATGACGAGAGTAGTTTTCCTAATGCTCCGATAGAAAGTGTTCCTACAGAATCACCAGAAGCATCTTGAGCCGTCCATATGCCATTTATGCGACCTAAATAATGGTCAGGGGTATGACCTTGAACAAAGCTGTATTGCAGTAATGAGGTAATAGACACAAGGTAACCAAAGGCTGCCAGAAGGATAAGGGTAAGAGGAAAATAGGTTGTACTGCCAATTCCCATTAAACAGAGAAAAGCAGCAAGGCTGATAAGCATCATTACCAAGCCTGGTTTTGCTACATGATTTGCCCAGCCACTAATAATAGCGCCCATCGTTGCACCTAATGGAACGGCAGAATACATCAAGCCAACTGTCCAGGCGCCACCGCCGTAGACGCTATCAGCAAGGGCTGGAAAGAGCACGCGTATCGCTGTTGTTAAGGTGACTAAGGTTCCCATTATTACCACGCTGGCAACAATTTTATTAGTGCATAGATATGTAAATCCGTCCCATAATGATTTTAGTGGATTGTGAGTTTTTACCTCTTTTGGTCGCATTGTTGGTAAAGACAGAAGAGCCAAAAGTGTTATGCCTGTGCCCACAGCCGCGATCATATAGTTCCAAGCTACATCAGAAACCGCAATAATAACGCCGCCAATAGCTGGTGAAATGACTGTTGCTAAACGCACACTTACCATGCTGATAGCGCGAGCTTGCATGAGATTTTCTCTGCCAACAATAAAAGGCATGCACGCCATTAATGCCGTGACGCCTAATGCACCAAAGAAGCCGTCCCAAATTGATAGAACATAGATGGCCCATAAAGAAGGTTCTGGTAACCATGCATTGACGGCCATAGCGAGAAAACCTAACCCACAAATTGTACGCGCAAAAAGGATTATGCGCTTACGTTCATACATGTCGGCTAAAACACCGCCTAGAAGTAGGCCAATAAATAGACCTATTCCTTCTAGTGCCATGACGATGCCTACATGCAAGCTGTCGTTGGTTAAAGAATACACCTGTACAGGTATGGACACGGAAAGCATGCCTAAACCTAGTATAGAAATGGTACGGGCAATAAATATATTGCGAAAATTCCTGTGGGTCGCTAATAAACTGAAATCCACAAACATTGATTTTTTCTTGGTATCGCTCACGTTTCACTCTCTTTTTGAAATGGTTAAGCCAGTTCTGATGATGTGTCAGAACGGTCTTTTAAACTTAATAATGTATTTTGTTTTGCATCATGAATAAGTTGATCTAGCAATGGTCCTAATGTTTTTAAATGTTCTGGGGATAGAATGTCTTCATGGCTGCAATGAGCTAAAGGGTGAAAACACACTTGACTTGCATAAGGTGGCCAATTGATGGCCGGGTTGATGTAATCCGGAAGAGATTGCTGTGCAATAAAGACATCAACTTTTGCATCATAGTTAGGAGTGGTGGTTTTTTTCAGTAAGCGAACCGCATCTTTATAGTTGGCAAAAATTTGCTCAAGCATCTTATCTTGTTCTTGTTTTACAAAAAGTGCCATTTCACCAGGGTCGCCATCTTCATCTGTTATTGCCGTGCTTAGAAGTTGTGTTTGTTCTCGCTCCGCGCCCATAGCAGCCTCTTCTCCTTGCGGGTCATTCCAATCATGAACTTCGGCTGGATAAGTATCTAATAGACCGAGGAAGTTAACGTCTTCCCCTATTTCTCTAAGCTTAGCTGCGACGCCATAAGCAACGGTTCCTCCGAGGGAATAGCCCAATAAATAATAGGGACCGTGTGCTTGTTCTTGACGAATGACATGAAGTTGTTGGTCGATTAGTTCTTCCATCGTTGCGCTACTGGCGATTAAACCGTTGGGTCTGGGAGATTGTAAGCCAATAATAGGGTGTTCACCTTTTAAATAGCGGGATAACACACTGTATTGCCAAGCAAAGCCAGATCCAGGATAGAAGCAAAACAGTGGTTCACCTTGCCCTTCACGAAGGTAAATCAAATGGTCAAAGCCATTTGCGTTACTGGCAGTCATTGCATTGCTGCCATCCATCATGGCTTCCAGCTTTTCGCGGCTATGTTGCTCTGTGTCTTTGCTTAAGAGTCGGGCGAGTTTGGCAACCGTAGAGGTAACCATTATTTGTCCTACTGTAATAGGTCGTTTCACTTCTCTACGTATATCCGCAGCTAGCCTCATGGCGAGTAAAGAGTGACCTCCTAGTGCAAAGAAATCATCTTCAGCTTTGATGTTTTCTATTCCTAAAAGCGTTGTAAACAGGCGTGCCAGCTGACTTTCTAGTCCGATCGATGGTGCTCTAGACACGTTGGACGTGAGCGTGTTTTTTGCTATGTTGGGTTCTGGAAGTGCATTTCGGTCAAGTTTGCCATTGGCACTGAGTGGTAGGCTGTCCAATATGACATAAGCGACAGGCAGCATATGACTTGGTAGTTCTTCGGAGAGCGCAAGTTTAACTGCTGATTCATCATAGTTTGTTGAAGCATTTAATGTGAGATAGGCCACTAACTGGCGATTATCTTGTCCCGTATTGTTGGCGGTTTCATTATTCAATGTACGGGCTACGACGACCGCTTGTTCGATTGTATTTTGTTGTAGAAGAAGCGTTTCAATTTCTCCTAGTTCAATGCGTTGGCCACGGATTTTGATTTGATTGTCCGCTCTGCCTAAATACTCAATATCCCCGTTTTCTAACCAGCGGACGATATCGCCTGTACGGTACATTCTGTCTCCGGCTTGTCCAAAAGGGTCAGCGACAAACCGAACACAATTGAGTTCTGGGCGATCTAAATAGCCAATAGCTAACTGAGTACCGCATAAATAAAGCTCTCCTGTTGCACCAATAGGGACGGGCCGTAAGTACTGATCTAGCACCCTTAGTTCTGTGTTCCACACGGGTTTTCCAATCGCGACGCCTTGGCCATGTGAAGACAAATCCTCAAAAGCGGGTTTATAAGTCACATCAACAGCGGCTTCGGTTGGCCCATAAAGGTTATGCAGTTGAGCGTTAGAGCAGTCTTTGAAAGCAATGGCTTGTGTTTTTAGCAATGCTTCACCGCTGCAGAATACCTGTTTAAGTGATTTGCAAGTAGGCGAATTATCGTCCTTGCTTTGCATGCTTGCCGTAAAAATAGCGAGCATAGAAGGAACAAAATGCAAGGTGCTGATAGCATATTGGTCGATGGTTTGCATGAGTAGTTCTGGATCGCGGTGAGCTTCAGGGGCCGCCATGACTAAAGATGCACCAACCATTGGCGCCCAAAAAAACTCCCAAACAGAAACGTCGAAACTGCAGGGCGTTTTTTGTAAGACGACGTCGTCAGGGGTGAGGTGGTATTCATGCTGCATCCATAAAATACGGTTGATTATTGCTTTATGGGAAACCAATACGCCCTTTGGACGACCTGTGGTACCTGACGTATAAATTAAATAAGCAGGATGTTCACCTGTGATCGCGCTGGCCGCTATTGGCTTGGTGTTTTTGTATTGATGTGCCGAGTTTTTATCGTAAGACTGGTCAAATAGCTCATCAAAGGCAAGGCGTTTTATGTTTGTATTTATGTTAAGAAAACGGTTTTTTTGAGAGCTCTGGGTGACTAACAATACAGGTGAGGCATCGTCGAGCATGTAGGCGAGGCGATCATCAGGATAACCAAGGTCTAAAGGTAAATAGGCCGCCCCCACTTCAATAATGGCCCAAATGGCCAAGCTTAAGTGACAGCTTCTTGGTAAGGCGACGGCAACAATATGACCTTCAGTAACACCTTCATTGCGCAGCTTTGATGCCAGGACTTGCACTTGATATCGAGCTTCTTGATAATTCAACTGATGTTGTTGATCTGAAAGGCAGAGAGCCTCCGGCGTAGTTTGTGCTTGTATTGCTAATGCCGATTGTAAGGTTAATTCAGGAACAGATTGCTTCGTATCGTTAATACGGGTAATGAAGCGAACTTCCTGAGAGCTAAGACTTTCGTATCGGCACAGTGGTCGTCGAGGGTCTTTAAGACAGATTTCAATAGTTTGCTGCAATCTATGTGCTAAGGCTTCCACTTCAAAATGCGTTAATGCACCACGGTTTTCGATAAGGAAAGTAATTTCTTCACCGGGTAATACTAATAAAGCCAATGGGTAGTGACTATAACCGCGGTTATGAATGTCGCTGACCGTCAGTGGGTTGCCGTCTTTACCTTGTAATTTGGTGTCTAGATATCCGCTGTCCGGGTAGTTTTCCACCACTAATAAAGTATCAAACAAGGTTTGATTCCCCGTTATGTTTTGTATTTCCGCAAGACCAATTGCGTCATGTTCTAAGAGTTCGATATGACGTTCTTGCATGATCGGCAACTGTTCCCAGAGCGATAAAGTAGGGTCTATCATCACGCGAATTGGCAGTGTATTTAGAAATAAGCCAACTTGGTCTTCAATACCGAGGATATTGCTGCTTCGTCCAGAGACGGGCGAACCAAAAATGATATCTTCTTTACCGGATAATAGGTTTAAGGCTTGGGCCCAAAGTGCTTGCATGAAGACATTTAAGGTCACACCACGCTCTTTAAGTTGAGACATTAATTGTTTGCTTGTGGTGTGATTTAAAGAGAGTTTAAATTCGTTGACTTCATCTTGGCGCTGCTCAAATAGCAGGCAAGGTTGTGCTTGATGCATGACTTCCTGCCATTTTTTTAAACTCGTCTGTTGATCACGATTGTATAGTTGCTTGATTACCTCGGTGTAACTATTGGGGATAGGGCTAAGAGAGTTAGTTTGTTGCTGGTAGGCATCAAGTAGGCTGCGTAATAAAAGGGGCGTAGACCAACCATCGATAATAAGATGATGGACAATTAGGATAAGTGCCGATTTAGGTTTTCCTGTTGTTTCATCTTTTCCTAAATCCACATAAGCGGCGTGGATCATACTGCAGAATGTATCTGTCTTGTGTTGTGTTTTTAACAATGTTTGTTCTAGCTCTTCTAATGCAGCTGATTTTTTATCGTCAGGATAAAAGCTGATATCATGCGTACTCAGCGGCCATTGCCATGTTTGTTGTTGAGTATCGGGAATGATGAATACAGGTTCTGCTAAGTGTTCGCTATCAAAAGCACCGGCTAATTGAGGGTAGCGGACTAGCAGGGCATTTAGTGCATCCTGTAAAGTGGAGAGGTCCATTTCACCAGTAAAGTTTAGGCGCGTATATGCGTTGTAATTACCGGAAGCCGAATCCATCATGGTTTCAAATAGCATGCCTTTTTGTAATGGCAGTAACGGTGCAATGTCGCCAATCGGTTCATAATGTAATGATAGTGTACTTAGCTGATCTTGTGAGAGCGCCCATTTCTTGATGTTATCGGATGACGATGTGTCTGAAATAGGTGTAATTTCGATGGCAATTTGTCGGGGAGTGCGTAGTTTGAAAACTTGGCTCGGACGCAATGTATAGCCTGTATTTCGTAGTTCTGTGCAAAGCATAATGGCGCTAATACTGTCGCCACCGAGAACAAAAAAATCGTCCGTCGTGCCAATTTTGTCTATTTTTAATACCTTTGAAAAACAATCACAGAGCCGTATTTCATCTTCATTTTCAGGTAAGGCCTTGGCCTCTAGTGAAGTTTGAACGTCTATTTTAGGTAGAGCTTTTTTGTCTACTTTACCGCTGACATTACGCGGAAAAGATGACATGACGCAAAGGCTGGATGGCACCATGTAATCAGGTAGATTATTGCGTAATTCTGCTAATAATATTTGTCCGTGGTCTTGCTGTTGTTCTGTTGATAAGCCTGGTATCACGCAATAGCCAATTAGTCTGTGGCTGTTATTTAGCGCTTCAGCAATGATAATGGCGCTTTCGACATGCTCTAATTTTGAGAGAGCATTCTCTACTTCGCCTATTTCAACTCGGTAGCCACGGATTTTAACCTGATCGTCTCCACGCCCCATAAACTCTACGTAGCCTTCTTGATTCCAGCGTACGATGTCGCCGGTTCGATACATGCGGGTGCCGGCTTGATCGCTAAAAGGGTCAGCAATAAAACGGCTAGCACTGAGTTCCGCTCGAGCCAAATAGCCGTGGGCTAAGCCTGCGCCTGATATATAAAGTTCACCTAAGACGCCGATGGGAGCAAGCTGTAACTGAGTATCTAAAATATAAGTTTGTGTGTTTGCAATAGGGCGACCAATGATAGGCATATTATGCTGTGTTAGGTCGGCACGCAGAGTATCTACTGTGTATTCTGTTGGCCCATAAAGATTATGAGATTTTAGTTTTGGGTAGCTTCTCAGTTGCTGCCAAAGTGCTGCTGGGCATGCTTCGCCACCAATCAATATTAGGCTTGGTTGATGGTTTGATGTGCCTGATTGATCTGCCATCAGACCATTGTTAAGTAGTTGCGCTAACAGAGACGGCGGCAAGTCCATGGCATCAATTTTGATCTTATGAACCTCTTCTACAATGGCATAGGCGTCGCGTCGTGTTTCTTCATCAAACACATAGAGTTCTTCTCCTTGAATCAGCCAGAAAATCTGCAACCATGAAGAGTCGAAAGAAAATGAATGGGTGTGCGCCGCTCGTAGAGCGCGCCCTGGGTGACGTTCTTGAACCACTTTCTGGGCTGGACGGTAAATTGATTCTTGGTGAGAAAGTAGCAGGTTCAGCATGGCGGCGTGGGTGTTCATCACACCCTTTGGTCTACCTGTGCTACCTGAGGTGAAGATTACATAGGCGATGTCGTCCTTGCTGGGCGTTGGTCTATCTGCTTCTGTAATGTGGGTGTCTGGATGGGTGGCGAGTAACGAGACAAATGATTCATCGTCTAGGTTAATTACAGGCATATTTAACCCTAGCGAGACACTGGAATGGGTCAATAGCAAAACGGGATCTGTATCTTCACACATCATTTCCATGCGTTCTTTTGGGTAATCTAAATCCAGCGGTAAGTAGGTTGCTCCTGTGTTTAGAATAGACATCATCGCGATAACAGATTGAGCGCTACGAGGCATGGCGCAGGCAATGACAGTTTTGCCTTCGGTCTTTTGAAGACTAGGGTGTGCTAGTAAAAAATGACTTAAGCGGTTGATAGCTTGACCTAGTTCGAGAAACGTAAAACGTGTTTCAATGTCTTCGTCTGGGTGGCGGCAGACAAGCGCTGTCGCTTCTGGTTTGTCTACTACTTGTTGCCAAAAAACGTCTAAAATATTGGATACGTTTTCGGGTTCGAATTGGCGCCCTTTTCCCCATTCGATAAGAGCTTTGCGTTCCTCTTCAGGTAGAATGGATAGTTGGGCTAATGGAGTTTCGGGAGCTTTCAGCCAATTTGTTAGCATGGTAAAAAGGCGTAGGCCGTGCTGCTCTAGAGCAGCACGATTATATTTACGAGCATTTGCTCTTAGCTCGAAATACGTTTTTTCTTTTTCGACAATAATGCTGAACTCAAAATCATCCACAGGGCCTGTGGCCAAATGATGGGTAATGCCTGCAATTCCTGCGAAATTGAGTTCGTAGTCAAACTGTTTGTAGTTGATGAGCGTGTTATAAAGCCCAGATGACCCTACCTTACCTATGTCTCGCTGAATTTGTTCTGCGCTGTAGTTTTGGTGGCGACGAATCGTTTTTAAAGAGCGCTTAAATGCTTGTGTGATGTCATGCCATTGCATGTGGGGTTCTAAGTCTATTTTCATCGGCAGCACATTGACCATGGGCGCAACGGATGACACAGATACAGAGCCTAAGCGCCTCATAAAAGGCATTCCAATGACTTGGCTAGTTTGACCTGTTACTCGGAATAGGTAGCTGGTTATAAGGCTCATTAATAGCTCAGCGTTGCTGCTTTTAATTGAGTCAGCCAGTACGTTCAGCTTTTCTAGCTGATTAGGTGTTATTGGCGTGATATGGCGTATTAAGCTTGATTTACCTAGGTCGTTTATAGTGGGTGTATTTGAAAGGCTGACAGGGGATGGCATGTCAATGCAATAGTCAGTCCAGAATATTTTATCGTTCTGATATCTTTCGGATTCCTGATATGTACTTTCTTCATCTATTACCTGAGCGACTGAAGTAAAAGGTGAATTGGAAATAGGTTGTTTTTTTAACAAGTGATTGTAAATCTCGGCCACTCGTTTGGTGAGAACGGTGAAGCTGAATCCGTCTAACATAATATGATGGTAGCGCTGATACCAAAGCCAGACACTATGACCATTCTCTGTGATGGAAATTAATATCTGTTTCTGTAGCGGCTTTTGGCCGTCATTGGTGAGTGGAAGGTCTTGTTCTGTGTCTGCTTGCATGATTGCCAGCGCTTGTTCGCGACCTGCGTTGTTTCGTGTGAGGTTGATTTTTTCTATGTGAATTTTATTGGCTTCTTTCGGGTCAAGAAGTGTTTGTTTTCCATCTCCGTAATGAGCGAGAACTGTATCGGCTTCACCAAGTGCTAAACGGATGGCTTGTTCTAAATATCCACTTTGAATATTTCCTTTCATTTCTAAGCAGTGCGAAATAGTGTAAAGGTGTTTATCTTCTGATACCTGATCAGCCAGCCATATCCCTTGTTGTGTATTGGTAAGAGGGAGTCTTTTAGATCGCATAATAGGGTTCCTTATCGGCTTTCTGTCACTGTATTATCAAATGGATTAATCGCTTTCCAATGCTGTTCAACGTACGTTACGCATTCACTTCTAGGTACAGGACCTAGCACTACTTCCCATCCTTTTGGGAGTGAGGCGAATTCTGGCCATAAGCTGTACTGCCCCTGTTGGTTTAGAAGCACAAGGAATGACAGTTTTTCATTGTCGAATGGGTTGAGGTATTGGTTATTGTCCATAGGTGTTTGGTCCTTATGACGCGGTATATAGTTGTTAATAATTAGCTATTAAGCGCCTGTAATAGGCTGTGAATGAGACCTTGGCGCCAGCATAGCCAGTCATGACCCCCCCTAAATTCTCGATAGCGAACATGATGTCCATTGCTTTTGAGTGCTTTTGCCATTATTTGGCTGACCTCTAGCATGTCTTTCTCATAGCATCCGGCCTCCATCACAATATTTAGAGGGGTTGTGGTTAAATCTGCATTTGAAATCTCTTGAATTAACCTACCTTCTCCTGGTTGAGAGTCGACATCAGGCCACCAAAATGAACCCGATTGACTGATGGCTGTAGCAAAGTATTCAGGCCAGTGAAAAGCCCCAAAAATAGCGCAAAGGCCACCAAGGCTTTGACCTGCAACGGTCGTTTTTTCAGGTTTATCCGTAATGGGGTATTGAGCATTCACCCATGGGAGTAATTCTTTCTGGATGGCGATCCAGAAATCGGTATTACAAGCAAGCTCAATATTTCTATGAGAAGTGTTAATCGAATCGATGAAGACATATTGGGCTTTCGGAAGCTGACCAGATAAGGTTAGTCCGTCTAGCTCTGCATAAATTGGTAGGTGATTTGCCCAATATTGTCCATCGAATAACAGTACGACAGGCAGTGATTCTTGAGTGTTATTACTTGTTCTGTAGAGCCAAATGCGGCGTTCATTAGTGAGTCGCTCACTTTGCCATATGCATTCTTTTAGGATGCCCTGTGTTTCTACATTTGAATATTTGAACGTGTTTTTTTTATCTTCACTTAGACAAAGGGCTGAGAGTGTTATTCCGTTTCCGTTACTATGGGCGGGTAATAAGTTTAATGGATCAGACTGCGCAGTTAAGCCCATTAATTGGATCCACCATCGGCGAATATATTGATGATTTTTGTGTAGTGGTGGGCGTTGATTGTGTGTGGCTGGCATTAAAAAATAGCTACCAAGCCAGTCGTTTTCAAGTTCTGTTTCCCAGAACCAAACATCACTACCTTTAAGTCGGGTGAAACCTGTCAGCTGCTGGGTGGGATGAGGCGTTTTCGAATAGATATCAATATAAACGGTATCGATATCAGAGCGCTTTCCATCTGGGTCTCGCCAAATAAAGGAGACAAGGCTTTTATTCTCATCGACCTTTACGATTAAAGGTGTCCCTGCTTGCTTAATATCCTGCCACCACTCATGAGAGCCTACATCTTGATGATGGAACAAAGGATTAATAGGTTGTATTTTCTGCATAGTGTTGACTTTAATAATGGCACCTTTATTAAAAGGCGCCCATTCTAAAGTGAAATAGATTTGTCTAAATTCACCTTAGAATAGGCGAGTGTCTTCAATTAGTGTTTAAGGGTTGGAAGTCAGTGCATGTTTGTCTTTTTTAAATAAGTTTGTTAAACGCTGAATCATGTTACTTGAGCTAAAATAATCGAGCCTGAAAGTATCATTTCCTACTGCGTAGATGGAGTTATTAAGGATGGCTGGAGTTTCAGCAAGGTAAGCATTGTTTTTTACCATTGCTTCTTGAGGCGGTTCTGTAGCAAACAAGAGCAATGTGTTTCCGGTTAACGCATCGGGGAAGCGTTCACCACTAGCGATGACTATGTCATTGCGTTTTCCCATGCTTAAATCGCCGCGCATCGAATCTGGAATAGGTGACAAGGTGAATCCTAACTGGGTTAAAAGTTGACCCTGAGCCGATTCGGATGTCCAGATGTTGCCCCCTGTACCGTCTCGATAGTAAACCAGTGCGGTTGTTGGTTGAGGTGGGAGTGTTGCCACTTCTTTGAACTGATCTATTTGCTGATTAAACGTATCGATCAGTATGTTTGCATTTTCTTCTAAACCAATGAAGTTGCCCAATACCTTGGCAAGTTGCATCCAGCTTTTATCTCCGTAGTTAATGACTGCTGTCGGTGCGATGTCTTTTAATTGATCGTAGAGCTTAAGGGCTGAATCACCACCTGTTGCGGAGATGAGTATAAGATCAGGATTTTCTCGAATAACCGCCTCCGCATTGTGTTCTGTCTGATAAAGCACCTTTAAGCCTTTCTTCGAGGCACATTCACTCCATTGAGTGAAAAAACCTTGGTCATCAGAGATGTTGGTATTAGGAATTGTTGCACCTGAGCCAATAATGGGAGCATCAATGGCTAACAATGTTCCAGTCATGGTGACACTAGTGGAGACGATTCGTGTCGGTTGCTTGGTGAGGGTGACAGGGCCATGACTCGTCATAAGCGTTCTTGGCCATCCTGATACATCTTTACTTACCTCATCAATTTTTAGCTGCGTGGTACTTTGAGTGCTAACGTCTTTATTGGATGCATCATCACAAGCTGTCATTAAAATGCATAGTGAAAGTAGGCTAGCCCAGAGGGAAAGGCGTTGAGTTCTGTGCGTCATTATCAGAGTTCCTAATGCAAATGATGTCTTTAAGTAGATATTGATTCAATTAACACATATGATAATCATTATCATATGTGTCTTACAAGGCTTATAAATACTTAATTCATGAATGTTTTTGTAGAGGAAATAGAATTGATCGAAAGTACGGGTTTACCACAACTGTTGTGTAGTTTTCTTTTACCTAAAAGTCAGATTGGTAGTAGTAAGTGGTGGAAAGATGTTCACGCGATTGGAGCGCCTTTTATTAAAGTTAAAAACCCTCAAACGAGTGTTGTTCTATTTATTTGGCAGGATCCACATGGAACGGATGAGAAATCTTCAATAGCGAGCGTATTGTTGGATGTGAACTCAATCACCGATCATCACAGTTGGGAACCAGTCTGCCTGCATCGAATAAGTGGTACGGATGTGTGGTTTGGTCAGTTAACTGTGGATTCTAAATGGAGAGGCAGTTACTCCTTCATTCCAATAGAAGAGAACCAGTTGCCAGATCTTGTGCTACAAGCGGGCGATAGCTCAAGAGAAGCTCAACGCGCTTGGTGGATGTCTGTTGCTGGTAACCAAATTCCTGATCCTTTAAATCCATTGCCTGTACTGAGCTCTGGTTGGGGGATAAGTTCACCACTTCACCTTCCTAAAGCCGCAACTGAATTGGGTTGGCAAGAATGGGATCGTGGAGAATTGAATGCTATTTCAGCGAGTCGTGTTAATTCTATCGATTGGTCTTCAAAAGAACTGGGTAACCAGCGAACAGCTTGGCTTTTCTCGACTGCAACGAGTGACGCACCATTGGTTATATTGCTTGATGGACAAAAATGGGGAGCGCCAAGTGGCACGCTATCGGTTCTCCAGTATTTAACAGATACCTCTAAAATAGCACCTGCTCATTATCTTTTGGTGCCTTCAATTGATGGGCTAACTCGCTGGAAAGAGCTGAGTTGTCATCACCCTTTTTGGCAATCTTTGTTAGATGAGCTTTTGCCAATAGTAACGTCAATACTTGCTAAAGACGATTGCTCTGCTACTGATTTTCTTGTCGCAGGCCAGAGTTTAGGTGGGCTTTCTGCTTTGTACGCAGGTATTACTTTTTCAGATGTCTTTTCGAAGGTGATTAGCTTATCAGGGTCTTTTTGGTGGCCTGACAAAGACCGAATGGTTGATCCTGATAATGTTATCGCGTCTAAACCTATTCCAGCCGATAGTCTTGCAGAGCAAATATTGAATGACCGAGTAAGTGTTTCGCACTTAAAGGTTTATCAAAGTGTTGGAACGGGCGAAGAAGATATGTGTGTTTACAATGAGCAGACTCGCCAAGCCATTAAAGGAAAAGGGGGTTGTGTGCGATATGAGGTCTTCTGTGGTGGCCATGATTGGCTCTCGTGGCGCTCTGGCTTGATAAAGGGATTGTTGTTTTTGATTCCTGCTGACATGGCGGATTAACTGAGTTGTTATGTCTAAATCAAAGATTATGTTGGATTTTAGCTTACTAAAAACCAACAGGAATTTTCGTGCAATTTTTATTGCTCGATTAATGTCAGTGTTAGGTATTGGAATGCTAAATGTTGCCGTGCCGGTACAAATATATGAGTTAACGGGATCAAGTTTACAGGTTGGTTTTGCCGTAGCGTTAGATGGAATGGGGATGTTTGTCGGTCTAATGCTGGGTGGTGTTTTAGCTGACAGAATGGATCGCAAATGGCTGATTCTATTTTCGCGCATTATTTGTGGTGTGGGCTTTATTCTGCTCGCTGCCAATGCGTATTTGTCTGAGCCAAGCCTTTGGGCTGTGTATACTATCTCTCTCTGGGATGGCTTTTTCAGTGCCATTGGAATGACGGCATTATTGGCGTCTATTCCTCATTTAGTAGGGCGAGAAAACTTGCCAACAGCGGGTGCATTGAGCATGTTGATTGTGCGAATTGGTTCCGTCATTTCACCCGCCATTGCCGGTGTGGTAATTGTGTCATTTGGGGTGACATGGAACTATACCTTGGCTGCGATAGGTACGCTTTGTACGTTAATTACCTTGGTTACTTTGCCGAATATGAAGCCGCAAGAAGGTGGACCTAAAAAGTATCCGATTCGCTCTTTAATGGACGGATTTAGCTTTGTATTTACGCATAAAGTTATTCGTGCCGTTGTTGCCTTGGGTACGCTAGAAGCAGTCACCAAATCAATTCGTATTTTATTTCCTGCTTTAGCGGCAACCGCGTTTGGTGGCGGGGCGTTTGAGGTGGGGCTCATGTACGCCGCGGTGCCTGTAGGATCGACCTTAGGAGCACTTACTAGCGGTTGGGTTCGTCATGCGAAGAGGCCAGGTATGGTTATGCTGTTCACGGCGTTTTTCTCCTTTTTGTGTGTCTCTGCGTTGGGGTTTATGGGACATTTAGTGTTAATGCTGCTTGCCTTGGCGGTGTTTGGTTATCTAGGGTCGATTGGTGGTTTGCTGCAATACACCATTGTACAAGGTCATACTCCCGATCATATGTTAGGGCGAATTGGTAGCTTCTGGACAGCGCAAGATGTGGTAGGCGATTCTGCTGGTGCATTAGGCATTGGTGTGATTGTAAAAATGCTATCGCCAGTCATGGGCTTGGTCGCGCTTGGCTTTGGTTGTGCAGCAGCAACTGTATTATTAAGCGCAGGAGTGCGTTCGTTAAGAAGTGTCAGCTTGATTGATACGACGCTCTTTCCTGATGATGACGTTGCTAAAAAAGAAACTCTTCAAGCAAAAGATGCTACGGCATAATCGCTCTTTTACTTGTGCAGTCTAAAAAATGGCGATGTCTCAGGACATCGCCATTTTTTTATTTATAGCTTGCTGTTCAACTATACTTGTCGGCCTTTGGGAATGATTAATGGTGTACCCGAAACAGGATCTTCCAGAATCATACAGGGTAAGCCAAATACGTCTTCAATAAGTGCTTCAGTGACTATGTCTTTGGGGGCGCCAGAGGCAATGATTTTTCCTGCTTTCATAGCAATAAGATTGTCAGCGTATCGGCAAGCGTGATTAAGGTCATGCAGAACCGCCACCATGGTATGACCTTGTAGGCGGTTTAAGTCTTGAAATAAATCCATCAGCTCAATTTGATGAGCGATATCTAAGTACGTTGTTGGCTCATCTAATAACAGTAATGGCGTTTCTTGAGCCAATGCCATTGCTACCCATACACGTTGTTTTTGCCCTCCAGAAAGTTGATCAACATGATGCTGAGCGAACTCCATGATGCCCGTTGCTTTCATTGCAGACTCTACGGCTATCTGGTCTTGTTCGCGCCAAGGTTGAAACCATTTTTGATGGGGAAAACGTCCGCGAGCCACTAGATCAACAACTTTTATACCATCTGGAGCAATTGCGCTTTGTGGTAAGAGCCCCAGTATTTTTGCTACCTCACGGGTTGGTAAGCTATGAATGTCTTGGCCATTTAGTCGTACTTGGCCAGATGTTGGTGGCAGCAATCTACTCAGTGCTCTTAGTAAAGTGGATTTTCCACAGCCATTTGGGCCAACAATAATACTGAACTTACCTTCAGGAATATCAACCGAGAGATTGTTGGCGATGATTGTTTGATCGTAACCGAGGGTAACAGATTGGGTCGACAAAGAAAGTTCTGGCAAAGCTTGATAGTCTGTATCGTTTGATTTGTTCTGCTGAATTTCTGTGACTGTTGCTGTCATTTTCTTCCCTCACGAATAATTAAAAACACTAGATAAATACCACCCAAGCTCACGGTGATGAGTCCTACCGGTAATGTCGAGCCTTCCCAGCCATGTTGCGCGATAAAATCTGCGCTAAGTAATAACAAGCCGCCGACTAGAGCGGATGATCCTAATGAGGTGCTCGCGCTGTTTTCAAGACGTTTTGCTATCTGAGGCGCGGCCAGAGCAATGAAGGCTATTGGGCCTGTGATGGCGGTGGCTACAGCGGTTAGAGCAACGCCAACAAACATTAGGGCGAGACGGGTTTTATTCACTGAAACGCCCAGCGCCGCCGCGGTATCGTCGCCCATTTCGAGTAATTTCATACGAGTATTAAGCAAAAAAGCACAAAGGATAAAGACCGTAATGAGTACCGCTGCTGGCAATATGCGCGCCCAGGTCATACCATTGAGTGTGCCTGCACTCCATAGCGCTGCTGTCATTGCTGTTTCCAATGAAACGCTGAGTATCAGCCATTGGTTAAACGCAGAAAGGGTGGCACTAATCGCGATGCCTACAATGATTAATCGAAAACCGGAATGGCCATCTCTATAGGCAAAAGTATAAACGAGCAAGGCAGAAAAAAGACCGCCCAGAATTGCGCCCAATACACTGAACCAGTAGAGATTGCCAAACAAAGCAATAGACAGCAAAACCCCGGTAAAGGCGCCCACATTAAAGCCAGTGATGTCAGGGCTACCCAAAGGGTTACGAACCAATGATTGGAATACGGCACCGCTGATTCCTAGCGCCGCACCGATTACTAAGGCGGCAAACAATCTAGATGCTCGCCATTGCCACACAACAATGGATTGATATGGGTCTGCTTGGCCTGTGATAAGTTGCCAAATATCTTGAGTATTTTCGGCAATGTGTTGGCCAAAAAAAAGTGTGGCAATGATCAACGCAAGAGTAAAAGAACAAATGATTTGCTTTGGGTAGTGGCTGATAACATTGGTTATTGTCAGTGTGTAGGTACGATAGATCTTCATAGTCCAGAAGCTCCTTTTTTGCGCACTAAATAAATCAGAATAGGTGCGCCGATAAACGCGGTCACAATAGAAACCCGTAACTCCCCAACAATTAATACACGCCCGATGATGTCAGCAATTAATAGCAATATAGGCGTTAGGATAAAGCAAAAGGGGATGATCCAACGTTGATCTGGGCCCACCATCCAGCGAGCAATATGCGGCATCATAAGACTGACAAAACCAATGGGTCCAGCCGCCGCAGTGGCAGCGCCACAGAGCAATGTAACTGCTATTAGCCCTAACAACTGAATTCGAGCGGGTTTGCTGCCCAGTGCTGAGGCCAAAGAATCGCCTAATCCAAATGCATTAAGAGCTGGGGTAATCGATATGGCTAATAAGCAGCCACCGATGACAATAGGGGCGATAAATAATGGGACAGATAACGAGCGAATATCTAGACTACCAACTGCCCAAAAACGCATCTGATCAAATGCACTTGGATTAAAAAGAGTAAGGCCAGAGCTAATACCGCCAAATACGGCGCCAAGGGCAACCCCTGCTAGCGTAAGTTTCAGAGGGTCGGTTTTACCGCCGCCAATGCTGCCAACGAAATATACTAATAAACTGGCTAAAAAAGCGCCCAGAGCCGCGTAGCCAAAAAATTGGGTCAGCTGAGTTGCGCCTAAAAAGACGATGGCAATTGCTATGGCTAAACTGGCGCCTAAGTTAACGCCAAGAATGCCGGGATCCGCCAAAGGATTTCGGGTTATCGCCTGAATCAGTGCGCCAGACGTTCCAAGCGCCATACCGACAAAAAGCCCATTTAAAGTGCGTGGTAAACGACCTTCAATAACAATGGTTTTGGTAAGTCCATGTTCTTTGCCCATGAAGATATTCCACAGAATGTCCATGGAAATCGGCTTAGCCCCAATGTATAAACTGGCGATCATAATAATGAATAAAAATAGCAGCAATGCGAATAACCAAGCATATCGCTTGCTCTTTGACGTAGACATTGTGTTATTGGTCATGACTTTTCACGTCCAAACAGTATTTGTAATCGTTTTAATAAGTTGGTGGTGCTGTAATAGTCCAAGCGAAAGGTATCATCGCCAACAGCGAATACCTGTTTGTTTTGTACGGATCTTGTTTCATGTAAATAAGTGTTATTCATAAAAGCTTTTTCTCTGTCTGTGCTGGCAGAAAATAACAGTGTGGTATTACCTGTTACCGCATCAGGAAATCGCTCTCCAGTAGCAATAATAATGTCATGGCGAATGCCCATACTGATATTGCCTTTTACGCTCTCAGGTACGTCGGCAAGAGTAAAACCAAGCTCTTGTAATAATCGACCTTGTGCAGATTCTGAGGTCCAAATGTTGGCACCTGTGTCGTCTTGGTAGTAGACCATGGCCGTAGTCGGTTGAGGCGGTAAATTGATGGTTGATTTGGTGCGTTCAACTTCTTGTTTGAAGCGTTGGATCATGGTTTGCGCTTGTTCTTCTAAACCTAGAAGGTCACCAAAAATATTCGCAAGTTGCATCCAGCTTTTGTCGTCATACGCAATGACCAATGTGGGTGCGATATCTTTAAGTTGCTCATAAAGCTTGATGGCAGAATCGCCACCTGTTGCAGAAATGATGATCAGATCTGGGTTGGCTTTGATTATCGCTTCGGCATTGGGTTCGGTCTGATATAGGGGGATGATACCTCGAGTTTCTGCGATATCTGCCCACTGGCGCATGAACCCTTGTTCAGATGCAACGCTGGTATTCGCCATGGTGGCGCCAGAACCAACAAGTGGTGCCTTGATGGCGAGTAAAGTACCCGTCAAGGTGACGCTGGTGGACACAATTCTGGTTGGTTTTTTATTGAGGGTGAGTGAACCTTCAGGGGTCATGATTGTTCTTGGCCAACCCGATGAGCTTTTTTCTACCTGATCTATTTTTAATTGTGATTTGTCTGGTAAGGCTGGAGGTGATTGATCGCAACTTGCTAAGATAAGACTTAAAAAAAGAAGAGCTAAAACCTGTTTGAAGTGTGTCATAAAGCGAACCATGTCTAAAATCCTGTAGACCAAAAAGAACGCGTTATTATATAGATGAGAATGGGTTTTTTATACTATTGATAATCATTTGTATTTGTTTTTTAATCTTTCGCTGCTTTTATGCAGTAAAACACTAAAAAATAATGCTCTAGGGACTGATAACTTTGAGTTTAGTGAGTTTGGTGCGGTCACCTAATAACCATCCTTGCATGCTTTGGAGGATATTATTTTTATAGGCATAAAACTCAGCTATTGAGCTCAATATGCTGCCATACATTAGGCTTAATACAGGGATGAGTAAGGTGTTTTTGAATTCAATACGGTTAATGATGGTAATGAAGATGAGGCTTGTAGCAAAGCAAAAAGCAATAGTAAATATCATTTTACTGCTGGTACTAGCTTCATCGAAGTGTGGTCAATGAAACTCAAATCATTAGTTTAGTCGTATCAATTGCTGGGCTCCAGTTATTTGTGATGCCATACATAGCATCACAAATAAAGCTGATAATCGTAATATCATGAGAAATATACTTCACTTGAAAGTGGAGTTTTCAAAAAAAGTATCAGTGCTTTTTCGTAGAATAAATGGCATTAACTATTTAAATAAATAGACTGTGTGGGTTGCCAAATGGATGGGTCTCGATGAGTCACAAAAATGACGGTCGCAGATAGGTCATGAATTACGGTAATAATTTCCTGTTCTGTTGCCTCATCTAGCACTGCTGTTGCTTCGTCTAATATTAAGATGGGAGCGTTTTTGATTAGGGCGCGAGCCAATGCTACACGTTGGCGTTCACCCCCTGATAACGCGCTACCTTGCTGGCCAATTGATTGATGTATGCCATCAGGTGAACGATCAATTATAGAGCTGAGTGTGGATTTTCTCGCAATATCTTCAATTTCTTTATCTGAAGCATCTGGCTTACCAATGCGAATATTTTCAGCTAAAGTTCCTGTAAATACGATAGGATCCTGCGGCACAAAAGCGATATTAGAAGCCAGTCCATCATAGGTCATTTCATTTAGTTTAATTCCATTAATTGTAATATGACCTTGTGTGGGATCATCAAATCTCATTAGTAGTTCAAGTAGGGTGCTCTTGCCGCTACCACTAGGACCTGTCACTAATACTCTGCTGCCAATCGAAATGTTTATATTGATATTGTTTAGCATAGGAGCATAGCTTACACCTTGAACTGAAATATGGTGGTTATCTGATGCATGCTGTACGTTTGCCTGTGCAGTAGTAGGCTCGGGCAATATTGGTGTGTTTGTAGCGGCCTTATAATTATTTAATGAAGCTCGTAGGTCATTAATGTTTAATCCTGCTGTTGCCAAGTCGCCAAGAGGGGCTGCGGCACGGCTAATCATGATTAGGAGTGCTAATATGGCTGTAGGGCTATTAAATCCAGTAAATATCAAATATGCAGCCATTCCTGCTATAGGCATTATGCTTGCTAACGAAGAAATAAATACGGCGAAAGCAGCCGCTTTATTAGTTTTGATTAACGCCTTTTCCTGATTTTTCCAGCGATGCTCAATTCGTTCTATTGTTCGTACGGGTCCTGCTGCTGTTCGTAATAGCTCAATATGATCAACTAATTCAATAGTTGCTTCTGATGTTTTTGCTTCTGTATCATGTCGCCTTGCATCTGCATGTCCAAGTGCTTTCTGAGATAAGAATTGTGTGATCAATGATAATGTAAGTAATGCGGCGGCAACTAGGGCTACATCTAGACTCACAAGAACATATATACCGAATATTAGAAATAGAGGAATGCATGGTGCATGAAGAAAATTTTGGAGTTGGTGAGCTGGGATGCTCATAAATCCAGGAATACCTTGCCCAGCAATGTGGGCTATTTGTGCTCGATGATCATTGGTAAACCAAGATAATTTAGTACGAGCAAGAGATTGCCCTAATGCTGCATATAAATCGCCAGCGAGTCTAACCCCTGTTAAATAGCCTAAACGGTTCACTAAAACTGTTGCGAAAACAGCAGCGCCAGCGCTGATTAAAATCCATTTAGGTGGCCAATAGTTGATAATCCCAAGAGCCAAAATAGTGTAAGCAATTGCTTCTAATGCGGCTACTAATATCCAGCCAATACTAACAGTAATTAATCGCCTACGTGCGATGGGTGGCAATATAGCTATTGTTTTTTTGTCTGGTGTATTTACTGCAATGCTCATAATAACTCTCCTGATGTAGTTTTACGCTTCAATTCAAGGTGAGCACTTGCTTTGGTTGCTAAGGCTTTATCGTGCGTAACAATAATAATAGTTTTGTCTTGATTTCGAGCTAAGTGTTCTAGAGATTCAATTAATTTAGTTGCCTTTATTTGATCTAAAGCGCTGGTTGGTTCATCAAGTAATATCACAGGTGCTGGAGATAGAAATACTCTTGCAATACCTATTCTCTGTCGCTCACCACCTGATAGTAATTGAGCAACTGTATTTAAATCGATGTCCAACTGTGCTGTTATAAGGGCTGATTTTAGTTGTTCATCGGTAGCATTTGGGGCTGATAATCTTAAATTTTCTTTTACGGTTGCGGGTAGTACATCAGCACCTTGCGGTATGAGTAGGAAGGTTTCGTGTCGAACTTGTTCATCTAGTTGAGAAATGTCTGTTTGGGCCAGCTGGATATGCCCTTTTTGCAGAGGTTCAAGCCCTGCTAAAATGCGCAAGAGGGTTGTTTTTCCTGCACCACTTGGACCAGTGATTGCAGTCATAGTGCTGGGTTCAAAAATATAGTTTAGTTTATCAAGAGTCTTGACTTTGCCTATAGAGTATTCAGCATCTTTAATTGTAAGTATAGGTGGAGTACCTAACTGTGTTAATTGACCTGTTGGTAATGTAGGCGTCTGCAGCAGCTTTATTATTCTCCCCATTGCTGATTTCCCCGTACTTACATAATCAAGTCCATGTCCGAGACGCAAAGCGGGTGTCACAATTGCTAAGCTGAAAAATAATGTTGCGGCTAATATTATAGTGTTTTGGTCATAAGACACTAAATAGGCAATAGCAAACGTCGCGACAGCTTGTAGCAATGCTACGGCAATCCCTGCAAATGTTGCGACTTTACTTACCCACATAACCATGCTGTTAGTAAAACGTTCCGCTGAATCATGATAAGTGGCTAAAGCTCCAGATTGACGCCCATATATTCTATTTACTCTAATGCCGCGCGCGTAATCGTCAACTGCAGATATCACCTCAGCCATAACCTTCATGCGTGCAGCTCCATCGCGAGCAGTAATGCGTGGTACTACTACGAGATAATATAATGAGGCAATAAGGCCTGGTAATAACACCCAGAGTGTTTCAGGACCAACCATGCTAATTAATAAAGTAATAGAGGCTAGCGGTAAGACTGCTAAGTTAGCAATTTCTGAAGGTAAATGAGCCACCATATGATGTAATTTTGCAATATCATCTGAAACAAGGCTTCTTAAGCTCTGGTCACCTTGTCCAGACAGTGTTGATGCAGGTAAGCGAGTAAGGTGATTGGCAACTTGACGACGTAACTTTCCTGAAAATGCGGCCTCGGCATCGTGTGCAAGCCATGAAGCTGAGGCTGAAAATGCAGCACTTAAAAGCCACAATATTATCGCAGTAATAACCCAATAAGCAGATATATCGCTAATCAATTGAACCATGCACCAAAAGGCTGCGAGCGTGGCTAAGCCAGATAAGGATGATAAAAGCGTCCCAGCAAGAAGCTTAGGCAATGCTGGTTGTAATGTTAATCCTATCAATGGGTTAGTAATAAGACAGCGTAAGTTTGGTTTGCTCATGTTAGCCTCAATTGTCCATAATTTAGTTGTTTCATAAGGTTTACAACCTTATCTTTATTAACTCTGTTATCTTAGGTTTGGCTGATGTTGGTGCCAAATTATTAAGATTAAGCAGCATTCTAAGAAGATGTTTTTTTTCTTTGTTATGAGATTGTTGATTAGTAGATCGGTTATATAATGACTAATAATAGCGTTATTGATAATGGTTATCAATATTGTGTTTGTTTTGTGTGTTGATAAAAACTACACACTAAAACACCAAAAATTAATGCTGTAGGGGCTGACTAGATTAAGTTTAGAAAGCTTGGGGAAATCACTAAGTTTGATTTTTCCATTTTTAAATTTGGGTTTGACTCCGTTGATGCGGATCTTTTTTGATGTGAGGGAGTCTGCGGTAATTTCAAAGCGCTTCTTTTTTGAGCCAAAGCCGTTGCAGTGAAGAATTTTTGGATTGGCTGACATATTGATAATGAGTAGGGTGCATTTGCCTTCTTTTTTTGCGCTATGGCAGTAAATCTGCACAAATGGGTCGTTACTTTGCACGTCAAAAACGTGTTCTCCTATGAGCTTCCCCCATAACCAGCTGACCCAATAATCTGGATTTGGTTTTAACGTTTGTCGATTAATAAGGGCGTAGTCACCGCCGATTAGACTTTGTCTTATCATGACTTTCTGGCCGTTTTTTGCGCCTCGACCGAGTTGATCTGCCCACCAAAAACAGGATACAAAACGATCTGATAGTTTGGCTTGCCCACCGCACTGAGCCGATCCAGTTTCTCCGGTCCAAAGTTGAGCATTAGGTTGATATTGATCACGGAGCTTTTCCAGTTGTCTCGAATATCTCTCATAATCCATGAGTGAGCTTGGCGATAGAATGTTTTTGATTGTTGCTGCGCGAGTTTTGATCGGAGAACGACTGCTTTGAAATGGATAATAATGCCAATCAACAATATCGAGAGGTTCTTCTAGATTATCTAAAAATGGAGCGGAAATATTGCTAAGGGGTTTGATGGCTTCGCCGATTCTCGGCCAGAATGCACTGCCAGGGCCGGCGATTTTGCTATTGGGACTGTACAGTCGAACGCAGCGAATAAAAGAGTCATAGTCTTTTGCGAGATTTTTCGCGCTAGGTTGTGAGGTTAATCCATGAAATGCCCAATAGGCGTTGAGCTCATTACCCAGTTCGCAAATATGGATACTTTGCCCATGAACGTGGCTGTATTCCAATAATTCTTTAACTTCGGTTGATTGCCATGTGCCTTGTTGACGTCGTTCAAACAGACCATATTTCATGGTAAACATAAGGGCTAAACCATTGCGTTGGCAAAAGTCATGAAGCTGGTGCCACATGTCTTTGGTGACAGTAAGTGCGTCTGAATTGCTATTAGTTGGGGCGTTAGCGCTCGTAAAGTAATGTACTTTATCCGCTTCAGAGCCGCCTACTCGAATATAGGCGGGGCCGAGTGCTTGAACTAATAAATCGAGTTTTTCCTGTTGTAAGTTGAGAGGATCAACCCGTTGAGTACCAAGTCCTCGTTGCGTGCCTTTACTTCCTTCCCACCAGAAACCGCCAGCCAATACGGATATATCAATCGAGAAAGATAAGTATCTTGGTTCTATGGTTGTAACAGGTGTCGTGCTGTTAAGATTAACGACAAGCAATTTATTTTGGCGAATGTTGTGTTGTCTTTGCAATCTAGAATAAAACAAGAGGTTTCTTCTCTCACAAAAGGTTTTGCTAGACTGCAATAAAAGTGTGACATTTGTATGATGCTCTAAATGCCCCGATTTTTTATAAAGGACACTAAGATGAAAGTACCGGTTTGGATAATGACGATTTTGTTGGCAGGTTGCACTTTATTAACTGGTTGTACTAGTGCTCCAAAAAATATTGATCCCGTAACACAATTTCAAGTAGAGCGTTATTTAGGCACTTGGTATGAAATTGTGCGTCAAGATCATGCTTTTGAGGAAGGTTTGTCTAATGTCACAGCGACTTATTCTATGCGTGATGATGGAGGCGTCGCAGTGTTGAACCGTGGTTATTCTGCGGAAGATAAAAAGTGGCGAGAAGCTGAAGGCCGCGCTTATTTTGTCAATTCGTCGGATATTGGGCATCTAAAAGTGTCGTTTTTTGGGCCGTTTTATGGTGCCTATGTGATTTTTGAGCTGGATCAAAAAAACTATCAATACGCCATGATATCTGGGCCTAGCCGAGACTATTTCTGGTTATTGTCTCGCACTCCAACTATGCCTGAAGACGTTAAACGTCGATTATTAGCCAAAGCGGAAGCATTAGGCTTCCCTATGGATAAATTGGTTAACGTAGTTCAAAGTAGCAATGTGCCAGCCAGTTAGCTTTTCCTGCGTTACAATTTTAGAAAAGAGAGCAAGTAATCGACTCTTTTGCTTCAGGAGTTGAGCAAACTTCAGTGTAAGCTGTGGGGCTTTGAATAAGAGCATAGTGCACATTGGAGTCTCGACATAAGGCGAGAAAGTCGTCATAGCGTTGATTGAAATTGTTTCTTGTTATCTCATAATTGATTGTTGCGTCATTATCGCCAAAATTATTATCCATGGCTTCTGCTTTTACTCGCTGAATCAGATACGTTAATTCATTATATTTGTGTCGAATTTGATGGCAGTATGCGCTATTCGGTGTGGTTTCAGCACATTCTATCATTGATGTTTCGAGCTGGGCTTTCTCGGTTTGATAGCGATCTAAGTAATTTATCGATTGGCTATTTTTCCTTTGTGTTCTTTCAGACTGTAGCGATAGCACTTCTAATCTATTTTTTGCTTTATTCAAGCGCTCTTCTTTTGCCAAGCACTCTTTTCCGAAGGCTATTAAATCACTGCTATGTACTAGACTTACAAAAGAGCATCCTAGTAAAAGAACGCCGTATTTAATGGTCGAAATGTGCATTAGGTTGTAGATCCTGTTTGTTTTTCGTTACACATTTTGTGTACGTTCATCGTAATTACGCTTAATTATACACTGTGTTTTTCTGGAGGAAGTATGGAAAAATTGTTATCAGTAATAGGTGAGGGGAAGGGGGTTTCTATCTCTCTTGATCGAGGGCCTTTTCAGAATAATGGTGCGTCACCTTGGTATGCTTATGTTGGAGTTGGCACGCCAGAGCAAACATTGAAGTTTTCTTTTGATACCGGCAGTGACTTTATCTGGGTGACATCTAGTTTATGCAAAGCAGATACTTGTCATCATTATGGTGATCAAGAGTTTGCTTATCAAATATCATCCAGTTTTTCTTGGGTTAACCAGCAGACAACTGAGGTTAATTTTGGGCCATGGGGAAATATGAAGGTAAAAACGGGCAAGGATGTTTTTACCTTAACACCTGAAGCCTTGGGACAATCAACAAGTGGTTCTGTGTCTTTGCTGTCAGATGTGTATTTAGCGCAGTCTTATCAAGGTATTCAGTTTCGAGAGCTTGATTGGGATGGCGGCATCGGTATTCCTAGTACAACGGAATTGTCAGATTCTCTTTTTGTTTATCGGTCTTTTCGAGGCATAACACCGAGTAATAAAACTGAACCGGCATCATTTCATTTCTTTCAGAGTTTGCTTGATCAAGGAGTGGTTAGTTCGAAACGTCCTTATGTAACATTTCTAACAGATATCGATAACAAGAGCGGTCAAGTGGAATTTGGTCAGCTGAATAAAGATTACCGAGAGAACAGGGAGTATCTATTTTTGCCTTGGGATAAATACAGTGCACCTTATTTATGGACCAGCAAGATCACATCTTTATCTATTGGTGATACTCAGCTTATTTCACCTGAATCAATTACTAGCACGCCATACTTTCTTGCTTTGGATTCTGGCTCATCTCAGTTCAAAGGCGACTTGGATGTAATGGCTACGCTTTACAACATAGCATCTAAAACAAAAGAAAATCTGGTGATTGAGATCGGAGAAACGGATTCTGGAAATATTGGAAAGTTGGTGGTTACCTCTAACATGTACGATGTATTGATTGAGGCTGGTGAGAATAAAGGAGTAGTTATTACGCAATTTCAACCAATGGAAAATGCTGATTATATCGCGTTGGTAGGTTCTGTATTGATGGATTATTTGTATACGGTGTATGAATTTAGAGTAGTTCAACGTGAAGGCGAGAATTGCGTTATTCCTGTTGGCATGTGGATATTCAATAAAGAAGAGGGGCCCAAAGTGATTACGACAACTCAAAATAAGCCAGCACGTATTTTCAATTAATGTCTACCAATTTTAGTGAACAGATAAAAATGTTTAAACCATAAAGGAGTAATGCATGTCTTTGATGTTGAATGGCTCATGGGAAAATAGCTATGGCTCAACGATGACGTTAGAAGTCGATGAAGATGGTTTTATTTTTGGAGAGTACGGATCTCATACTGGCTCTACTGGTACTTATCTTGTGATTGGATATTGTCGGCCAAGTGACCCTACTAATGATGCTGGGCAACCATTAGTTCTGTCTATTTATTGGCGTTCAATTGGTGGTGAAGAACCTGACGATGGCTCTCACTGGGTTTCTACCTACTGTGGCCAGCTTGATAGTGATGGCCAAATTACGGTAATGAACTCATTGGTAACGACAACTAAATATCAAGCTTTTGTTCCAGGAGATTACATCGACAAGTTGATCTTCACGAAACATTCTAGCTCTAATGAAATCAAGACAAAAAACATTGAGCCTATGGCTCAGAAAAAAGCAAAATTTGCTAATTCTATTAATGGCGTTTGGGTAAACCAAGAAAAAAGTATTCAGCTAACGGTATTTTTGCAGGATAAAGAATATGGGGTTGTTAACGGCTGGTTAGCATATGAAGGTGAACTAATAAGCATGCTTGGTTTCACAGATACCTTAGATAATAACAATATATTACAGAGTGTTAGCTTAAGTGGATATATGCTAAATACATATCAACCGATATCACTTATCGGTCGTATAAGCCAAGACGCTAATACTTTGATTCTTTCTCGTTGGTTGGCTAACTCCACAAAGGCTGAGTCAGCCTACTTTCAGGCAAACTCTGAAAACTGGGAATTAACGAAAAAATCATAGTTGAGTCATGATCAAATTGTGAGGGAAAACAAATGAGCTTAGGTAATGCATTCAATAAAGAAGAGCATGATCAAACTATAATCGATTGTTTTCTACAAATGTGGCGTTATTCTGCCGATTTAATGTTCATCATGGCAGTAGAAGATGGTGATGAGTTTTCTTTATACGACAATAACCCAGCGTCTAAGGCAGTAATGGGTCTTGAAAAGGGAGCAGAGATACATCGCCTTAACTTACGAGTGCAGTTTGGTGACGAAATGGCAGAGCAAGTCTATGCTACCTATCGTCAAGTATTGCAGGGTGGAAAACCTGTTTCTATCGAACAAGCTGGTATGCGAGGTGACGGTAGTCAGATTTATTTTGATACCTTGTTTGTCCCTATTTTTGATTCATTAGGTAAGCCGATTTTTGTATGTGGCGTAAGTCGTGATATTACGAAAATAAAAGAGGCCGAAACCGTTGCATTAAAAGCTAATGAAAAACTTCTGGAATACAGCACCGCACTGGAAACGATCAACCAAGAATTGGATCGTAAGGTACAAGAGCGAACCAAAGAATTAGAAAATGCGAAACGCATAGTAGAAGAGTCATTGGAGGCAAAGTCTTCCTTTGTTGCCAGAATGAGCCATGAAATACGCACCCCAATTAATGCTGTGATTGGATTAAGCCACCTGACTTTAAAAACGTCTTTAAATCATGAGCAAAAAGACTATATCAACACCATTTTATCGTCCGGTGAAAACCTACTTAGTCTCGTTAATGATGTATTGGATTTTTCGAAGATTGAGGCGGGGGAAATGGGGATAGAAAAAGTGCCTTTTTCCCCTAAATTGATTGTCCAGCATGCGATCAATATGAATGCTATCAAAGCTGAAGAAAAAAAATTGGCAGTGACGGTCGATATTTCTCCATCGTTGCCGCCCATGCTATTAGGTGACCCATTACGTATACAGCAAGTGTTGGTCAATCTAGTTACCAATGCTGTTAAGTTCACCGAACGTGGTGGTGTTTGTGTACGCATGTATGCTGATGAAAATAATGATAAAGGTGTTCTAATAAGGTGCGATGTAATTGACACAGGTATTGGGATATCGAAAGTGTATTTGGATCAACTATTTCAATCATTTCATCAGGCTGACGATAGTGTTACTCGCAAGTTTGGTGGAACCGGTTTAGGCTTAACTATCTCTCGCCAACTCTGCTCGTTGATGAACGGTGATATTTGGGTACACAGTGAATTAGGGCAAGGTTCTACTTTTAGTTTTGTTCTCCCTCTTAATATCGCCCCTGATTTATTGCTTTTAAATGAAAGTACCTTAAATGAAAAAGTGTTAAAAGAAGAATGTAGAGAAAATAAAAGCATCCCGAATTTTTCTCAATATAACATTCTTCTGGCAGAAGATAATCTTATTAATCAAAAGGTTATTTTGGGGTATTTAGATGATACCTTGATAAAGGTGGATGTTGTTGGTAATGGTGAAGAGGCTATTAATAAATTAGAAAACAAGAAATACGATTTGGTTTTGATGGATATTCAAATGCCGATTATGGATGGGTTAACCGCTTCTAAAAAAATTAGACAATCCTCTCATTATAGTAATATTCCTATAATTGCAATGACAGCTCATGTCTCTGATGAAGCAAAAAAGCAGTCAGCACACGCTGGTATGAATGCGCATTTAGATAAGCCAATTAAAAAGTTTGATTTATACAAAATTTTACAAAAACACCTAGCTACAAATAAGCATCATAACTCCTTGCAAATGAAGGGTTTTGTGATGCATGAACAAGACGCACTGCATTCTGAGGTGTTGTCTAATTTGTACTCAATAGATACATTGGATATAGATAAAGCGATAAAAAATCTTAGTGGAAAAAAAGACTTATATCTTGATTTAATATCGTCTTTTTATAATAGATACAAAGATTTTTCTTTGGCTGAATGTATTGGTATTGATTTAGATGGGGTTATTCACTCATTAAAATCTAATGCTGCTTACATAGGGGCGTTAAATATATCAGTGTTTTGTACTGAATTAGAAGGCAATATTAAAAATGGGGCTTTTTGTTCTGAGCTAATTATCCATCTTGTGGGAATGGTTAAGGTGTTAGTTGATAAATTGAAATGTATTTTAATGCCCTATTTTTCTTTAATTAAATCAAGTGAAGATATAGAAGGGTTTAGCGAAAGTGATTTAGTGAATAAATTGAAAAAAATAGTACCTCTATTAAAAAAGTCAGATTTTTTTGTAGAAAATCATTTCAGTTTACTGCGCAAAATGGTTCGCGGTAGCAAGTACGTTCTGGATATCGAAAATTTAATTTATGATGTTAAAAATATTGAGTTTGAGACGGCTGCTGTTAAAGCGTCTCAGCTTGTTTTAGAGCTCCAAGGTGATTAGAGACGATGACAGAAGTGCAAAGTGTTTTAGTCATTGATGACGAAAAAATCAACCTGAAAATAATCAGCGATATACTCAGTGATGAGGTTAGCATTATGCTAGCAAAAAGCGGTGAGCAGGGTATTAGAAAGGCTATAGAATATAAGCCAGATTTGATTTTATTAGATGTTGTAATGCCAGAAATGGATGGTTTTGAAACCATGGCTCGCCTTCGTCATGATGTGCGTACAAGTGCCATCCCCGTTATTTTTATTACTGCTTTAAATGACTCGAGTCATGAAGAAAAAGCTTTATTAATGGGTGCCAGCGACTATATTCAAAAACCACTACATACCAATATAGTACAGGCTCGCGTTCGCCTTCATTTGCAGCTTGTAAAACAGCGTCAAATGTTAGAAAAACTAGCCAATATTGACCCTTTAACATCACTTGCCAATCGTCGTAAGTATCAAGATGTTATTGAGCAAGAATGGCAAAGAGCCATTACTCATCAAGGATGTCTTTCTTTGCTCGTCATTGATATAGATAATTTCAAGCAATATAACGATTGTTACGGACATGCTACTGGTGACAAAGTGCTTCAACAAGTCGCAATGGTATTAGCTAAGCAAGCTTTAGATAAAGGACTCGTTGCAAGATATGGTGGTGAAGAGTTTGTTATCTTGTTACCTGACCATTCTCAAGAAGATGCTGTTGAGGTTGCTCGTCTTTGTATGCAAGGAGTTGAGGCCCTAAATTTAGCTTACAGTCATGAAGATTTTAGCGGTAAGGTAACTGTCAGTGTGGGGGGGACCACAAAATTACCTAATCTAAGCTGCAGCAGCGATGACCTTTTTAATACAGCAGATGAGATGCTGGGGCTCGCGAAAAAAAGCGGTAAAAATAAAATATTATGGAAATTACCGAGTAATCCGCACACAATAGCTGAGTGATGTTTGTTTTTTTAAGTCACTCTTATTATAAGGTTTGTAATGAACAAGGTTAATAACTCATACGGGTTAGAGATGCATCCATTACGAGATGCACTGTATGCAGAGCTACATTCACGCCCTTTTCAGGTGCTGCCCAGTCCAGCCAGAATCAGTTATCTCGCGGTTATTGTCGGTTCAGATCAGAAGCAAGCAGAGTTTGAACACTTTTGTTCACTTTATAATCATTTTAATGGTGTGCCACCACAAGATGATGGCGTGTGCTTTGAAGTAGATTTTGGCGACTTTAAAATACGTCGTGATAAGCATCTTGAATTTACTTCTTACATGATTACTCATTCGCAGATTGATCCTAACCTAGGTTTTTTCGATCAAAATGCTTTGGTTTGTTTGCCAATTGATTGGTTATCTAAAATTCCTGGTATTGTTATTGCGGCGTTTCATGTGGCCGTTGAGGACGCTCGAACCATTCCTGAACCAGATCTCGCTCTAGTAAAAAGCCATTTTGAGGGCATGCGTTTAGTCGGTAGTCGTCCTCAAAATGGCGATGCTCAGGTTTGGACCACTTTTCAGTTGCACAGTGATGGCTGTGGTCGTTTTCTCATTTACAACAAACGCATGAGTGATAGCCAACTGGGCCGTATGGTTCAGCGCGTAGTCGAGATAGAAACCTACCGTTTGATGGCGTTATTAGCGTTACCCATGGCACGTAAATACAACGCAGAACTTGTTGCCATGGACGAAGAGTTAGCTCAAACCACCGCCAGCTTGTCTGATGCGACAGAACCACTTGATGAGCAGGCCTTGTTGAGCGAACTAATAGACATGGCCGCTTGGGTTGAAGCCACACGATCAAAAACCTCATTTCGATTCAGTGCCACAAGGGCTTATCACGAATTAGTTTTAAAACGTTTAAATGAGCTAAAAGAAGACGAAGTATCCGGTCATTTAACCATTACCGAATTCATGACTCGTCGTTTAACTCCAGCGGTAAGAACCTGTAATACAGCTGGCAACCATTTAGAAAGCCTTTCGACTCGTATCGATAGAGTATCAGATATGATGCGTACTCAAGTAGAGATGTCTATTCAATCTCAGAATCAACAATTGCTCACTTCCATGGATCGTCGTTCAAAAATTCAACTTGCCATGCAGCATACGGTCGAAGGCTTGTCTGTTGCTGCGATCAGTTACTACAGCGTGGGTTTATTGAAGTTTTTGATTGAAGCGGTGTACGACAAAGGTGTCCATTTTGATAAAAGTTTAGTTATCGGTTTGTCCGTGCCTATTGTTGTTGGCAGTGTATGGTTAGCGACGCGAAAAATACATAAACGCTTTTTGTTGCTGGCTAAGGCCAAAGAAGAAAAGTAGTCGTTGTTTTGTTTTCAAACACACATAAAAAAGGCTTTCTATTGTTACCGTAGAAAGCCTTTTTTGTGATTAGAGGTTTGTTTTATTAGGGTCTTTATCAAACTGTATTATGAATCTCTGCAACGAAGTCGTAAGAATCCCCAGGGAACCATGAGCGCGTAAACTCAATGGGCGTACCATCTTGTGTTACAGCGGTACGTTCAATGTAAAGTACAGCGCTAAGTGCTGGGATGTCGAGTAGATGAGCTCTTTGTTCATCAATGCTAATGGCGCGAAGACGCTGAAACGCACGAACAGGGCGGCAGCCTTGTTGTTCCAGCAAATCGTACAATGATCCTTCCATCGCAAAAGGGTTGAGAATGTAACGGCTTGGAATCGTCGCCAGCTCAAGCGCCATTGGCTTGCCATCGGCATAACGCAAACGATAAAAGCGCACCACTTCTTGCTCTGCTGACAGTTTAAGTGCTTTGCATTCATCCTCATGAGGCATACCCAAAGAGCGATCTAGCCATTTGGACGTAATGGTTTTGCCACGAGCTTCCATGACTTCGGTAAAGCTACGCAAGTGGTTCAGCGGTTGTTCAACCCTTTCACTCACAAAAGTTCCTGCGCCTTGACGTTGCGTCAATACGTCTTCTTTTACCAACTCGTCGATGGCTCGGCGCACGGTGACGCGTGAAACATCAAGATACTTGGCCAGATCACGCTCTGGTGGAAGCGTATCTCCACCAAGTACTCGACCTGCAGAAATAGACGCTAAAATGGCTTTTTTTACCTGCATATAAAGAGGAATGCCTTTTTCTCTCAATGCTTGGGCCGCGCCAAATAACTCATTAACCCGATTTTGGTTCATATCAGTGTCCTGAACGGGAAGGGGTTCCCGTATTCGTACTCGTTTTGCTAAGGGCTAAGTATGTCAGCTCTAAAGTGTAATAGCTGCTGACGTATGCGCGTTGACCCTCGTTAAGGCGTTACCTTGGTGATCAAATAAATACAAGCGATTAGGTTGAATACCAAAGGTAATTTTATCACCTGCTTGGTGTTGGTTGTCACCATCCACCTTAAGCACCATTTCACCTTCCTGACCGATATCGACATATAAATAAGATAGTTCACCAAGGTGTTCAATGAGAGTGACTTTGCCTTCTACGATGTTGCTTTCGCAGTTTAGCGCCATGTGTTCTGGCCGCATGCCTAGTTGTACTATATCGCCCTGATTTAAAGACGAAGTATCGACCGAGGCTTCAATAACACGGCCAGATTCTAGCACAAGTTGCGTGTTTTCAGCGCCGGATTGACTGATCTTCGCTTTCAAAAAGTTCATTTTTGGTGAGCCAATAAAACCAGCAACAAATTGTGTTTTTGGATGATGATACAAATCCAACGGTGCGCCAACTTGTTCGACACGGCCTTTGTTCATCACGACGATTTTATCGCCCAATGTCATGGCTTCTACTTGATCGTGAGTAACATAAACCACCGTGGCTTTTAGTTCCTGATGAAGCTTACCAAGTTCGACTCGTGTTTGAACTCGTAGTGAGGCGTCTAAGTTAGATAAAGGCTCATCAAATAAGAAGACTTTTGGATCGCGTACAATGGCACGACCTATAGCAACGCGCTGGCGTTGACCACCAGACAATTCTCTCGGTAATCGCTCCAATAAGTGATCAATCTTCAGCTTCTTCGCCGCTTCCATAACCTTGTTGTTCACAAACGCTTTGTCTTTTCCTGAGATTTTTAAGCCAAATGCCATGTTTTTAAACACGTTCATATGAGGGTACAAAGCATAAGATTGAAACACCATAGCGATGCCGCGCTTGGCGGGAGAGCGTCCATTGACGCGCTCGTCATCGATATACAAATCGCCTTCGGTGATGTCTTCTAATCCAGATAGCAAACGTAATAAGGTTGATTTACCGCAACCAGATTCGCCGATCAACACGACAAACTCGCCGTCTTTGATATCAAGGTCGATGCCATGCAGTACGTCCACATCGCCAAAGCGCTTTTTAATATTGTTAAGTTTTACACTAGCCATGAAATAAACCTCCAACGGTCAAAGATATAAAATATTATTTGACCGCTCCGCTGGTTAAGCCGCGGATCAATTGTCTTGAGAAAATGGTGTATAGGATCAGTACAGGAACGATCGCCAAGGTTAGCGCTGACAAAACCGAGTTCCAGTCAGTGACGTATTGACCAACAAACTGCTGTACGCCAAGTGTTATAGTGCGAGTCTCTTCACCCGGCGCGAGTATCAGTGGGAACCATAAATCATTCCAAATCGGAATCATGGTGAATACGGCAACGGTCGCCATCGCAGGTTTCAGTAGTGGCAAGATGACACAAAAGAAAATCTTGTATTCACTAACCGAATCGCAACGAGCAGCTTCGGTGAGTTCCTTTGGAATGGTGCGTACAAACTCCGATAATATGTATACTGCAAGAGGTAATCCTTGGGCTATGTACACCAAAACTAGCGCAGTAAGCGTATTCACAAGATCCAGATTGACCATCAGACTCAAAATACTTACCGTGCCAAGACGTATTGGAATCATGATGCCCATGGCAAACAAAAAGGTAATCAGCAAGTTGCCCTTAAATTTGTATTCCGTCAGAGCCCAAGCGGCCATCGCGCCAAGTAAAAGCACCAAACCTACTGCCAAGATAGTGACGACCAAACTGTTCCAAGAATACAAACCGAAGTCTGATCTCAATAACACTTGCTGGAATCCTAGCAAGGTAAAGGAATCACTGTCTGGTAAGCCGAGTGGATCGCGGAAAATTGCACGACGTTCTTTAAAGGCATTGATCACAACGACAATAATTGGGAACAGAGCAATCACGGTATAGGCCAATAACACAGCGTGTACCGTGACACTTTTGGGCACCTGTCTCATTCCAGAGGAGGGAATAAAGCGGTTTAATAGTTTCATCATGGCCTCCTTAAAATTGGAATCGCTGAATGCGGCGTTGAATAAAGAATAAGAACAGCATGACGCCCACCAAAATGATCAAAAACATCAGTGTTGCCACCGCAGCACCCATGGATGCGCTACCTTGTTGTAGCTGGAAGCCAAAAAATGTTCGGTAGAAGAAAGTTCCCATTAAATCGGTCGAAAAATCTGGGCCGGCAAGGGCGCCTTTTACCGCATATATCAGTTCAAATGCATTGAAATTCGCCACAAAGGTTAAAATTGATACCATGGCGATAGTTGGCAAAATTAACGGTAATTTAATGTGCCAAAAGGTTTGAAATGAATTCGCGCCATCAACCACACTGGCATCGACAATGTCATCAGGAATGTTGAGCAAGGTTGCGTAAATCAACATCATCGGAATGCCGACAAACTGCCACACTGAGATAAAAGCTAAAGTGATTAGTGCGCTACTTTCCTTACCAAGCCAAGCATCGAAGTATTGACCAAGACCAATACTGTAAAGGAAGTTTTCAGAAATTCCCCAAATAGGACTTAACAGCAGCTGCCAAACGAAACCAATGATTACTACAGAAAGCATGGTAGGCATGAAGATAAGTGTTCGGTAAGTACCGGATAAACGTAGCTTTGGCGAGCTCAATAAAACCGCGAGAAGCAAACCAATCGGGTTTTGTACAAGCATGTGAATCGCGAAAAATTTGAAGTTATTGCCCAGTGCGTTCCAAAAAGCCTGTGACCAAGTTTCGTCTGTTACCAAGGTGATAAAATTCTGCAGACCGACAAAGCTACTTTGCCCTTGTTGCTCGTTGAATAAACTTAAGACAAGCGTATCGAGCAAGGGGTAAACACTGAAAACAACGTAAATAAGCAGCCCCGGCCCGAGGAAAAATACCAAGTGCCATGGGAACGGTTTCTTTTCGTCATGTTGGTTGGATGGAGTCATAGTTTATCTCAATGTAACGTGCTATCTAGATAAATTTCATTTAGTTAAAAGGTCGCCCCGATGGACGACCTCTTTATGGTTTAGTTTATTGCTGAGGTTTGTACCATTGCTCCAAACCATCCTGTGTTTCTTTGGCGGCGGCTTCTGGTGTCATGGTGCCATTGATTACCTGAGCGCTCACGTTCCAAAGTTGGTTTTCCAAGTTTGGTGTACCACGAGACAGGATTTGATAAGAGTTACGAATGGTCGATTCACACTGCTGACGCCAGCTCATAAACTCTTGTGCAACAGGATCTTTGATGTCAATTTGATGATCAGACAATGGGAAGAAGCCCGGTACCGCATTCGCATAAAGTGTGGCGAACTCTTTACTTGCCATCCAATTTAAGAAGATTTTAGCTGCTTCTTTATTAGTCGAACTTGCATTGATGCCAATACCCATATCGGTATGATCACTGATGTAACAAGTGTCTTCTGCTTTTGCCACTGGAGGTGGAAACGCACCAAATTCAAAATCCGCTTGATTGTTGAACGTCTGAATATCCCAAGAGCCCGCTGGGTAGATAGCAGCACGACCTAATGTGAAAAGATTCTGTGAGTCAGAATATTTCTGCGCTTCAAATCCTCGACCTAGATACGGTTTCCACTGGGCAAGTTCTTTCCAAGTATCTACGTAAGCTTTGTCGGTTAGTTTTTCTTTACCTGTTAATAGTGCTTTACGGCCTTTTTCACCTTCCCAATACTTTGGTCCGATATTCTGGAACCCCATTGTTGCGGCTTCCCACTGATCAGCGGTTCCCATTGCTAACGGTATATAGCGACTTTCTGATTTGATGGTATCAAGCGTTTTGAAAAACTCATCACGGGTTTTAGGCACGGATAAATTCAGTTCTTTAAAAATTTCTTTGTTGTAAATAAAGCCGTGAATAACCGACGCAACAGGCATGCAGAATTGATCTTTGCCATCGTCCGTGACCCATGCGCTTTTCGCTACGTCAGAGAATTGCTTTAGACCTTTTAGATCATTTAAGTTGGCAAGATAACCGTCTTTATAAAGATCTAATGCCGTATCGAATGGACGACAAGTGATTAAGTCGCCAGCAGAACCTGCTTTTAATTTTGCTTGTAAGGCTGAGTTGTATTCCGTTGGAGGGGTTGGGGCAAAGTTTACTTTTGTATCTGGATGGCTTTTGTTAAAAGCTGGAATGATGACATCAGACCAGATATTAGCATCATCACTGCGCCAACTTTCTATCGACAAACCGTTCGCAGCTTGCGCTATGCCAGTGCTGCTAAGCAGGATGGCGGCTAGACAAGTAAGTTTTGTTGCCATTTTTGTTTCAGGTGAAGCGGAACGAACATTGAACATGAGTACTCTCCGATTGTGTTTTCCAATTGTGATGTGATTGCTTTTTTTATTAGGTTTTTTCGTAGACCTTTTGTACTGCTACAGCTTTCGTAACACCGTAAAATAATTTCCGTTAAAACTATATTGGTATTTTTTAGGTATTGCTAAGTTTTAAAAATTAGCACCAATTATTCGTTCAAGCAAATAAATATGACAGAATTGTGGAAAATAAATTGATCTTACGCTTTAATTGGTTCTATATTGGTTCTATATTAATTCTGGTTACTAAAGAGGGTTCTTATGCAAGTTATCATTCTCCCATCTGCTCGTGATGTGGCCTTGTATGCGGCTGATTGTGTTGTAGATGTGATTGATGCCAGAACGAATCCCGTTTTAGGGTTGGCGACTGGCTCGACGCCCATCGCTTTGTACAAAGAGCTAGTGGTGCGTTATCAATCTAAGCAAGTATCGTTTCGTCACACGACAAGTTTTAACTTGGACGAATATATTGGTATTGCCGACTCTCATGAGCAGAGCTATCGCACTTTTATGAATCGGCATCTGTTTGATGCTATTGATATCATTGCTACGAACACGCATGTTCCATTGGCCGAAAGCCAAGATGCAGGCACCTTAAAGAAAAGTGCGCAGGATTATGAAGCGAGTATTCAGCAAGCGGGTGGTATTGATTTACAGATTTTAGGTATCGGCTTAAATGGTCATATTGGCTTTAATGAGCCTACTTCTAGTTTTGCTTCGCGCACGCGTATCAAAACCTTGTCTGAATCTACTGTTATAGCGAATAAGCGTTTTTTCAAAGACGGTGAGTTTCAGCCTCATTTAGCGTTAACGATGGGAATTGGTACCATTTTGGATAGTAATGCAGTGTTGTTAATGGCAACCGGAAAGGCGAAAGCTGAGGCGGTAAAGGCCATGATTGAAGGGCCGCTTTCTGCAATGTGTCCAGCGTCGGCACTGCAATTACATGAAGCGGCAACCATAGTATTGGATGAAGAGGCGGCTAGCTTATTAGCTCTAAAAGAGTACTACCAATGGTGTGAACAAAAACGACAACAATTACATGAGGGGAATGTGTCATGAGCGGCTTATATATAGGAGTGGACGGAGGAGGAACCTTCTGTCGAGCCCGCTTGGTTGATAGTGATGGTAATGTATTGGGTGAGGCCGTAGGTGGCTCGGGTAATCCAAGAATAGGGATAGAAGCGGCATGGCAGAATATTATTAATGCCTGTCTTGAAGCATGTCATCAAGGCAATATTCTTCCCGAAGCCTATTCAAAAATCACGTTAGGTTTAGGCTTGGCGGGTGCCAATCAGCCGTTAGAACAAGAACAGGTGATTTCTCAAAAATCCCCTTTTGGGCAACGCTACTTATTAACCGATGCGCATGCGGCTTGTTTAGGGGCGTTTAACGGTGAAAATGGCGCGTTATTGATATTGGGCACTGGCAGCTGTGGTGTGGTTTATAAAAATGAAAGGTTTAGCATTGTTGGTGGTTGGGGTTTTCCGTTATCTGATCAAGGTAGTGGGGCACGTATTGGCCTATCTGCACTTGAGTATTCGTTAGCTGCGTTAGATGGTATTTCACCATCGACACCTTTTACTGACAGTATTAATGCTGAGTTTTCTCTCTCTGCGGAAGAATATGTATTGTATCAAAATCGTGTGCCACTTCCGAAAGAATACGGGGCTTTTGCTGTCCAGGTGTTTCAGTTTGCTCAGCAAAAAGATCCTATCGCGTTAAAAATCATCCAGCAGCAAGTAGAATGGGTAAGTCTATATTTAGACGCTTTGATCACCAAAGGCGCGCAGAAGATAGTTTTAGTTGGTGGCGTGTCCGAAGCCATTTTAGCGTATTTGCCGGAGCGATTTTCGACATACTTTTGCCAGCCAGAAGGCGATGCCATGGCGGGCGCGATTTTGATGGCCAAAGCTCAGATAGGAAGGAAGGCAATATGAAGGAACATATGATGAAAACTATATTTGCTAAACGTCTGTTCGATGGCGAAAACTGGTTAACGAATCAAAAAGTGACCTTAAAAGGCCAAATTATTGAGTCCGTTGTGTCTATAGAAGGTATTTCGGATGCACAAGCAGGCCACATGGAAGTTGTTGATTTTCTGGCGCCTGGGTTTATTGATGTTCATGTTAATGGCGGTGGTGGTGCATTGTTTAACCATACGCCGACTATAGAAGCATTGGAGCGTATGGTTGCTGTGCATGCTCAATTCGGTACGGTTGCGATGATGCCGACATTGATATCGGATGATTACGAGATCATGTCGCAAGCTCACCAAACGGTTTGCCAAGCACTGAAACAAAACATGGTGGGTATTTTGGGGATGCACTATGAGGGCCCTTACCTCAATCCTATCCGCAAAGGTGTTCATAATGAATCTAAACTGCGCAAACCTACAGAAGGTAAATTAACGACGTTGCTAGAAGTGAGTCGAAGTGGAAAGCTCATGGTGACATTAGCACCAGAGCAAGTGCCAGAAGGCTTTATCGAATGGTTAGTTTCCGAAGGGGCTATTGTTTGTATTGGTCATTCTGCGGCGAGTTATGATCAAGCAAGGCAAGCTGTGATGAGTGGTGCTCGCGGTTTTACGCATTTGTTTAATGCCATGACACCCTTGGTAAGTCGTGAACCGGGTGTGGTTGGGGCGGCATTACAAACCGACAAACCAACTTGGTGCGGTTTAATTGCCGATGGTCATCATGTTCATCCTGCCAGTATGCGAGTCGCTATTGCCGCAAAAGGCTGTGAGCATATGCTTTTAGTAACCGATGCTATTCAGAGTGTGGGGTCAGATGAAAAAGAAATGCCATTTTTAGGTAAAAAAGTACTGCGCAGTGAAGGTAAAGTCACCACCGAAGATGGCACGTTAGCTGGCTCCGATTTAGATATGGCAACCGCCGTACGTAATACTATTTCTTTAATTGGCCGAACACCTACGGAAGCCTTACAAATGGCGTCTTTAAGACCTGCTGAGTTTTTAGGAATAGAGCATCATTTTGGTCGTATTAAAGCGGGATACCGAGCTAGCCTTGTAGCATTAAGTGAAGATTTTTTTGTGCAATCAACATGGATCGATGGGCGGAAAGTGTGGGGGTAGGTAACAACTTATTTTAAATAAGTTGGAATAAAGCTATCTATCTAAAGCGTATCTCTATACTATGGCGGCACAAGCTAGAAAGAAGTCTAAATTATTAACTCTGCAATACGTTGTTTTATTCATAAAATCCTCGTCTGAAAGTTTCTAAGTACAAGTCTATTTTTTTGCAAAACCGGCCCCAAAAGGGCTATTCAAACTCAGGTGATTATTTATGTCTAATACAGTTAAAGGAACCGTTAAGTGGTTCAACGAAATTAAAGGTTTTGGTTTTATTGAGCAAGAGTCTGGCCCTGATGTGTTCGCACATTTCAGCGCTATTGCTAGCTCAGGATTCAAAACTTTGGCTGAAGGCCAACAAGTAGAATTCGTTGTTACTGCTGGCCAAAAAGGTCCTCAAGCAGAAAATATTACAGTACTTTAATTAGCTACTAAGAATATTTAAAAAAGGGTAAGTTCTTCGGAACTTACCCTTTTTTTTTGCTATCAATTAAGTAGTTGAAGGGTCTGTATCATAGTTATCGAAGGGATGGAATACCTGATCGGGGGTTGAGTATTCTGTGTTTCTTAAGAGATAATAAAATGCATTTTTAAGTTGTCTTAAATTAAAGTGATTTTAGACTAATAGTGTTGTTGTGAGCTTCTACATATTAACGCTCAAACATAAATTTTTTCTATATCGTATATGTGAAGTGTATGACATCTTTAAGTCGGTTGTATTTATTAGTATTTTTATTAGCTTTTTCTACTTCTTTATTTGCCTCACCGCTTCACCTAGGGGCTGACATTGCTTATACATACTATGAAGATAAAAATGGAGCTCTCAGTTTTGAGGAATTCTTAGACATTCCCGAAGAAAAATTGACTGAGTCACATCGCATCCTATCTAAAGGCTATACGAACTCTGTTTTTTGGGTGAAAGCAGAAATTAATGGTGAAGGCTTTAAAGACAAAGATTATTGGTTAGAAATATTACCAACCTATTTAGATGATGTTGAGATCTATTATAAGTCAATTGATTATTCTGGTAATTGGGAAAAAAGAGTGGCTGGAGACTTCAATAAAGATTCAGCGTGGGATTTTGATTATCGTTCGCCTGTTTATATATTGCCACCCTCAAGTAAAGGCTATTCTTTCATATTTAGAATAAAAACGAGCAGCTCAATGATTTTTAATGTAAAAATATGGGGGGAGAGAGATTTTAGTGAGAATGAATTAAAAAGAAATATGTTTTGGTTTTTTATATTCGGAGTTTTCTCTTTTGCTGCAATTGCCTTTTTATTATTGGCAATTATATCAAGAAAAAGAGATGTTTTAGTTTGTTTTTTATCAGCTACGATATATTTAAATGTATTTTTTGTTCAAGGATATTTTGGATGGGTTTTTGGTAGTTCTTATTTTTATTTGCAAAATTATTTTGTTAGTTTTTTTTCTATTTCAGCTTACGGTATTGTTTTGTTAATGTGTGCGACATTACTAGGACGGCCTCCTGAAAATAAAAAAATTAATATTTTTATTGATTTTGTTTTTTTTGCTATATTTTTTCAAAATATTTTTTTGTTTTTTGATATGTATTTGTTTGCAATGAAAAACGTATGTTTTTTGTTCGCTATTGGTTCGGCAACTGTTTTGTATTTATGTTTTTTTGATTCTCGTAAAAGAACAAAAAATATGAAAGATATTTTTATATTTTTTGGGGTTGTATCCTTAATTTCAATAGTTTTGTTTAGAATGTTGACGCTAAATGGTTTTATATATTATCCAGAAGGTGAGGGGTATTTTTGGCAAATTGTAGTTGCGATGATAACCTTTTTTATGATGGGAGTGACAATATCAAACCTTTATAAGGAAAATATTCGCGACATTGAGCGTAGAAATCTAATTAGAGAATTAAATATAGAAAGAGAAGCTCGTTTTCATCAAAAACAATTTGTCAGTATGGTTTCGCATGAGTTTCGTACTTCACTCGCAATTATTTCTGGCGCCATTACCAATATTCTTAATTTTTATGATTACGATGAGAGCTTAGAAAAACGTTATAAACGTATCGAACGAGCAAACAAAAGGCTTGTACAGCTTACGGATAATTGCTTGGCAGATGATAGGTTGTCATCAGATGTACAAACCTTTCAGTTAAAAAAGCAGAACCTTACAAAAATCATACTGGATGCTTGTGAAGTGATTTATATGTCTGATCACCATTCGATTCAATTTTCATTGAACCATGAGCCGATAGAGTGTTTGCAGTTTTTTGAGCTTCCTATTAATGCTGACTCAGCAATGCTTCAAATTGCTTTTTCTAATATATTCGATAACGCATTAAAGTATATGGAAGAGGGTGTGTTGGAAGTTGATATTTATAATGAGAAAGGGTTTTATTTTGTTGATGTTTTAGATCATGGTATTGGAATTGATAAAGAAAAAGAAAGTGAGATTTTTGATAGATACAAGAAGCTTACTCAAGTCAGTGCGGGGGAAAAGTCTGGAGTTGGTCTTGGACTTTATATATGTAAAACTATTTTGCTTGGTCATGGCGGTGACGTTTATTTATTGAAAAATTCAGAGTGTGGTTGCTGTTTTCAATTTAAAATACCGAAAATTTCGATTGATTAGGATTTTGGGGATGTATAAAAAACCGAATATTGCAATTATTGAAGATAATGAAGATTTACGTGATGAGTTGAAATTTTTTCTAGGTGCTAATGGCTACAGGGTTTGGGAAAGTAGCAGTGCTGAATTATTTTGGCGACAATTACACGCTGAACCAACAGATATAGTATTAATTGATGTGGGTTTGCCAGGCGAAGATGGTTATGGGATTGTTCAGCATCTAAGTAAGTTGGGGCGTTATGGATTAATAATGTTAACGGCGCGAGGCAGTCAAAATGATAAGCTGCTAGGGCTTCAAAGCGGCGCAGACTTATATCTTATTAAGCCAATTAATTTTTCTAAGCTCATCGAGCAAATTAATGTCTTGTGGCAACGACTTCTAGCAAATAATGTTATGTCTTCGAATGATTTATCTGAGACTTCGGGTGATTTAAAAATTGAATCTGATTTCCAATTAGACAGAGCTAATTATCAAGTAAATATAGTAGGTCAATCTGCTATTGCTCTTACTCCTATTGAATTTTCTCTTATGTCAAAGCTGCTGGAGAACCAAGGGCTGGTGCAAAGTAAGCAAGACTTATGCGATTATTTATGGATGGATGACAAAGAGGTTGAGTTACATCGAGTTGACGTCGTCTTGAGCCGTTTACGTGCTAAATTTCGTTCTCATGGCGTGAAACTTCCTATTCGTTCTATTTTTGGAAAGGGTATTGTTTATAAACCAAAACGATAACGATTTTTGTTTATTTTTTTGAGAGTAATGAGAGTTTTGAGACTGACATTTCGCATATCCAATGAAGATAATGTAAGCAATTAGTCAATTTTTGTTTATCTTGGTAATGGAGTGTAAAGTGATGGTCGGTAAGAAAATAGCCGTTTTATTGGGTTCTGGGTTATTGATGGGTTCAGTTAATGCAGAGCCAGTTGTGCTCGATAGTGAATTGGCGCGTTTGCTTCAAGAACACGCATTGATTTCTCAGGCAGATAAAGAAATATTTTCTGCAAAGCAGCAAATGGAAGCGGCTCAATCGGCTTGGTTTCCCACTTTAACAGTATCGGGTCTCTACGGTAGAGAACACATTGACCGAGATATTGGCAATGATACTAAAATGACCAAATCCGAGCTGGACGCAAGCTTGCGTCAAACCTTATGGGACTTTGGTAAAACCTCTGGTGCGATCACCAAAGCAGAAAAAACCGTTACACGCAAAGAGTTAGAGCGTGATTTACAATCTCAAAACCTACTTTTGGCAGGTCTTGAAGCTTACATCAATTTGAAAAAAGCTTACCGTGTGGCAGAATTTGCTCGCCAATCAGAAGAAAATATCAAGCAACAAACCAATCTTGAAGATACTCGAATCAACAACGGCAAAGGTTATACCACCGATGTATTGCAAGCGAAGGCACAGTTAGCTGGAGCAAGAGCAAAACGTGTAAGCGCCGAGCAAGTCTTGTCTACAGCGAAAAACCGTTATGTGACCGTGTTTAATACGTCAGTTCCAAGCGATGCCGATATGGCTATGCTTACCATTCCTGCTGCGTTATTACCAAGTGATATCGACGATCTTATTAGTAATGTTGTTTTGAATAATCCCGATGTGCGTCGTGATCAAGCTAGTGTAGCCGTCGCTACAGCGGAAAAAGAACGTGTTAAATCCAATCAATGGATGCCGAGTTTAGATCTAGTTGCATCAACTCAAAACCATCGTAATCAAGATGGTGTATCAGGTGATCGTTACGACAATGAAATTTCCGTGCAATTTAATTGGAATATCAACTTAGCCGGTCAAGCTAACCATCAAGTAAAATCTGCCGCTGCGGATGAAGCCGCACAGCAATATCAAGCGGATTATACTCTGTTGACTGCCAAGGAAACGGCTGAAAATGCATGGTCAGATTTAATCCTTGCCAAAGAGCGTGCTGGTTATTTGCAAGATCAAGCTGAAATCGCTGGACAGTTCCTAGAGTTGGCGCGTAAAGAACGTGAATTGGGCCGTCGTTCATTGATCGACGTCTTGTCAGGTGAAACGTCGTTAATCAACGCACAAAGTGATTACAGCGCAGCGCAAGCAGACGTGGTGATTGCCTCCTACAATATCGTTCGTAGCATGGGCAAATTAACTTTAGAAAACGTAAAAGACCTATAAAACGATGAGCCGAGTACCGTCGATAAACTGATCGATGGTACTCGGCTTTTTGCGTAAATAAGATAGCAGGTGACCATCATGGCAGATGAAAACAACAGCACGCAGATTAGTACAAATCAAGACAATACAGACCAAAACAACAGCACAGATCAAACCACAAACACACCAACATTGTCTGAACAAGAACAGCAAATCCTTGTGCAAGCAAGAGCGGCTTATGACGAAGCCATTGCGCAGGGACAAAGTGTAGAGCAAGCTCTAAGTGGTGCTAGTGATATATTAAATCAATCTGATTTAGACAATACATTAAAAACCACCACATTGAACTTATGGCGTGGCGCTGGTGATTTAAATTCTGAGCAGAGCATTCTTGATAATGTTCTTACTGGTGCGACGAGCGAATCGGATGATGTTGAGCCGATTGTAGAAACAGTACCAACAGGTATTTTAACAAATAACAGCAGCACCAGTTTTGTAAGTGCTGATACAAATACATCATCGTCTGATGCTTCGACTGTAAACGTTGTAACGGAAGTTAATCGCGTAGAAGAAACCGGCATGAGTACTGTTGGTCGTAATTCAGCTACGTCGCAAGTATCAAGGCCAGAACAAACAGATTTGGTCGAAGAAACGAACTCTGTCACGACCAGTGTGAATGATATACCCAAAGAAACCCAAACAGTTACCCCCGATGTTACTCCTCCAAGCATTAGCTTCATTGCGGCAACCGATGATGTCGGTAGTGTTATAGGTCTGCTTACGTCTGGTGATGCTACAGACGATACACGTCTGGTGCTATCTGGATCTGTAGAAGCGGGTTCTACCGTCGTCATATTTAATGGGGCAACCGTTATTGGTACTGCGACGGTTACAGGTACTACGTGGGCTTATACGGCTACTATTGAAGATGGTGTTACTTATCAGTTCAATGCGAAAGCTACTGATGCAGCTGGCAATGAAAGTACGGCAACAGAAAACTTTACCGTTATCGGTGACATGTCAGTATCCCAACCTGTTATTGATCTGAACAGCGACAGCGACACGGGTAATTCTAACGAAGACAACCTAACTAACGACGCCACCGCGACCTTCACCATCACCAATGTCGATGCTGACATGAAGAGCGTGGAAATCTTTAATGGTGATGCTTCTCTAGGTTTTGCACAGCAGATTGACGGTGTGTGGATCTTTACCGCTGCCGAAAGTCAATTATCGGAAGGCGTAAACACACTGAC